>JAGRAN010000030.1:0-9216 GCA_020434585.1 Bdellovibrionales bacterium
AGGAATAACCTCCGGTTCCCCGAAACTGGCGCTCAGAGTTGTTTCGCTCAACTTCCCCGATTTGCGCGAAGCGCGTCTTCCAGCACTGGAATTACCAGTTTGTCCTTCGCTCGATTAAGCGCCTTCTTGCTTTTAATGATTTGCTCGAGCGACAAAAGTGTTACTTCGGTTGAACCAAGCGTTTCGCGAACACACTGCTGGTATTCATGGTCAAACTCTTCTAATCCGTGAACATGAACCACCAGGTCGAACAACTCGAGGCCCTTGCCCGCCAACATTGGAGGATTGTGGCCAATTCTTGGCACAAACGCTCCTCCGACCTTTCGAACAGCCGCAAGAAATTCCTTGTCATTAAGTTTTTCAATCCACAAGTCGACGTCTTGTGTGACAATCGGTGCTCCTTGCACGGCAGCGGCAGCCAAACCGACTACCAGGTAGCGCACACTTCGAGCATTTAGCTCGTCAAGAAACTTGAGTTCTCTCTTTGAAAAAAGCTGCGCCTCGGCCACGTCTTAAGCTCCTGTTTAGTCTTTCAAGTGGGTTCAGCTCTTGAAGGGTTAGAGTGTGCCAAATGTTTTCCCGGGACGTCTCCGGTGCACTTTGCATCAACTCTTCCAAGCGTTCCCGGCGCTTTCGCAGGCTAAACAGCTCTGCATCTTCAACCTCGATAAACGCGCTAGGTGCCACGCCAAGTTCCCTTGCGATTCTTTCGACCGAACCCGGCAGGATCGTGTCCTTGCGTGCCAGATGATAATAGGCCGTCTTGCTCACTTCGGCCCGTCGAAGTAACTCGTTGAGACTAACGCCCCGCTCTTCAGCTAATAATTGTAGATACTTACTATCCAGTCGCACATAGTAATGGTACTATATTCTAGTACCGTTTTCAACACTTCTTTTCGAACCCGGCACTAGCCGTGGTCAATCGCCGCTTTAGATTTTCTCCAAAGAGAAAATCTCGACATCGACTCCCGGAGACATTATCGCGTGAATTGGCGCGACGCCGGGGCGGGCGAGACCGTTAATCTCGAAGAGACTGTCGTTGTAGTCGATGACGTTTACTTCACACAGCGGATAGGGCGGATGATAGACCTGGCCTTTGAATAGCTGCTGTTGTTTCTCCGACCAAGCAAAGAGCAGATAACGCTCGATTAGAAAGAATTCCAAGCTCCCTGGTTCAGCTGGTTCGAAATCGGAAGCTGGCGCGTATACGAATTCACAGGCTTGGGACTCATCCGTACCGACCCGCTTAGAGTAGTAGTCAATCTCTCCTGTGTCTGCGTCGCGCCCGCCGGTCATCTCGGCATGGAAGTAGGGTAAATGATACCAGCGCCGAGCCGCTTCAACCGCCAGCCAGTTCGCAGCATCGAGAGAGAAAAACCAGACACCGGGATTGCCTTCTTCGTCGTGCACGTATGTGCGAAAGTTCAGCTCCGGAAAATTTGAGTAAAAAATTGTCGGCGGCAGCATGAATGGCCGAACATCGACCATGAAGAAAGGCACCACTCCCATGTAAGCGGCATTGTCGTAGGTATCAACGTGCAGGCCTCGCGGCAGCATCATCTGCACCGCCGCAGGGTCATAAGGCCAGTGCAGGAAAAGTAAATCGCGCCAATTTTGGAGCATAGACGGCTTGCGGCCGTTCGGCCTTTCCCTAACTGCCAAGCGCTGCTGGGAAGTAGGCCGCTTCACTTTGCGCTACCGCCGACCCTTTCGCGCTCGACGGGCTGCTTTGTTTTTCTTGCGGGATTTAGACTTCGAAGAGGACTGCCCCGTGCCGGGATCTGTCGGCAAGTAGTCTTCCTTTGTTCGAGCAGCTTGGCGTCTGCGCTGCCTGCGGTTGGGTCCGCCGGCGTCGCCTTTGCCTTCTTCTTTGTTCCCGCCTTCCACGACGTCTTCGTGGGTCATTTCGGCGGCCTTTTCTTGCTGGCGCTGCTCTTCGCGCAGCTTTTCTTCTATCTCGCGCACTTCGTCTTCTGAGAGTGGGCGTGAGAGGAAGATTTGACTGACAACGTAGTGGTTAATACTCGAGAGCATTGCGGAGAACAGGTAAAACGCCTCGCGCTGATACTCGTGCAGCGGATTGCGTTGACCATAGCCGCGAAGGCCGATGCCTTCTTTTAGGTGGTCCATCGCAGCGAGGTGCTCCATCCAGTACTGGTTAATTGCCTTAAGCATTAACCAGCGCACCCCGTCTAGCAGTCGCTGTTCGCCGATTATTTTCTTACGGTTCTCAAGCTCCTGCGCCGCTTTGCGCTCCATCAGCTCGAAAATTTCCTGGGCGATTTCTTTATTCGCGCTTTCCTGGCGAGCAAGAATATCTGCTTCATCGTCGAGCTTAAGTCCAAACAGGCGGAAGAACTCCGTAAACATGCCTTTTAAGTCCCAGGCGTGCGGGGGTTCTTTATCGTTCGCCCGGACTAGGATTAGCTCTTCGATCAGCTCCGGTATGATCTCTTGTAAAGTTTGGTCGATATCTTCTGAACGCAGAACCTTGGAGCGCAGGTTGTAAATTACCTCGCGCTGCTTGTTCATCACGTCGTCGTATTCAAGCAAGTGCTTCCGGATATCGAAGTGATAGCCTTCGACTTTCTTCTGGGCGTTTTCTATCGCGCGAGCGACGAGCGTGCCTTCAATCGCTTCATCTTCCTGGACGCCAACGCGGGCCATGATGGCTTGCATGCGTTCGCCGCCGAAGCGCTTCATCAAATCATCTTCCAGCGATACGTAGAAGCGCGAACCGCCGGGATCGCCTTGACGACCGGAGCGACCGCGCAGCTGGTTGTCAATGCGTCGACTCTCGTGGCGCTCGGTTCCTAAAACGAAAAGACCGCCGGCTTCGAGAACCTTCTTCTTTTCCTCGGCGCAAATTGCTTCGTATCGTTTGAGGGCCTCTTGAAATTCGGGGTTTTCCGGATCGCGCGTGCCGACTTCTTCTTCGGCAAGAAAGACCGGGTTACCGCCCAGAATAATGTCAGTCCCACGGCCGGCCATGTTGGTAGAAATTGTTACTGCTCCGAGACGTCCGGCCTGCGCGACGATGTAGGCTTCCTGTTCGTTGTGCTTCGCATTGAGGACGTGATGGGGAATCTTCTTTTTCGTAAGCAGCATGCTAACCAGCTCAGACTTCGCGATGCTGGCTGTTCCGACTAGAACCGGCTGGCCGGTTTTATGCAGATCGGAGATTTCTTCGCAGACCGCTTCGTACTTTGCGCGTTCAGTTACGAAGACGACGTCTGGATTATCTTGGCGAACCATCGGCTCGTTTGTCGGTATTACAACGACATCCAGGCCATAGATTTTCTTGAATTCGACTGCTTCCGTATCAGCAGTACCAGTCATACCAGCAAGCTTGTCATACATACGGAAGTAATTCTGAAACGTAATTGAGGCGTAAGTTTGGCTTTCGCGCTGAACTTCGACACCTTCTTTCGCTTCGACAGCTTGATGGAGTCCGTCTGACCAGCGGCGTCCATGCATAACACGACCGGTGAATTCGTCGACGATCATGACTTCCCCGTTACGCACGAGATAGTCGACGTCGCGCTTCATTGTGACGTTGGCTTTCAACGCTTGCTGAATGTGATGCACCAAGTCGATGTGCTGTGGATCGTAAAGATTGTCGATTCCCAGCAGTTGCTCAACGCGCTTAACACCCTGGTCGCTCAGCGAAACCTGTTTGCTCTTAAGCTCTACTGAATAGTCGCCAGGGGCGTCCTCGTCTTCACTTTCCTTAGGCGTTAGATGTTTAACGAGATCGTTTGCCGTGCGGTAAAGCTCGGTCGGCTTGTCGCTGGGGCCGGAGATAATCAGCGGGGTTCTCGCTTCATCGACAAGAATCGAGTCCACTTCATCGACGATGGCGAAGAAATGGCCGCGCTGAACCATTTCGCTGGCGTCCATCTTGAGGTTATCGCGCAGGTAGTCAAAACCGTATTGGTTGTTTTGACCGTAGGTAATGTCGGCGCGGTAGCCTTCATAAACTTCATGCGGCTCCATGCCCTGAACAACGACACCCGTCGTCAAGCCAAGAAAAGCGTAGATAGCTGACATCCATTCGGCGTCGCGGCGGGCCAGGTAGTCGTTGACTGTTACGACGTGCACACCCTTGCCGGGCAGAGCGTTTAAGTAAACCGGAAGAGTTGCACAAAGCGTCTTACCTTCACCGGTTTTCATTTCAGCGATTCGGCCGTTGTGCAGCACGATGCCGCCAACCAGCTGCACATCAAAGTGACGCATTCCGAGAGTGCGCTTGCCAGCCTCACGCACAACTGCAAAGGCTTCGGGCAGCAGGTCGTCTAGCGTTTCACCTTCTTCAAGACGACGGCGAAATTTATCGGTCTGCTCGCGCAGCTGAATGTCGCTTAGTTTTTCGAATTCGGGCTCGAGACCGTTGATTTTCTCAACGAGCGGCCAGATGCGCTTTAGTTCGCGCTCGTTTGCTGAGCCAAAGATTTTGTTAACGATCATTTTCACTGCAGGAAAACTCCTTCGGCGGCAGCACCGTCTGTCCGGCCTTTGCGCGATATTATCTCTACCAGGGATGCGTCCTCACTGCTCGAACATTCGCTAACCGCACGCCAGGAGGAGGCACCCTCCATACACATATAGACAGGCAGGTCAGCTGAACGCTCCTTCAAGCTGTCCCACATAAACCTGAGCAGCCTAAGGCGCATTGGCTGACAGTAGCGCATTTTATTGTCTGATCCGAGCTGCTGCTCCCCTAGAGAAACTGTGCTTTTCGGGAAGCGTTCGCGCATTACTTGCTGCATCTCCCGCTTATATCTAAGCGTCCCGAGACTAATCCATGCGATTCGCGAAGCCGGCACACTGGCAAAGATCAAATCTACAGTCTCACGGTAAGCATCTTGCCAGCCATCAAAGTCGATTAAAGGGTCAAAATGAAATCCCACCCGGTAGCCGGCTTCGACGCAGCGAGCCGCGGCTAAAATTCGATCTTCAAGGGCCGCAGTCCATACTTCTTCGCGCTCAGTCACTACCCTGGCGTTCAAGGACCAGGAAACTACTGTACGGCCGTTGTGCTCACTTCGGAGGTCAACGAGCTGATCTACCAGCGCTGTTTTAGTCTTAAGCTCGAGCAAGGCGTTACTCAGACGTCCAAATAGCGGGACTAATTCACTCGACAAATCAGTCAGGGGATCCCAAACCAGGCTGTCGATTGTTTCACCGGTGCCGATGCGAAATAGCCGCGATGGTTCAGCATTCGCTGCTGCTTCTATCGTGCTGAGCATGTCGGGGATGTTTGTGAACAACTTGAGAGTCGGATTTCGCTTCAAATAGGACTGGAGATAACAGTAAGAACAATCCAGTGGGCAGCCTTCTCCTGGGTTTACGGTCCACAGATTGCAGCAGACCAGATTGCCGCTCCCCGCGGGACAGCGCTCCATCCATCCGCCTTCATGACGAGTTAGCAGCAGTGTGCGCTTTCCTAGGTCGAAGCGGCTCGCGTCGTTCGCGGCATCTGCGCCAAAATCAGTTTCAGTTACGGGATCGGCGCGGCGATCAAGGTGCACGACTTCAACGTCGCCGAGGCGCGACAAGACACGCTGCGTGAGCGCGTCATCGCTTGCATCTCGCGTTACAAAAACGCGCTGAGGCCAATACGAAGGTCTAGCTGGCGGCATGACGAAGCTAAAAGTCACCTTTAAGTAGCGAAAATATTCTCGCGAGCGCCGGGTGAGTACTAAGCTCTGTTATTTTAGCTCCTTGCCTCTCAAAATCCCGTGCAGTCTTAGCGGAAATTGTGAGGGAAAGTGTATCGCCTTCAAGGTCACGGGGCAACTCGAGGCGCAGTCCGAGGTCGTTTAACAGCTGCGTCTGACATTGATTCAATTCAGCATGCAGTTTGTGTAACTTTGGGAATCTTTGCTGCTCCAACTCCTGACGAATTAATCTTTGGCGCTCTTTCTTGCTGCTTGAGTGCTCGAGCAGTTGATTGATCTTTTCAGCACTCAGTACGTCTAACAAACTTCTCGACTCGCGAGCAGCAATTTCTTCTGCCAAACGAATTAACTCGCGCAGAGTGTTTGCACTGGGGCTTAAACATTGAATTAGACGCTCGACAATTACCTGCTCAGTCTCTTGCAGCTCGTTAAGTCTGCTCTGGAACTTCGCATCTACGCGCCGCTCTTCGATAAAACTGCCAATGACACTCACTTAGCACCTCCTAAGCGCCTAAGGATTTCCCCTGCGATTTTATCAAATATACTAGCGTCGCCTTCACTTGCTGCGTAAGGAACACAGCCTAGTTCAGGAATTTCAAAGCGTGAGGCAGCCCGGAAGATCTCTTCCCGATTTGTCTCAAGTGCTAGCGAGTACTGCTGCTTACCGTCAGCACCGTATTCGTTCAGGACGTAGCCAATAGTTTTGATTCCGCGTGCTGCGAGCACTTCAAAGCTTAGCGACGCGTGGTTAATCGCACCGAGACGCGAACCAACCACGAGCAACACGGGAATTCCCAGCTCCTGGGCAAAGTCCGCAAAGGTAAAGTTGTCATTAATCGGAACTAACAGTCCTCCGGCGCCTTCGACCAAGTTAAGGTCTGCATCGGCCGGAAGTGAATTAAGGGCATTTGCCGCAGCTTCAAAACTAATAGATTTTCCAGCAGCGCGCGCGGCAACATTGGGTGAAGCTGGCTCGGCGAAACTAAATGGGCAGACTTCTTCCAGAGTCTGCGAAGCATTCGCCGCGCTCCAAAGAGCATGGGCATCCGAGTCTGGGCTGTCCGGTGCTATTCCGCTTTCAACCAGCTTCATCGCCCCGACGCGCTTGCCCGCAGCAGTCAGCGCGCGAACCAGTCCACAGCTAACGAAAGTCTTGCCGATTCCGGTGTCAGTGCCGCTAACTAATACAACTGGAGCCGCCACTGTCTAATTCTCCAAAACAGCCTTCAACGAATCGGCCGTAACATCCACCAGTCGTTCGATGTCATTAAGCGGCATTGTTACCGCCGGCATCAAAATGATTACGTTACCCAAAGGACGAATCACCACTCCGCGCTTCCTAGCCTCATAAATAACGCGCCAGCCTGCGAGTTCTTCAGGTAAAAATGGGCAGCGCTCTCCGGGCCGCTTTGTTAGCTCAATACCGACCATCAATCCGCACTGGCGAACTTCATCAACACAGCCGAGCGGTTCGATCTTTTCACGCAGCGCACTTGTCATCGTCTCGATCCTAGCAGCAAGTCCGCCGACAACATCGCGCTTTTCAATTAGCTCTAGATTCGCTGACGCAACTCGCGCTGCTAGCGGATTGCCCGCAAAAGTCTGCCCGTAAAAGAAAGTTTTCCCCTCTTCTACTCCGCCTAAAAATCCGTCGTACAGCTCCTGCGTAGCTATTGCGGCTGAAATCGGCAAATACCCAGCGCTAAGCCCTTTACCGACAATCATAATGTCCGGGGATATCTGTCCCTGCTCAACTGCAAACAAGGTCCCAGTCTTTCCGAAACCAGTTGCAACTTCGTCTGCTAGAAATAGTACGTCGTGCTTGCGGCAGAGTTCTCGCGCCGCTTTCATGAACTCAGGCGGCTGGACCCAGATTCCTGCGGCACCCTGAACCAGCGGCTCCATAAAGAACGCGGCGATACTATCGGCCTCTTTCTGCAAGAGCTGATCAAGCTGCTCGATGCTCGCAGTTAAGGCATCCGCTTCGCTCAGGCCGTCGTAGAACCTAAACATGTGCGGAGGAGGCGTGCGCAGCGCGGGCACTAGAATTGGCTCAATCGAACCGTGAAAGGCGGGGAGAAATCCAACTGTGACTGAGCCGACAGTGTCACCGTGATAAGCGCCGCCTAGAGAAAGCAGCTTTTTCTTTTGCTTCGAGGCTGTGCCGCCTTGCTTCTGCCACCACTCAAGCGCGATCCTCAGTCCGGCTTCAACTGCAGTAGTGCCGGCATCGGCATAGAAGATTTTGCTTAGGCCTTTTGGAACTAAGGAGATAAGTTTCTCGCTCAGCTCAATTACCGGACGATGGGTCAAACCAAGCAATGTCGAATGACAGAGTTTGCCAGCCTGGTCGCTAAGCGCAGCCATCAGCTCCGGTTCAGTATGACCGTGAACGTTGCACCAAAGCGAGGAAACGCCGTCGAGATAGCTTTTGCCGTCTACATCGATCAACTCGAAGCCTTCGGCGCGATCCACAATCAGCGGCTGTTCGCATTCAGTCCAATGCTTTTGCTGGGTGAAGGGGTGCCAGATATAGCGGTGGTCGAGCTGTTTGAGCCGCTCATACTCCGTGCTCATAATAAACTCCCTAGCTGTCTAGGGGACAGAAACTAGACCAAATGACTGGGAAAGAAAAGTACGTCGCCGAGCTCCCTAACTGCTCGATGCGGCGGCCATGGCGTTATGTTTTTCGTAGAGCTGGGCGTACTCGATATCTAGGGCGTCGTAAGCGTTTTTCAGTTTGCCGTATCGTTCATTAAGTTCGCCAATTTGATCGGTGTAATATTGAATCCGCTCCTGAGTTTCCTCGAGGGCGGTTTTCATGGCGTTAAGCTGGTCTTGGGCGGCTTTTGAGTTGCCAAATTGACTTAGCAAGATTTCAATTTGATCAAATGAAAGCTGAAGCTGCTGTTTGAGCACATCGTTTCTGTTTTCGATATCGCGCGCCTGAGAGCGTAGCATCTCTACTTCCTTGGCGGATTCAATCGCGCTGGCTTCTAGTTCGCGCTCGACTTCTTCTAGCTCACGCAGTCTTGAGTCAACGGCATCTAACTCTGCCTGAGTTATGGTCAGTCTTCCCTGCTCTGCTCGCAGGCGCTCTTCAAGTTCGATGATCTTGCCCTTGAGCGACTCAGCATCACCCGCAGGCGCCAAGCCAAGCGCAGCCTCCGCAAGCTCTTTCAGCATCGCTTCTTTGAGCTGATACTCTTTGCGCAGGACAGCTATGTTGGTCTCAAGCAGAGCTTTGCGGGCGTTAATTTGATAGAAGAGTGTTCCCGCAATTCCACCTGCGGCAACGATAAAGATAAGCACAATGATTACGATAATTCCGATAAACATTATTGCGTGCTCTGCTTAATCCTCTTTCTTCTCTTCTTCCTCAACCTGCTCATCCACCTCTTGCTCAACCTCCTCTAACTGCTCGTCTGCTGCTTCCAAGTCTTCTTCGGCTTCGCCCTCAGTCTCTTCCTGCTGAGCTGAATCTTCGGTGTCCTCTTCTTCAGCAATTTCCTGCGGAGCTTCTAGGTCCGTCTCC
>JAGRAN010000030.1:9263-11946 GCA_020434585.1 Bdellovibrionales bacterium
GAATCTTCTACGGGCTCCTCGGCTGGTTCCTCAGATGCTGACCCGTCGGCTGCCTCAGCGTCGCTATCTTCAACATCAGTCGAATTAGCCTCGGCTCCCGAACTCGCACCCATTTCCGGAACCTTGCCGGACGCCAGCGCTTCCACATCGGTTAGCATCTTGTCGGAATCACCGGCTTTGCGCTTAGTTTCAGAGGCTGTTTCTTTCACTTGCTCTAAGCGGGCGAGAAGTTCTTCCGGATGTTCGTACGCTTTCAGCTTTGCAACTTGCGCTTCCTTTCCAACCGGCTTCTTCACCAGGAACAGATACCCTAGACCAGCAGACCAAAGCACCGTCAACGTCAGCACAATAATGTAGGCAACTACCGGTTCTTCAACTACTTCAGGCTCCTTTTTGCCAGTGCCGGTATATTCTAGTCGGCTGCTGGCAAACTCCTCTTTTTCACCCTTGTTTGTGCCGGTGACCTGAGCAAAAAGTTCGTACTCACCGACTTCGAGCAGCTGCGGATCGACGTAATATTCTGTTCTGCTGGTGCGGTCGCGCTCTGTCTCGATTGCAAGCGGATGCTCCGCGTCTTCAGTTTGAGCGATTAATTGAACCTTCAGGTCACGCAGGCGGACCAATTCATTGGCGATGGTAATCTTGAATCGCTCAGGACGTTTCGCAAATTCATCGGCTTCCTCCAGAACCAGCTCTACCTGCGCTCCCTTAGCTGAGAACAGCAGTTGCTGCTGACGAGTAAAGGTCGGGCCGGCAACGCCGACTATTGCACGAAGATCTCCCTCGAAGTCTACGTGGATTGTCGCGCTGTAGATGTTGTCGCCTTTCGTTTCGTCGCCGTCTTTGCCCTTGTCGTTGAGGACTCCGCTCAGCTTGGTTTCCCCGCCTTCCGCCTCCTCGACCTTGTAAACATAAGACAAGACATTCGTTAGATCCGGCGCTTCAAATACTTCGCCCTTCTCGGTCAGCCGAGCAGCGACCATAATTCGGTCCCCAACTGCCAGGGCAGTTTTTTCCGGCCATCTGACTTGGAGTTTGAGGTCGGTGAGCAGCGTGGCAAATCCTTCGGGTTTATCGATGCCCTCGACTTTCCAGTTTCCGGGTTCCGGCGCATCAACAGTCACTACATCAAAGTCGTCGCCTTTAAACCACTTCACCCCAATCGGCAGCGTGGTGCTGGTGATTACAGCGCCTTTAGGATCTAGCAGGCGGATTTCAGCTCCACCGCGTTTTTCACGCGTAATGTAGAACGTCGCTTCACGCACGCTTTCGTCGATGGTAAAGCCGCCGCCCTTCATCTCCATGACCTGCGGCTTTTTGAGTGCGAGGAACAAGTCTGAGAATTTTTTGTGAATTGTATCTGCGTCAGGTGTGTACCAGTGCAGCGCTCCGGTTTCCTTAGCGAGTTTATTAAGCAGCTCTTTGTCCGCCGCCGAAGAGAGGGCTAGCGTATAAATTCGGATGTTGTCGCGCTGATACCCTGGAAGATCTACGCCAAAAAGCTGATCAGAAACTTCTTCGTGCGTGCCGTCCTCGGGGTGAGGATCTAGTTTGCCGTCACTGAGGAGAATCACGGCTTTGGTCGCTTTTTTCCGGCCTTTCTTGCGCAGCAGCTCGAGCGCTGTTTCAAGCGGCTTCTGCAAGTTGGTAAAATTGCCTTCCGCCTTGATGTCACCGATCGCCTGGTCAATCGATCGCAGGTTTCTTGTATTTACGTCGGCCAAGTCCGCTACGACTTCATCTTCGCGATCGAAGCGAATTACAGCCAGGCGATCCTCCTTGGTCAAAAAGCGAAGAAACAATCTGGCACCCTGGTCACGCAGGCGCTTGGGATCTGTGCGGGTCATACTGCGCGAAGAGTCCAGCACGAGAACGGCGTCAATTCCTTCCGGCCGTTCCAAGTCTGCGTTAAATTCTTCATGACCTGCTGTGCCGGCGCCGATTGCTTTGGGCAGTTCGTGCTCTTCGACTTTTGGCTTAGAGTGCTTGGACTTTCTGCGACTCTTGCGGCTTTTACGGCTCTTACTGGTGGAGTGAGCGCTGTCTTCAGCGTAAGCTTTGCGGACTAGCTCAAGCGAGGAAGGCACAGGAACGCTGCGCTCTATCAACAAACACAGCATAAAGGCAACTACGATGGCAGCCGCCAGCTTAAGCGCTGTCGTTTTGCGTATCAACGATTGCCGAGTCCCCTGCACCATATGCTAACGCTTCGGAAAATGAATCGCCTTAATCCGATCTTCTTCAGTAAGTGAGTCCACAACTTCCATGCCGTTGATCACTCGCGCAAAAACCGTATACAGACCATCGAGATGCGGAGCGCGCTTCATGCAGATATAAAACTGACTCCCATTCGAAGTCCTGCCGGGGTTTACTTCACTCGCCATCCGCGCCTGTCCGATCGTCCCACGTATATGTTTAATGTCAGAAAACTCCGGCGGCAGCGTATAACCGGGACCGCCCTTGCCGGTACCAGCCGGATCTCCGCCCTGCACTACAAAATTTTCGACCACACGGTGAAACAGCAGGTTGTTGTAAAATCCTTTTCGCGCCAAGTGCTCAAAATTTTTGATCGTGATCGGCGCATGCTCGCGATAAAATTCAATCTCGATAAAGCCTTTTGTCGTTTCAATCAGCGCGGTGTCCGGCAAACTTCGCGGATCAACTGGCGTCTTGAACGGCAGTT
>JAGRAN010000031.1 GCA_020434585.1 Bdellovibrionales bacterium
CCCGGTTAACTCAGCGGTATACCGCCCGGTTCCGCGGCCATAGTGCGCTTTGAAGCCCTGTTCAGTCGGGCGAAGGTCAAGCCCAACTCTGAGCTTTTGCTCGTCCGCTCTCATCGTCAACCTTTGTATCCGACTTTTCCATGGTATGTGGACGCTGCCGCATCAAAACACTATCGACCAGTTCGGCAAAGCGTTCCTCAAAGTACAGCTCCGCCCGCGATGTCCCGCGAGAGATGTAATCCCGTCGCAGATCGCTGTCCGCAGCAAGCAGATTTATCAGCTCAGCGGTGACTGCCGGGTCCTTCTCCGTCAGCAACACTCCGGCATCTCCTAGGGTTCCTCTAACGGCACATGCATCGAAAGCGATTACCGGGAGCTTAAAATACATCGCTTCAAGCAGCGGCAGGCAGAAGCCTTCATGTTCGCTCATGCACAGATAAACGTCAGAGTTTTCGTAAAACGCTCTAAGTTCGCTGTCCGCAACTGACCCAACAAAAGTTACGGCTTCACGGAGTTGAAGTTTTGAAATTAAGCGACGCAGCTCAAACGAGTACAACTCTGTGTCGATATCAATTCCGACCAACCACAGCCGACTATTGCGCTCAATCTTGTGGTGATAAAAGTAAAAAGCCTTGATGATATCTTCTACGCATTTGTTCGGCGCAAGTCTGCCGACATGCAAGACATTCACTCCTCCGTGACCCGAAAGAACTCTCGTAATTCCAGAATTCGCCGGAACGTCCCACTTCTTTCGGTCAAGTGGAAGCGGCAACACCCTTACATCTCGACAGCCTAGTTCGACGAGCTCCTGCCGGTTGTATTCGGAATCGGCCAAAACGACATCCGACAGAGCTAACAGTGCTGGAAGTTCTCGAGCTCCCTGTTTCAATGCTGCGTGAACCCGAGGGTTGTAGTCAGCGAACCAATGAGGTGGAGTTAGATTGTGATACAACAGCGCTCGTTTTGCCCCGACTAGTTCGCCAAAGACATCGTTAAGCGGGGATGCGATCGAGTAATGATTAAAAATCAGGTCGTCACTTCGAAGACTTTCCAATTCGGCCCGCTGCTGGGCGGTGCCATGCCAGATTTCAGCGAGATGCTTCACTTTCTCGTGCGCGTGAAGTGCTAGAATCTTAGCTTCCCAGCCGCGCTCTTCAAACAGTCGTTTTAACGCGATGGCTTCGCCGGAAATCGCATCGCCGTAATTGAGCGTATGAACAAATTGAACTGCCTTCATTAAACTAGCTCCGCAAACTCTTCGCGGTAATAATTAAAAATCATATTCCCCACCATGAAAGTCATGCAGGCTACGGCGAGCGTATAGACAAATTCCAGCATACTGGGAAACTGACCATTAATAAAAATGTCGTGGTACATACTGGTGTAGAGCGCAACCGGGTTAAATATTAGCGTAAACCGCATTTTCGCTGGAATCACGGTTACCGGATACAGAATTGGGCAAAGAAAAAACCAGAGCGTAATCAAATTGCCAAGAATGTGCTGGATATCACGAAAGTGAACGTTAAGTGCGGCAAGCGCCAAACTTAAGCCGAGCAAAAATAGCCCCTCGTTCAAAAGCACAAACGGCAGCGCGATGAGGTTCCATGTTGGCGTGACGCCGAGAACCAACATAAATCCGATCAGCAGCGGTATTGCGAACAGAAAATTTGCCAGGTTCGTTAGGACCGAAACTGTCGGCAGGATGTGCGCCGGAAACATTGCTTTGGTTATCAGGCTGCCGCCACCTGAAATCGAAGCAGTCGCCTCTAGAATTCCAGTAGAAAACCAAATCCACGGCAGCAAACCCGCAAACAAAAATAATGTGTAATTATCAACTTGATTGAAGCGGATGTAGTATTTGAATACTAGGGCATATACGGCTATCAGACACAGCGGATTCAAAAACGACCAAACAAATCCCAGCACAGAGCCGCGATAGCGGGCGTTTAAGTGACGGCCGACTAGCGCCGAGATCAGAGTTCTAAATCTCCACATCTCTGTAACGTTTCTTAGCACGTTCCCTCCAGCCGAGTAGTTTTGCCTTCGGTCGCGTATGAAACGTCGAATGACCAGCTGTGTTTCGGATTGAACACCCCGTGAAATGGAACCGTACATCTAATCGAGAATTTATACATTCGGTGGTGATAATCGTACGGGGTGTGGTCACTCTTGTGCGCAGCCACATCTAGATAGTACGTACTCTCCAGCAGCCCCATGCGTTCGATGTGGAAGCGATAGGTTCCTTTAAAGCCACCTTGTACCGGCACTGAAAAATCCGGCAGCGGCACCTCGACACTTTCAAGTCCCGTGTTGGTCCCGAAAACGGCCACCCCATCCACACGCAATATCCCAATTCCAAAAGCAAGCTCCTTGACCGGACGATTTATCGTATAATCGACCTCGATCACCGCCTCGTCTTCAGAACTAAACAGCCACTTCTTTTCACCGCTCTTACTGAGAAACTTAACATCGGTGATTTCAACTTCACCGTTCCCCCAGCGCCCTGGGCCATCCTCTCGTTCTGGATCGCGGATCTCTCGCTCATCGTCATCGTCCTGGGCGGCAGTATTGTCTGAAATCTCCTGCGGAGAGGTCGGAGCAGCATCTGCCGCGGCCTCATTTTCGCGCAGCAGTTTCTCTTCCTCCGCCTCGTTGACAGTTTGCATGTACAAGTCGATGACACGGCGCGGTTCCCCTCTGCCCCGCACTACACCTTTATCAAGCCATATCGCTTCGTCGCACCACCGCTCTACCGAGCTTAAGTCGTGGGTCACAAACAAGAGCGTTTTGCCGCGGCGCCTGAAATCAGAGATTGTGTCATGGCAGCGATGAATAAAGCCTGCGTCACCTACCGCCAAAACTTCGTCGATCAGCAGAATGTCCGGATCTGTGTGAACCGCCAGGCTAAAGCCAAGGCGCATATACATCCCAGAGGAGTAAGTCTTAACCGGATCGTCTATGTAATCTTCCAGTTCAGCGTATCGAACGATATCGTCAAAGCGCGCATCAATTTCCTTGCGGCTTAGCCCATACATAACTCCGCCCAAATAAACGTTCTCGCGGCCACTGAATTCTGGGTGAAAGCCGGCACCTAGTTCGATCAAAGCAGAAATTCTACCATTAACAGACACGCTCCCGCTGTCTGGGCGATAGATCCCTGAAACTAACTTCAGTAGGGTGGACTTTCCCGATCCGTTTCGACCGATAACACCCAACGAACATCCAGGCTTAACTTTGACTGTAATAGTATCGAGCGCGGTGAACATGCCGCTGTCTTTATCGCTCGGACCAAGCAGCCGCTCCAACAGCTGACCTTTGACGGTCGTGTAGTTCTTACGCATCAGCGTGCGCTTGCGAAAACGCTTTGACACGCGCTCAAGTAGGATGCTTCCCGGCGCCCCGTCTGATGTAATGCTCTGGGTGAGGCTCATAACAGCGCTTCACTTCCTTATTAGCGATTCCAAGAGTCCATGACCCCTGGCTGACAACTGCAAAAGAATCAGAATTTTTATCGCCTTTCGCAAGTGTTTGGCAATGCCTTAGGCGGCATTCGACCGGCCTCTTACTCCTATTATATATAGTAGGGAAGAGACCAATTTCTGAGTAAACTTTTGTGGTTTAATGAGTGCCAATATCTTAGAAACATTAAGTAAGGTGCCGAAGGCTGAGTTGCACGTCCATTTGGAAGGAACAGTGCTGCCCAAAACGCTTCTAGAACTGTCCAGACGCCACGGAGTCACCCCGGACTCGCCGGTTCAACTACCGGACGGCCGCAGCATGCAGTTACCGCCAGAAACAGGTGCTGCCCTACCTAAGCTATCGAATTTTAAAGATTTTATTCGATACTATCTTAGGATAAGTGATTTGATTCGCACCGCTGACGACGTTGCCTTTGTAGCAGATGAGTACGTTTCTCGCTGCATAGAGGAGAACATTAAATACATTGAGTGTTATTTTTCCCCTACAACCTACGCATATCTGGGGCGCAACCCAGATGAGCTTTTTTCGGGTCTTGTGGCCGGCCAGACCGCTGCAGAACGCCGCGGCATCCGGCTAAAGTGGATCTTCGACGTCGTCCGCAATACCTCTCGGAACGGAATGGATACGCTTGCCCTTGCTAACCAAGCACGTGCCGTTGGGGTGGAAGTAGTCGCTATCGGCCTAGCCGGAGACGAGACCATCGGCGAACCGAAGCAATTTGCCCAAGGCTTTAGAGAAGCTCGCGCGAGCGGCTACAAGGTTTTGGCACACAGCGGAGAAGCTGGAAGCGCTGAACAAATGATGGAGCTTCAAGAGCAGCTAAACCCCGAGAGAATCGGGCACGCTTTACCAGTGCTCGAGAACTGCCTGCTTGTAGAAAAGCTAAAATCTGGAAAAATTGTCTTAGAGCTCTGCCCCTGGAGCAATGTGGCCCTAGGCTTTAAAACATTTGAAAACCACCCAATTGCGGACATGTTTGCAGCAAATCTGCCGGTAGTTATTTGCTCAGATGACCCAGGAATTTTCGGCAAAACTTTAACTGACAACTACCTGTTTGCCTACGAAAGGGGCGTCCCGCTCAATTCCCTGCTTAGCGCCGCCGAACGAAGCCTAGCTAACGCAGCCGGGTAGAATTGCTATCTTTAGCACCCTCTGGCAATATTTTGCCGCACTAAATATCTAGCCGAACGCAATGACAAAAAACGAACCTATCGACAGTTTTGAATTTCAGCCGGGACGAGTCCTAGCGCGCAAGTATGAAGTAGTAACCCTGCTTGGCGCCGGCTGGGAGGGCGAGGTCTATCGCTTAAAGGAAAAGCGCACCGGCATCGAGCGTGCTGCCAAGTTCTTCTTTCCCCACCGCAACCCAAAAGAAAAGCTCTCCAAGATCTACGCCAAGAAGCTCCACAAGTTAAGAAAGTGTGATGCAATTATTCAGTACCACACCGAGGAAACAATTTCGTTTCGCCGCCAGGAGCTGACTTTCCTCGTCTCTGAATACGTAGAAGGTGAACTACTATCCAGCTTTTTAAAACGTCAGCGCGGCGGCCGCATCGGCGCTTTTGAAGGTCTGCATCTACTGTATGCGCTTACAAAGGGAATGGAGCCAATTCACGCGCTGCGGGAATATCATGGCGATTTGCATCCTGGAAATATTTTCATCAAGCGCAACGGACTCGGCTTTGACGTAAAGCTGATTGATTTCTTCCATTGGGACACACACTTAAAGAACGAAAACATACGTGACGATGTGTACGATCTTGTGCGATTATTCTATGATGCAATAGGTGGATCGCGTTACTACTCGAAGCACCCTCAAGTCGTCCGTGACGTATGTTGTGGATTGAGAAAAACTTCAATCTGGAAGAAGTATCGGACTGGGGGGCAGCTTCGACGCTATCTCGAAGCGCTTGAATGGACCTGACGGCCGATAGGGTATCAAAACCCATAATTTTCGCAGCCGAAGCAATGGCTGAAGCGAAACTATTTGATTTCGCCGGTGGTTCCGCCGTAGTTTTCTCTACTCCGCGTCCCGAATCAGACTCTAACAATCAAGACAGCGCTGGGCTCATTCCAGCTTCGCCAAACACAGGACTCGTTGTTGTCGCCGACGGCCTGGGAGGATCTAGAGCCGGAGACCAAGCTTCCAAGGCTGCGATCGAAGCAATTCAGAAAGTTTTTAAGAAAGACACTGAGCGCGGCGACGATTTGCGAACTGCTATTCTTGACGGATTTGAGCAAGCCAACGCTGCCGTCATCGACTTAGGACTTGGTGCGGGAACAACCCTTGCTGTTGTCGAAATCGGCGAGGAGTATGTTCGACCCTATCACGTCGGCGACTCACTCATTATGATCGTCAGCAATCAAGGGACAATAAAATTTCAAAATGTTGCGCATTCCCCTGTCGGCTACGCAGTTGAATCGGGGATCCTTGATGAAAAGGACGCGCTTGAGCACGTGGAGCGCCACGTCGTTTCCAACGTTGTCGGTTCACCCGATATGCACATCGAGGTTGGACCTAAGATATCTTTGGCCAAGCGAGACACACTCGTTGTCGCCAGCGATGGTCTGTCGGATAATTTTACGGTCGATGAGATTGTCGAACTTGTCCGCAAGGGACCGATGGACGAGGCCGCATCTTCAATTGTAAAAATTTGCAGCCAGCGGATGCTCGGACAGGCAAATGGCAATGCTCCTTCCAAACCTGACGATTTAACTTTCATCGCGTTTCGAAGAAACGGCTCATCATGACCGATAACGCCGTGTTTGCCTGGGTCTGGGCAGCTTCCGCCTGGTTCTTGGTCTTTTTGCTTCCCGGATGGCTGCTTCACTTCGCGCTTCGCCCCACAGATCGTCAGCCCGGTGTCGGCACAAGTCTTGTGACCAGCATGTCGATGTTAATTCCAATCGGGTTAGTTTGTAGCCGACTGGGCCTCTTGCCGTTCGCTCTTCCGCTTGGACTCTGCGCAGCTGTCATTGTACTCGTCCGAAATCGCACCAGAAAACAACCAATGCCAGTTGCCCCAGATTTACTGGAAGCATTCGCTTTGTTGACAGCGTGTGGACTTGCATCAGCACTGCACTATGGAGAAATTTTTGTAAGCCCAGCAGTTCGCGGCGGCTTTTTTTATCTTTCAGAAATAAAGTATTTCCTACAGCACGCCGGACTTCCTAACACGGTCTATCACTTTGGTTCGCAAATAGTCCCGCAGGTAGATAAATTTGGCTTCGACATTCTTGGTGCTCTCTATTGGCAAACTGGGCCGAACGACCCACTTGTACTGAAGAAGGTTGGCTATTTGCTGACGTTAATCGTTGGCTGTGCTTGCGCATACGAGTTTTTTCGCAAATTCGTTGGTCCGGCACTATCAGCCGCTGCGGCTCTGATGATCTACGGAAACGTTTGGCTTGGTTCCGCCGTAACATTGCGCGCATTTTTTATTCCAGAAGCGATTGCCTTTGTCGTTTTACTGGCAGCATTCGCATTTGCGTTGGACTCTGTCTCGACTGAAAATGAACGCCGCTCCTCCTTGTTTACAGCTTTGGCACTTGCTGTTTGTGCCTGCTTTCATCTAGAAATCGCTTTTATCGCGGGGTCTTTCGTAGCAAGCCTCTACATCGCGGAAGGAATTCGGAGCAGAAACTCCTCGCCTTTTTTACAACTGCTGAAAACAGGTATCCTTTCACTGAGTTTGTTGATGCTTTGCTACTTTCTGCTAGGAACAGCTCCGGGCTTTCTTGGATCAAGCACACCAACTCACAATGACGTCGACTTAACTTGGTCTTACTTTCCCGCAAGTGATCTGAACCTGCGCGGAGTTTCCGTTCCCGGAGTTCTCAGTATTCACGAATTGCTCCACCAGGTCTTCTGGGAGAATGGTCTGTTACTCAGAAACCCGACCGGTGCCGCAGTAATATTGTTTCTCTTTGCGGCGGCTTCAATGTTCGCTTGGACCATTCTGGCAAAGTCAGAAACTGGCGAATGCAAATCGATAGTGGTCGCAGCTGCGGCGAGCTTGCAAGTCGGACTACTACTGTTGATTTCGATTCTGTGTAACAGCTATTTCGATACTTGGATATATCGAACCGAAGCACTGAGGCGGCTGATCCCTTATCTCTCCGTTTTTATTTTGATTAACTTAATTGCCGTAAGCGAATTTATTTTCTCTTCCACCAGTCGCAGCTATGTAAAGAAAGCGCCTACGATATTGTTCGGAGTACTTGCTATTTTATTTCATACAGCCAGCTACCCCTACATGTTTCCAGTGAATTCGCCTTACACGGTCAGCCCCGCAGCCGCAGCTGCGCTCAAATGGATCTCGAAGAACACTCCTGGGGAGACCGTTGTTTTAAGCAATATCGCATCAAATGGAGCTTTTCATGTTTTGGCCGATCGCAAAGCGTTAACTGAAGGACACCAGCCGATGCTTCGCAGCGCACTCGTGGCTGAAACGATTAATCGCCTGCAAGACGCAGAAGAGTTTTTCGCTCATCCTGACTCAAATTATTTGAAGAGTAATCATGTTTCTCTAGTTGTAATCAGCCGAGGCAGTGCAGATTTTGGGGGAACAATGTTCGCTAAAGGGTTTGAAGAGTCAGAAAAGCCTGATTTTATGTGCCGAGCTTGGAAAGCAGGCCATATTGAAATTTACCGCTACTGCGAGTTGGAAGATGAGACTTCGCATGAATAAGCGGCAAAGCTTTATTCCAGTTTTGGTTTTTGTTCTTATTGCATCCACAATGGGTTTGCTGCTGGTGAGGTCTCTCCATGCCTCATACGCCTTTGGAAGCTTTGGAACGAACGACTTTATTGAGTTCTGGTCTGCTTTTCAGTTGTTCGTGGTTAACGATAACCCTTACGACCCGGAGAAGCTTAACGCGATTCAGGTTAGCCTAGGCCGGGCGCAGGAAAGTCCGCTCCTGCTTTGGAACCCTCCTTGGGTTTTGACTTTGATGACGCCTCTGCTGAATCTTGGCTTCGCCGCGTCGGCACAAGTGTTTATTTGGATGAACCTCGTGCTGTTGGGCGCAGGAGCGGCATTGCTTTGGTCGGCTAGCACCGAACGTCGCCCCTACTCCCCTAAGAGTATCGGTGCGGCGTTTCTCTTTCTTCCTGCGCTAACGAATATCCAAATCGGCCAAATTGCAATCGTGTTGTTCTTTTGCATTGCAGGCTTTGTTTGGGCGGCTGCAAATCGGCGCGACTTCCTTGCTGGATTGTTTCTCGTTCCACTGAGCATTAAAGTTCACATGGTGTTCTTGCTGTTAACAGCTATCGCATGGTGGATTGTCCGCTTCAGACGATTTAGAGTTTTTGGGGGAGGTGCTGTTGGATTTAGCGCCCTGATTGCGGCAACAGTTGCCGTATCACCAAACGCACTTAATAATTGGCTTGGCGGTTTTGAATCTCCCCCATTTTACTGGAAAACAGCAGCTCTCTCCGGAGCCCTTAGATCTCTTCTCTTCGAACTGACTGGTGACGCACCTGCCTGGCCGGTTGTGGTTCTTCCAATTATCGCTCTGTTTGCGGTGTGTCTATGGCTGCTTAAGCGAAGACCGACGATTGATTGGACAATGCACGCACCACCGCTAATTGCTCTGTCGATCATGTTCTCGCCTTACGGCTGGCTTTTTGATCAAACACTCCTCGTGTGTGTTCAAGTAGTCCTATTGGCCAAAGCGTTTGAGCCAGAAGTTTCAAATCACGCTCGTCGTGAAGTGGTACTTCTACTTGCCGTAGATCAGATGTTCTTAGTCCTTTCGCTAATTTCGGGATTTGCCATGCACCATCACTTTTTTTGGCACCCTGTGGCGATGTTGTGGGTTTGGTATCGCAGCAGCCGCGTGCTCGGCTTAGACTCATCAGAGCGATGAAGTTATCTAACTGCAATTAGACTCAGGGACGTAATACTAGGGCTCGTCGCTAAGGCCGATATCATACTCATCACGGAATTGAAGGTGGCCATCATTGATGACATCCATCGGGTCGCCGATTATCGGCGAAGGCTCTTCGTCGCTGGTCCGCTCCCACAATAAGTAGGACACGATCGCGATTAACACGACCATCAGAAAGCCTACCTTCATGAAGACCGGCTTAGGACTGGTTGGAAACGCTGCGGCAGAAATCTCTCTGCCCGAGGCTTCTTTGGTTTCTAGCTCGTCCATTAGATACTCTGAAAATTAATATCTATTTAATTCTATACCTATCTTAGGCGTTGTCTAGATCTGTGTAAGTGCCGCAGTCTTTCCTACTGCCCAGATGACAAATGAGTACTCCAAGGATATATTTCTTTGCGTTCTAGAGCATCAACTATTAGTAAAAAGAGGGTTAATTATGGCTGTACTTAAGCCGCTGCGCGGACTGCGACCCAAGCCTGAGCTAGCAAATAAGGTCGCTAGCGTTCCTTACGACGTCGTCAATACCGAAGAGGCCCGAAACCTCGCCGAGGGCAACGCCTTAAGCTTCCTTCGGGTGGTGCGCAGTGAAATCGAATTTCCCGACGGCACAGACCCTTACGGCGACGAAATATATCAGCGCGCAAAGCAGAACCTGGATACGCTGATTAAAGACGGGGTCCTAGAATTCGAGAACTCACCTTCGCTCTACATTTATCAGCTCGATATGAATGGACACATCCAGACCGGAGTTGTCGGCTGCTGCCCGGTCGAAGAATACAATAACAATCTTATCAAGAAGCACGAGAAAACCAGACCGGACAAAGAGAACGACCGAACGAGACATATTAAGAGTATTGGAGCACACGCCGGCCCTGTGTTTCTTACCTATAAGCACCAACCTCAAATCAGCTCGTTGGTCGAACAGGAAATTGGCGCTCTCGACCCAGTATACGATTTTACCGCTCCTGACGGAGTTCGGCACACCGTTTGGAAAGTGGCGGAAGCGCAAGCTCTAGTGAACGCATTCGCTGAAGTTCCATGCACCTACGTTGCTGACGGTCACCACCGAATTGCAAGTGCCGCAAGATGCGCTGCAGAACTCAAGTCCGAAAATCCAAACCACACAGGCAGTGAGAGCTACAATTACTTTCTGTCTGTTTTGTTTCCGGACGATGAATTGCAAATCCTTCCTTACAATAGAATCATATATTCGCTTGGATCTCTTTCGGCCTCGGATGTTCTGGTTAAGCTGAAGGAAAATTACGAAGTTGCTGAAGGCGGCAACCCAGTGCCGGACGCCAAAGGTCATGTAAGCATGTTTATCGACGGCAAATGGTTCAGCTTAGCCCCCAAAGCGAACGAGGCTAAAATCACGGATCCGGTTGAGTCGCTCGAAGTCAGCGTGCTTGCCCGCAAGGTGCTGGTTCCAATTTTCGGAATCGAAGACGAGCGAACCGACAAAAACGTCGATTTTGTCGGCGGGATTCGTGGAACTAAATACCTTGAACAGCTGGTGAGTAGCGGAAAAGCTGCTTGTGCGTTCTCGCTTTATCCGACTTCTGTCGCTGAACTAATGGCCGTATCTGACGCAGATATGATTATGGCTCCGAAGTCTACCTGGTTTGAGCCAAAGCTGCGCTCCGGACTTATTATTCACCGCTTTCTTAATTCTTGATTTCTCTCCAGGAGGAGCTGCGTATGAAGATTCTCATTGCAGACAAGTTCGCCGAGTCCGCCCGTGAC
Organism: Bdellovibrionales bacterium; assembly: GCA_020434585.1. GTDB lineage: Bacteria > Bdellovibrionota_C > UBA2361 > SZUA-149 > JAGRAN01 > JAGRAN01. The sequence goes on from JAGRAN010000031.1 coordinate 11,122, forward strand.
ATGCTTGCCGCTGAAGGACATGAAGTTGTGTTCGATCCTGAATTAAAAGACGGCGCATTGCTCTCAGCCCTTGGTGAGCATAACCCCAAGGTTCTGGTCGTGCGCTCGACTAAAGTAACCACGGACATGCTTAATGCACCAGCCAACTTGGCACTCGTTGTTCGCGCTGGCGCTGGGGTCAATACAATCGACATCGCAACAGCCTCCAAGTTGGGAATTTACGTTTCGAACTGCCCCGGCAAGAACGCAGTCGCTGTTGCGGAGCTCGCAATCGGACTGATGCTCGCCGTAGACCGCAGAATCCCAGATAATGCAGCGCAGCTGCGGGAAGGACTTTGGAACAAGAAGGAATTCGGTAAGGCGCGCGGAATCAAGGGCTGCACCCTTGGGCTAATTGGCCTCGGTGCAATCGGAAAAGAAGTCGCATCACGAGCAAAGGCACTCGAAATGGAAGTGATCGCTTGGAGCCGTTCACTAACTGAGAAAACTGCAAAATTGCTGGGAGTCGGTTTCTGTAGCTCCCCGCTAGAGGTTGCTAGAAACAGCGACATTGTCAGTGTCCACGTAGCGGTAACAGGCGACACAAAGGGACTTTGCAATTCCGATTTCTTCGCCGCGATGAAGGATGGTGCCTTCTTTATCAATACTTCCCGTGGCGAAGTGGTCGACGAAGGTGCTTTGATTGACGCCATGAACAAAAAGGCTATCCGCGCCGGTTTGGACGTATTTTGCAACGAACCCGCTGCGGGTTCTGATCAATGGAAGTCGGACCTCTCTGCTCACTCTTTCGTCGTGGGGACGCACCATATCGGCGCATCTACTGAGCAAGCAACCACCGCTATCGGTGATGAAGCGCTCAGAGTAATTCAAACATTTGCCTCGACTGGCGAAGTTCTCAACTGTGTAAACCTTGAAGACAACCCGCCCGCGTCTCATATAATGAGTGTGCGTCACGCTAACCGAGTTGGTGTATTGGCAAAAGTTCTTCACGAAGTTCAGCTGGCCGGCATAAATGTGCTCAATATGGAAAACCAGCTCTTTCAAGGCGACGAAGCAGCAACAGCAACAATCGGTTTGGACAAAGAACCTACCGAGGCAGTACGCAAAGCGATATGTGCAGCGAGTGACGCGATTATCTCTGTTAGCGTCCAGGCAAGAAATTAGCTCAAACAAGGAATAGTACGATGATTGAAAATAGAATTTTTAACTTCAGCGCCGGCCCAGCAGTCCTTCCAGAAGACGTTCTGCTCCAAGTGAGAGACAACTTGTTAAACTATAAAAACTGCGGCCTGGGCATGATGGAAATGAGCCATCGTGGAAAGGAATTTACAGAGATAATTCAAGACACTGAAGCTACATTACGCAAACTGTTGTCAATCAGCGATGATTACGCCGTGATTTTCACAACAGGTGGAGCGACGAATCAGTTCTCAATGGTCGCAATGAACTTGCTCGGCGGGGCTACCGGCAATTATATAAACACCGGCGTTTGGTCGAAAAAGGCAATCGCGGAAGCTAAGAAATTTGGCGAGGTTCATGTCGCAGCAAGCTCCGAAGGTGATTCTTTCAGCTCAATCCCTACTAACATCGATCTTTCAAATAACGCCGCTTACCTACACTTCACGAGCAACAATACAATCTTTGGCACGCAGTTCTCTGCAGAGCCTCAAGCGGGAAGTACCCCGCTAATTTGTGACGCATCCTCTGATTTCCTTCACAAACCCCTGGATGTTTCAAAGTACGGCTTAATCTACGCGGGCGCGCAGAAAAACCTTGGGCCTTCCGGCGTCACTTTGGTGGTCATCCGCAAGGATTTGCTTGAACGCATCCCGGAGAATCTTCCGATCATGATGGACTACCGTACATACGTTGACGGAGAATCTCTTTACAACACTCCTCCGACTCTTCCGATTTACGTTGTCGGTGAAGTTCTGAAGTGGATTGATGCACAAGGCGGGCTTGTCGAGATGGAAAAGCGCAATCGCAACAAAGCTGCCGTCCTATATCAAGCAATTGATGCAGGCGATTTCTACCGCGGGACTGCGCAAAAAGGCTCAAGAAGCGTGATGAACGTTACGTTTAGACTTGCAAGCGAGAACCTAGAATCACTGTTCTTGGAAAAAGCAAAGGCTGCAGGTTTTTCAGGGCTTAAAGGCCACCGCAGCGTTGGCGGTATTAGAGCTAGTGTTTATAACGCTTTCCCATCGCAGGGTGTCGATGCCCTTGTTGAATTTATGAAGGAATTTGAATCGTCTAACGGTTAATTCGCATTGAAATTAAAGGGAAAGCACGTTAGCGTCGTATATAATATATGTCTCTCCCAGTTAGCGGTGGTAAATTCATGCCCTCAGCTTTTTTGGTGAAAAAGTAGGTCGCCTTCATGACGCAAACTTCCATTCCAAGCAACCTTCGAGTAGCCGTTATTGATGAAGACCTCATGGTTAGAGTCATGATTAAACGGATGTTTAATAAGTTTGGAGTGACTTCAGTTACTGAAACGAATGACGCAAATCGTGTTCTAAAAAAGATCGAAAACGGGCTCATTGATATTGTGTTCACGGAGATGCACCTGCCCAAGATGTCTGGGCTCGACCTTTTGCGTTCAGTGAGAAGCTACGAGAACCTCAGAAAACTTCCGATAATTATCTGCACCAAGGAAACGAGGGAAGACTCCGTTCGCGACGCGATGAAACTCGGAGTAACTGACTACATAATTAAGCCCCTCACTCAGCGCACAATCGAAGACAAACTTTCGGGCTGGCTCGCCTCGGGCAAACCAGCAGAGAAAGAGCAAGACCCGTTGCTGCGCTAGTCCCCTGCACTGATGACCGCCGCGAACGAACTGCTAATTTTTGATTTCGACGGCGTGATTGTTAACTCCGTTAAGGAAGTTGCGATCACCGCGCACAACGCCGTATCTAACAACAAAGTATTCTCACTAAAAGATCTCCCCACAGGATATTTAGATGTTTTCCTTGCGAACCGTCACATGGTTAGACCCGCGGGCGATTTTCTGCCATTCGCACTCTGCTGCCTAGAGTTAGGCCCCGGGAGCACAGTTTCGGAGCAAGACTTTGAAGCCAGGTGTAGAGCTGAGAAGAATGACGTAAAAGTACGAACTGCCAAATTTTTTGAGAGTCGACGGGCCTTCGTCGACGCTAATCCGGAAGAGTGGTTATCGCTGCATGAAGTTTATCAACCGTTGTTCGCTGAACTACAGCGGCGTAATGCAGATTTAATAGTACTCACGAATAAGAATCGCGCTGCAGTTGTCAGACTTTTGACTCACTTCGATCTTTCCGCGAATGCTGACTGGATATACTCGGGAGATGGTGGTCAGACTAAACATCAAAACTTTGCGCTTATACTCAACAGTCATCCAGCGAAACGCTACTATTTCATCGATGACTCACTTGGCAATCTACTCAGCTTGAACCAGTCGCTAGATATGGGAGAGGCGTTCGTACCGCTCCTGGCGCAGTGGGGATACGTCGGAATCGAAGACACAGCACGTGCCAAATCCTATGGAATTAAGTGCCTAGGGCAGGAAGAGCTAATTGAACTTGCTCGGGGCCTCGCCTCTGGATAACTTTTCTTCATGAAGAGCCTACCCAAACCAAAGCGATCCGCCGGCTCGATGGTATTCGATGCGGCATTCGTTCTGTTTGGTGCCCTCACGATCCAGTTTCTCTATGTTAAGTCGGCACCAGCCGTAATTACCTCGGACAGCATTCACGCCCTTCGAGGAGCGCTGGAATTTATTTCGTCAGACACAATTGCAATTCTGGGACCTGACTACGTTCCTGGATACTCATTGTTTATCGCTGGAATTATCGCCGTCGCCGGTAAGGCGATTGCACCTGTGCTGACGATCCAACACTTGATGCTTGCTGTTCTGGCCAGCTTGGCAACGGTAGTCGTCAGAATCTACTCAAACAGAAGTTACAGCCTATGCGCCGGGTTTCTGATTGCGCTAGATCCTGTCTCTGCCTTTTGCTCTAGCTGGGTGCTGCCGGACTTTTTATTCGTCTTTTTGATTACTTGTGCTGTGCTATCAGCTTTCGATGCTCATCGATCGCCCTTGCTGTCCGCGATTTCTGGGCTGCTGTTCGGTTCGGCAGTGCTCGTCGAAACTCAAGGCGTAGTCCTCTGGCTCGCAGCATTTTCGTTAATACTCCTTTCGAGCTTAATTCGCCGCGACGACATGAAACAAACATCAGCGGCACTTCTGCTGTTCACGCTCAGTTTTTTGCTGCTTCTCGTCCCGTGGATAATGTACCGCTCAAACGTGCTCGGGGATATCGGCATTGCGAAGGAAAATAAATCTTTAACAAGAATTGAGCGGCTGCAACAAACTATGTTGTTTGACCCGTATTTAATTGCTGATAAGGACGAGCGTGCCCTTTATCAAGATGTTCTGCACCGCTACACGAGAAGTTCGCCGTCTGAGAAAAAGTATTTTAGACCAATGGCAGAAATTTTTCGTGACGAACTGGTCAAGCGCGGCGACGAAAAGGCAGCAGACCGGTGGTTCCATGACTATTTGACCGAATACCGCCAAACACACCCTCAACGCTACTGGACGCAAGTTCTGCTTTCCTTTGCTTCTCTATTGCAGCTCAATTCTGACGCCGCATATCTGCCGCATATGGCAAACGATTACCTTGGCGAAAAGATCTCACCGTCAGAACTTCTAAAACGATCAGGGGCAACTGAAGAAGAGACACAAATTCTGCTTAGCTATCAGGCGCGCAACGAGGCGACCGAAAGCTGGCGTTCGGTACTGCACGATATACAAACTTACAAAGCAGTTTGTTCGCTGTTCTTATTGTTCCTTGTATTTGTTTCGATCTATGCCTTAGCCCGGGGAAGCCTGTTTGATCCAATATTCCTTCTACCATACTTGATTTTTACCGTGCAGGCCGCGTCTCAAGCCTATTTGCTGCAAAATGACGACAGGCTGACTCTAATTTTCTCGCCGCTATTGTTTGTACAGCTGGCGCTATTGCTAGGGGCAGTCGGTGAACTCGCCAAAACTAGGCGTTAATAAGAGATGCTAGTTCGGCTTGCTCTTTAGGAATCGAAGTTGTCAAATTCTCATTGCCATCTTCGGTAATCAGGATGGTGTCTTCAATACGAATTCCGCGAACATCTGAAAAATGTTTAAGCTTTTCTAAGTTGAGGCAATCCTCAAACTTCTTCGTTCGCTTAGAATCTTGCAGAAGCGCTGGTATGAAATACATACCAGGCTCAATCGTCACTACCATTCCGGGCACTAACGGTCGATCAAGCCTTAAGAAAGACAAACCAAACTCTTCGGAACGTGCTCTGCCCTCAGCATAACCCGCTGCATCGCCGAAGTCTTCCATGTCGTGAACATCTAGGCCAAGAAGGTGGCCAAGGCCGTGCGGGAAGAAAAGTGCATGAACTCCTCTGCGTGCCAGCTCGTGAGGATCTCCGGTTAAAACTTTAAGGTCAACTAGTCCTTGGCAAAACGTTTCACATACAACTTGATGCAGCTCTCTAAACTCGATCCCCGGCTTGGCTAGAAGCAGCGCTGTTTTCTGCGCATGGAGAACTAATTCGTAAATTTCCTGCTGTTGTGGTGAAAATTGCCCATTCACCGGCCAGCTGCGACTCACATCGCTCGCATAGCCTTCATTCGACTCCGCTCCAAAATCGACAAGTAAAATATCTCCCGCGCGTGCCGTATTGTTGGAATGGAGTTGGTGCAAAACTTCTCCGTGAACAGTGACAATCGGAGAAAATGCCAAATCGAAGCCAGCGGCGCGAGCCGAATACTCCATTTCAGCTCTTATGACGTTTTCTTCGACACCAGGCTTTACACTGCGAATACCCCGCTCGAAAGCAGTGGACGTAACGGTACAAGCTGAGCGAATTTCAGTTAATGTATACTCATCCTGGATCAGGCGCATTTTCACAATAACATCGAGCAGCGTGCTGTCGGGCCCGTCGCGCTTGGCAGTTCTGTCTAGGATTAGTCGTAGTTCTGCATTGGCGACCGGATCCAGTGTGGGCAAAGCTAGAATCTGCTTCGGTTCAAATTTGCCTAGAAAGCTAATTAGCTCTGATTTGCGTTTTACGTGATCAACGCAGGCCAAAGCTTTATATTCTTCAAATGAAGGACGAGGGCCATGCCATACCACATCGTCAGGGCCAACTTCTTCAATGAAGAGGTGACTTTCTCCGCCAGCAAAAACGCCGACGCTTCCCGGAGGCAGCTTGCCGAAGAAGTACAGGAATGTGCTAGATGCGCGAAACGGGTACGTGCTTGAAGTAATATTCTTCAGTCTGGCTTGCCCAGCGGCAATAACAAGAACATGGTCTGGAAGAGTTTCTAGCAACTCGCGCTGCCTGCTTCGCAATGCCTTTTCTCTAAGCATACTAACCCCGACCTTAAGCGATATCTAGATTGGTAAACACGTGACTTTGGTCGATTGAGTGAACTATCCTTGCTGGACAATGCTCGACGTCCCCAGTCGAAGCAAGCATTCGAGTTGCGGCGTCGAGTTTCGCATCACCTACCGCAAACAGAAGGGCAACCGAGGCCTGTTCAATCATCTTGCGCGAGGCGCTTACTCTGGCGGCCGGAGGTTTCGGAGAATCTTCAAAGTAAAAATACTTGCGCTCAGCAGTCCGAACCGAATGGTGATCAGGAAACAGCGCAGCAACATGCCCGTCTTCACCGATACCTAGACAGACGATATCAAAAGCCCCACCGAATTCGTGAAGTTCGTTCAAATAACCGTCGACCGAGGCATGGGGGGTAACTTCATCGTGAAGATAAGGATGCAGTTGGCGCTTTCTAAGAATGAGCTCATCCACGAGCTGGGAAAGATGACGTTCGACAAGCCGAAAGTTACTGTCTTCTTCTGTAATTTTAACAGCGCGTTCATCGACCATGAAAAATTCGAGTCGATGCCAATCGGCAAGGGGTAGATCCACGGCCTGCATCACAATTGCATTGAAAAACGGGACTATGCTTCGCCCTCCCGGCACAGCCACTACAACTCGCTCTCCCTGAACTTTCCTAACCGCTTCGAAAAATACTCGTGCAGAATCTGCGTAGAGCAAATCAAGCTCAGCAATTTTATGAATTTGCGGCATGAGGTTTATTCGCTGTCTTTTATCTCGACTATTTTAACTTTCCCGACGTATTCAGAAGTTTGATTCGGATCAGCCTTTTCTAGCTGAACCAATACGTCATTTAGCGCATTACACTCACTTTGAATAATTTTGGTTGCATCCAGGACGTTGGACGCTTCGGGGCTTGCGCTCTCTTTGAGAGAAGTTCGAATTAAGTGACAGTGAAGAAGTATGGATTGAATGGGCTGCTTCAGTTTGTGAGACGCTGCGCCGGCCAACTGCATAGCGACAAGCTCTCGCTCCTTTGCAACTAGGGCGGCTTGAGTTTCTTGAAGCTGTTTAGTTCGTTTATGGAGTCGGGCGGTAAGCTGCTTAGTCCGCAATAGAGCAACCACCCGAGCTTGAAGCTCCCTTGCGTTAAATGGCTTTACGACGTAGTCATCGGCTCCGCTTTCAAGACCTTCCACTTTTGTCTCAACATCGGAAAGCGCCGTAACCATCATAATCGGGACAAAGGGATCTTCAAACTCTTGGCGAAATGCTTTCACAAACTCACTGCCCGACATAACGGGCATCATGATATCCATGATGATTGCATCGGGGAGATTACTGCGACAGGTTTCGAGCGCCTGCTGCCCATTTTCCGCTTCAATGACATTCGCACCAAGTGCTTCAATCGATGCACGGATGATTGTGCGCGTATCGGCGTTATCATCGCAGACTAAAACTATCGGCGGTGCGTCGTTCTTAAACAGGCTTGATTTTAATGTCGTCGCGTCCACGCTCCGTCGCTGCGAGCGAGTTTAAATTAATGAACAGTTGCGCTGCGCAACAAGTCGATTGTTAAGCGCGGCTCATGCATTACGGCTTGGATTAATTCTTGGCGAAATTCGGCGGCGGGAACTGGCTGGTCGGTATTTTCGCTGTTGGCTTCCTGAAAGCAAATTGCTGCGTCGACTACTGCTTCGGCTGCGCGATACAGGTCTTCTTGCTTTGCTTTGCGAATTCGTTTGCGCATCTCAATTTCGTATTGATTGCCGAGTGAAATGACCACCAGAGTTTCCTCAATATTCTTTCGTACAACTTCCACCAAAAACTGATTCTTTGGCAGAATTCTGCTAATAAAAGTTTTGGGCTTATTTAAGAGATAACCGTGGCCCCTGCCAAAGCGGATGGGTGTTGAAACCTGCTGACGGGATTATAGCTTAGGAAGAATGCTTAAGATACCAATTAATTGGAAAATCTTTATCGGGCGGAACGGGTAAGTGGCTGAAACAAAAGTAAAAATAGAAAGCAAACTTTCTTTGTTGTTTTCGTATTTTATTTTCTCCCGAGCCTACATTTTGGCGCTCGTTGTTCTGGTTTCATCTTTCACGGTGGTTGAAGGCACTGCACCGGGAGGGGCGGTTTACGAGTCTTGGCTCGTCGTTAAAGACCTGGGAGGAGCCCTTGAAGGTGTAGCGCGTTCGGCCGACGCAGTTTGGTACGAAGGCATCGCAACTAACGGCTACGACGTCGGCACTTCTCCTTCGACAGAGCAGCACAATTGGACGTTCTTTCCACTTTATCCGTTAATGATGCGCTTCATGGCTCCTTTGTTCGGAAGCCCGATTGCAGCAGGTCTGGTCATTTCCAATCTTTGCTTTCTATTGTCTTTGGTAGTTTTGCAGGCTTATCTTTTAGAGTTGGGATGCAGCAGGCAGATAACTCGCCGCTCCCTGTGGTTCCTGTGCATCTTCCCGACTACCTACTTCTTTTCTGCTCCGATAACCGAGTCTCTGTTTCTTCTGTTAAGTCTTTCGAGCTTCTACCTGGCCGCTAGAAAAAACTGGATTTCGGCAGGCTTGGTTTATGCCTTAGCCAGCGCCACACGACCCACTGCTCTGCTTATTCTTCCTGCGTTCGCGTTAGTTCTTTATCAAGGGGGAGCGCTTCGCAACATAAAGGGATGGCTTTCGCTTGCCATTGCGCCAACAGGGGGTCTCGCTTTTATGGGCTATCTTTATCGCCTCACAGGCGACCCATTGGCGTTCAGCAACAATCAAGCCGCTTGGAATCGTTTTCAACATAGCTTTGTTGAGCTGACCTCGATTCTTGCCGGAAGTCCGGAAACCTTAATGGTCAATTGGAACTTTCTACTGATAAACGTCCTAGCTTCACTGCTTGGAGTCGCTTTATCGATATATTTGCTTACGCAAAAACGTTATGCCTGGGCGCTCATCCTTTTTCTTCCCATCGCATCGGCACTATCAACCGGATCAGTGATGTCGATGGCGCGTTTTATCGCCGCCCTGTTCCCGACTCCAATTGCGCTGGCGATGCTTTCTAAGAAACGCAGCACTGAACAAATCATTACCTTCATTCTGACCGGGCTGCTTACAATTATGTGCTTGCTCTACGGAGCTCGGGCGACTGCCGGCATGGCGTAAAAAAAAACGCCCCTTTTCTTTCAAAAAGGGGCGCAAGGGGTGTTTTCGTAGGGAAAGCCATACTCACCGTAGGACATTTATGTGAGTACGCTCGTTCGTCGGAGTTCTTTTCAGTTGGTAATCTGTGATCTGCCCTCTCCCACTAAGTATTATGGCAGGCCCGACCCGATGCGTGACATATAGTGCGAATTTTCCGCACTATTTTTTCTTTTTTCTATTTTTGCTTATATTATCAGCTATTTAAGGTGCGTATTTTAATGCCTTCTTAAATAAATAGCGACATTTTGTTATACTTTAATCTAAAGTATTGCATATATAATTCGTGGCACTCACTTACGCGCGAGCAAAAAACTAATGTTTTTAGTTAATTGAACGATAGATCTTAGTGAAAGCGCTTAGGCGCTCAAAATCGACAAAAATGCTTTTTTTTCGCACTCAATGGCATGGCTGAAGAAAACCATAAAAACCTAGAGTTTGAAGTAATTCAGTTTCTGCTGCGACCGATAGTTCGCTTCTGTCTGCGACGGGCTCATTCAATTCAGGATTTTATGGAAGCGGCGAAGATTGTGTTCGTCGACATTGCGGCTGAGGAGCTTAAGCGCGCTGAAGAACGCGTGAACGTGAGTCGGCTCAGTGTGTTAACAGGCCTGTATCGCAAGGACGTAACGAGGATCTACAAGGAGCAGCAAACGGGCCACAGCGAGCCACAGAGCCTTTCGGGTCGAGTTATTGGGCAATGGCGGCATGACAAGCGCTTTCTAAACAAGTCTGGACAGCCGCGCGTGTTGGGCACAAAGGGGGAGAAGAGTGAGTTTCGCCAACTTGTTCAAACTGTGAGCAAGAATATCAATCCGGGGACTGTTTTATTCGAGCTGGAACGTATGGGGTCGATTGAGCGAACTCCTAACGGGGTAAAGTTAGTTCGGCAAATGCCTGGGTTTGGGTCGAATCCGAGTAAGGGTTTTGAGCTGTTGTCGCGCGATATACAGACGCTGGTCGATGCTGTGCAGGAAAATTTACTAGCCAAGGTTCGGCCGTCCAATCTTCATATCAGGACTGAGTACGACAACATTGCGAAGGAGCATCTTCCGACCATTCGTAACTGGCTTATTGATGAGGGTAAGGTGTTTCACCGAAAAACGCGTGAATATCTCTCTAAGTTTGATAAGGACATTAATCCGGAGCTTGGCGATTCTACGGTGGGAGGCGGCCGGGTAGTGGTTAATGCTTTTAGCTTCACTACGGAGCTACCCACAGAGCCCCTGGAGAAATAGCGAGTTATTACTGCTACTTAACTATCGCTGCGCCATTTTAGAAGCACTCACCCTTAAAACCTTGATTAGTGGTTGAGGGAGGGGGGCATGAGAAGTCCGCTAGTAAAATTTCGAGCCCAATCTGGAGCTACTACGGCTGAATATTCGCTGATCGTAGCGCTGCTCAATGTGGCACTTATCACTGTGCTGGTTGGGATGCGAATGTCGATCGGCGCAGAATACGAAGCCGTGGCACTTGCACTTGGCGGTGGATCTTCATCCAGTCTGGATGGATCTGAAGCTAGTCGCTAATAGCTCGGCGAAGTCTGCCTGAGGTTAATCTCCATAATCGCATCTTCTCTGCCTGCGCTGTGAGCGGCGCGTTGTAGTTGTTTGCGGGCTTCGTGTGGAAATCCTTTGTCTAGTAACAGCGCTGCATAATTATTCCTTGCACGAAAGTTCATCGGGTTAAGTTGGATTGCTATCCGCAAAAGTTCTTCCGCAGAGTCAATCCTGCCAAGCCTCTCCTCATTAAGCGCTAGATGAACATATGCTCGGTCGTAGCCGCTGTCTGCTGCGAGTGCTTTCTCGAAGAAGTATGCAGCCAGTTTGTAATTTCCTCTGCGCCACTCTACGCATCCGAGCGCATCCAGTACTCTGGGATCGTTTGGATCTAAGTCTCGTGCCAGCTCTAGTGCATTATTCGCATTCTCAAGGGTGTCATCGGAGCCTTGTTCCATGTATTCGATGGATTGATTGAGCAGCGATTGAAGGTGTTCTTCCCGCAGCGCGGCCTGCTCGGGGCTCAGTGCACGATAGTCAACGCATGAGCTGCACAGCAATAAGGGAGTAAGCAGACTTAAAGCGCTTCTTCTCATTTTATGCGGCCTCCGTTTCGACGAAATCGGACTCGTTATATTCCTTTTCGATTAAGCTACTGCGAAGGTGTCCCAGAATGTTAAGCTTTACTTCGCTGGCTAGTTCGTTGATGGCGATTACCGCCAGCGATTGACTCGAGACGCGGCAAAGTTCCGCACAAATTAGGCGGGAGTCTCTGCTGGTTATCAGAACAGAGACGCGTTTCTGCTCTATTGCCGAACTAACCTCATCTAAAATTCGGGGGTCAATTCCCGCGCCGGTACTCGAGGCTTCACTAAAGTGCTGATCCACGGCAGCGTCCAGCATCCATGCATCAAGATTCCAATCGTCGCTGCAAATATTCACGCTAATTGCTCTGCTAAGCGACTGGCGCACATCTGCCAGCAGCTGACAGTAGTCCTGTTTAGTACAGTTTGACTTTGAGTTTGATTCAGCAACTGCCTGAAGAATACTTCTCAATTCTCTGATACTTACTCCTTCTCGAACAAGCTGACGCAGAAGACGAGTTAGTTCAGTTACGCCGACAACATCTGGGACAGTGCTGTTGATTAGGTCTTCAGCTATTGGCGAATGAACTTCGAACAGAATTCTTGTGTGAGTATCGTCGATGAGCTCTTCCAGCCGTCCTACGCAGACGTCGCGTAGGGCTTGCATTAAGCTACTGCTCAACGTGTCTTCAGTCTCAACCAGAAATGGCCTTGCCGCGTCGCGCAAGACTTGCTTCGTAATTGTCGGATTTGATGACACCCTCTTTAACGTTACGCCGTTAAAAACAAGATTAATAGCACCTGCTGGAACACTACTATCTAAGTCGTATTGTATATCTGGGACTATAACGCCAGTTGCTTCAAAAATCTCACTTCGCATACGCTGAACCGCTGAAAGAATCGCTCCCTCCCGCTGAAGCGTTGAGGCTGCTTCGCATCCCATCCGAAGTACAAATGCGGAGAAAACTTTTGGCTTAAATTGGGCGTGGCTCTTCGCAGCCGATTCACGCACGCGCCCCGCTGATATTTTATGCGCTATCAGAGTTAATAGGACGCCAGCTGCCATAAACGGCGCCAGCGGTAGTCCAGGCACGAAGGCCAAAATCAACAATACTGAGCCGGTCGTGGCAAGAGCCTGCGGCTCGCGACTGAGCTGAGCCAACATTTCTCTGCCAACGTAAGAACCGTCCTTGTCCTCAACTCGTGTTACGGCCACACCGGCCGCAACTGCGACAAGTAAAGCAGGAATCTGAGATACGAGGCCGTCGCCAATGGTAAACAAAGTGTAACGCTGAAGAGCTTCTGCTAGCCCGAGCCCTTGCTGCGTGACGCCAATTAGCAGACCGGCGGAGATATTTATTATCGTAATTAGCAGCCCCGCGATGGCATCACCTTTAACAAACTTCATCGCTCCATCTAGAGCGCCAAACAGCCTTGACTCCCGATGTAGTTCTCCGCGCTTTTCTCTTGCCTCCTCCAAGCCAATGATTCCTGCTCGCACGTCAGCATCTATTGACATTTGTTTTCCAGGCATTGCGTCCAGCGTGAACCGAGCTGCAACCTCTGCTATTCGTTCGGCACCTTTGGCAATGACCAGAAACTGCACAATTGTGATGATTATGAATATTACGGCGCCTACTACTAGGTTTCCTCCAACTACGAAATTGCCGAAGGTTTCGATTATTTTCGGCGCGCTTCCTTCGGAGAGGATCTGGCGGGTTGTTGAGATATTTAGACCAAGCCTAAGCAGAGTCGAAAGCAGCAGCACCGCCGGCAAAGAGGTAAAGCTGCTGGACTCCGTTAAATATACTGCGCTTATCAAAAGCGCGAGGCCAAATGCAAGATTGGAAGTCAGCAGGCAATCCAGCACGACGGTCGGGAGAGGAAAGACCATCATCCCGACGACCGCAACAACGGCCAGCGGCAGGAACAGATCGTAACCTCGTGCCGAGGGTTGCATGTCTGTTCCTGCCGTCTTGCTCATTGCTTATGCGCGGATGTTATTGATGACTCGCATGCTTGCGTCGAACATCATTTTCATGAAGTTGGTAAAAGAGGTAATCATCCTGGTGCGGATATTGAGCAGCTCTTGAAGATACATTTGATCAGCTTGACTGCCGTTTTCTCCGTATGCTTTTTCGATGAAGCTGAGGATATCTGCATTGCTGGAGTTGAGATCGAGGAGTGTTTCCTTAGCGTCACGGCGAAAACCGCTCGATTCAATATCTTCACTAAGTTGCTGTTGGTGACTGGTTTGTGCTGTTGCTGCTGCTGTTTCCATGTTTTTCCCTTGTGCTTTAGCCCACTCGTACGTTTCTCAAGGCGGCCATTTTACTTTCGTGTTTTGAGCGTTCGATGTTAGAGACCATAGTTGTCTGCTGCATTTCGCGCTGAGCGTCGAGTTGGAGATTGATAAGATGAGAGAACTCACCACTTACTCCCAGCTCCAAAGCTGATTTGTCTGAACCGCCTAGACTGCTTGCTGCGTTCATGACGTCTCGAAAGAGGCCTACTCCTGTTGTCGCCGGTTCTGGGAGATAGCGCGCAGCGGTACTTGCTAGGGCCATTCCTGTTTGGATGATTGTGTCTACACTCATAGCCTTTCTCCTGGGTGTATTTCAGACTCTTTAGTAGCCTGCTTGTAAGCTTTGTCGTCCGTTTTCTGAATTTGTTTCCTGTTGCTCATCGAGAACTCTGACAACTTTTAACCCGAGCATCCCATCGTCTGTTCGAGTCAGGATTGCCTCTGCAAGCGGCTCCGCTCCAAGTGAGAGTGTGAGCGGCTTATGCGGATCAAATGGCATTTCAAATTCTAAACCCTCTGCTATATCCACCAGCTTGCTAGCAGACACTTCTAGACTGCCTAAATTAACTTCAATCTCGACTTTCAACGCTGTTAGAAGGCGGTCGCGTTGATCCAGTTTTGGCGAAGCGGATTTAAAACTACTTTGCTCAGGCAAACCTCCGCTTAGCTCAAGCAAAAGATCCGTTTCAGTCTCTGTGTCGTTAAGGTGCAGGCTCTCCATTTGTCTTCCCTCATATTATATTTGCAGCATCACCTTCCCCGGCCGGCCGAAGTCTGCGCGGTTGATTTCGAGTTCATTCCCGTCTTTCGTATTTAGCGTTATTTCTGGAAACGAGAAGCGCGGTGAACCGAGTACGATTGTATTACCGGGACGAATATCAATCAGCGAATCGAGAGATGCGGCAGAAATCGCCATTTTGGCCCACAATCTCGTACGAGCTTTTTCGAGGACAGAACGCTGTCGTGAAGTCAGAGTGGATTTTTTCGCAATTTCAGCCGCTGCTGCAACGAGTGCATTCGAAATAGAAAGGCGTATCGGATACCGTTCGCCTTGCAGATCAATCAGACCAGAGAAATTGCTTTCTG
This sequence comes from Bdellovibrionales bacterium, assembly GCA_020434585.1. GTDB lineage: Bacteria > Bdellovibrionota_C > UBA2361 > SZUA-149 > JAGRAN01 > JAGRAN01. The sequence goes on from JAGRAN010000031.1 coordinate 26,168, forward strand.
CGAGCTTAGATTCTATTTTCGCTGGCTCTTTGATCACTTCTGCTGCACAAAGATATGCCTTCGTGCCTAATGTATTGCGAATTCTGCTTAGGACTTTTGCAGCTAGATAGGCAGCTGACGTTGCTTCATCTTCGCCTGGCTCAAGGAGGACACTTTGAGCATTCTCGTTTCTTATCAGTGTTGATAGCTCGTGCACGAATTCCCACGGCAGCATCATGTTGAACGTTTCGTATTTGAACTTAAAACGCAGCTCGAAAAATCCGCCCATGAATGGCGCAAATGCTATGCTTTCCGTGGACCATGACACATCTCGCGCTAGTTCTTCCTTCAGTTCCTTGCAGATATCGCTGCAAATATCCTTAAGCTTTTGCTTCGCTCGCTCAGGCAAGCTTGGAATCACATCAACCGCTGATTGATGCTCTTCAAGGTTTTCTAAAAATTGTGATAGCAAGTTATGGTGCATACCGCGGACTACTTTTTGCCTTGCACTATTCCCCTAACCAGACCTAACAGGTCCTTTTTTCCCGTCGACATTCCCAAAGTCTCATGGATTAGATCGGCGAGATGTTCTGGTGGGGCTGAAGCGATTTGTTCTGCCAGCCTCACAGCTCCTTGATTAGTATCTGTCGCGAGGCTCTGCGCGATATTCGGAGTCTCTTGGGGTGAGTGGGCTGCTGCAAATGCAAGAAGCCTTTCGCACGCCGGGGAGCAGTCGATGTTGTAGGCTTTGGCTAAAACCATTGCTAAAATACCTCGCCATCTGCCTTTTGGCTCACAGCTGGTTGAACTGCTGGTCTGATTTTGTCGAGTTGCTGCCAGCCCCTTTGATCAGGAGTCGCACTTTTTGCCAGAACGCGTCTCAAGAGGGTGAGAAAAGCTATAAGACTTAATACGCCAAGCAAGAGCAAGGAAGTCGGAGCTGTGCCAAATACTGAGCTAACTGCGAGTATCTTCTCTGCTGCGGGATCTGATGCCAGGGCAAGCTCGCTCTGACTGACAACTACAGCGACTTCATCGGCAGACATTCCCGCAGCTCCGGAGACTAGCGCGCGAACCTGGGATTCATTGATTGAGGTGCCCAGAGCGACTACAAGCAAAGCGCTAGCTGATCGTTTGGTGTCTTTTGGGCTCCAGGAGAGAGATTGGCCAGCTGCGAGGTAAATATGCACCCTCGCCTCTAGAACCCCAGGTAGCCTTTCAAGTGTTGATTCCAAATTCTGAGCCAAGCTTCGCTCCATGAAGTGAGTTCGTTCTTCACGACTTAGTATGAAGCCGGTTTCCGGGACTTCGGCTTCTGACTTTTTTTCCCCGAGGATTCGCGCGCGCTGTAGGGCATCCAAGGCCCGGGAGGCGTCAGTCTGTGCGACTTTGATTGTCCAACCTGAAGCGTCCCGTTCCTTAGCTGCGTCTATGCCCATTTGTGAAAGTGCGAGGATTACGCTGTTTGCTCGTGCTTCCGACACGTCGTGAAGTATTTCCTTGCTGCACCCAGTCATAAGCAGCATTGAGATAAGCAGTATCTTTCGCTTTATCATACCCTGTCCCCGTTAAGCCGCGGCAGCTTGGTCCTGCAGCAGAGCTGAGCGGACCGTGTTAATTGCAGAGGTGTGCATTCTGGAGACCCAGCTCTTAGATAAGCCGCCGAGTAGTTCTCCTATCTCCCCGAACGAACGATCCTCGCCGTATCTGAGGTGCATGATACTTCGCTGTTTTTCAGGAAGGTTTTTAAGTTCTCGACTCAGTCTCTCTAAATTTATTTTGCAGTCGACATTTTCTTCTGGAGTCTTAGCGTCCGCGTAGGTTGGTTCCAGCTCTCCGCGTGAGTTGATGCCGAGTCGAACGGGTAGGCAATCGATTGTTTCTACTATTGCTAGTAGTTCGTTTGCGGTGCGGGCGAAGGAATACGGAAGGTTTTCTGCTTTCACTGATTCGGCAGCGGTTTCCTCGCTTCCTTGCTGCGAGTTTTGGACTAGTCGATTGAACTGTCTGCGGGGAATTCCTGATCCGTTTCTGACTGCATCGAGCATGGCGCCTCTTACACGTAGGAATGCGAAGGTGCGAAAGTTCATTCCCTTACACTGGTTGAACCTTCTTGCCGCATCGCACAGCCCCAACAGCGCTGCGCCTTCGAAATCTTCCACGTCAAACTCCGAGTCCGGGCGCTGACTGTGAAACTTCCGTGCCACGCGCAGTGCGAACTCCACGTGTTCTTCGACCATACGGCGTTGAGAGTTGTTAAGTTGAGTAGTGCTCACGGTTACTTCTCCTGTCGGCAAGCTGCGTTTTTCCACACGCTCTATTGCAAGCGCGTGCCAACTCTCAGCCGAAAGCTAAGTAACCGAGATCAGCCTATTTTGAATTTCAGGGAGTGATACAAATTGAGTCTGGCTGATGCATATTGAGTCTCGAAGCCTACATCCAAATATACCCGCAATTGATTTGAGGATTGAGATTAGGAATTATATTTAGATGAAGCCGAGTTCGGAGGTCTCAGAGTGAACCCGCAGCGAGAAATTTTAAGACGATTAGATGAGTTATGTGCCGAAGTAATGCATATCAGGGAGGCCGTATCCCATTTAGATAGCTCTAGCGAAACTACAAGAGGCAGTGTTGAAACATTGCGCATACGCATCGAACGGACCCCACAGGAGCGACGACCATATCGCTTCGTGTCTTCGGGCGCTTTGAATTTTCAGCATGACATGTCTCCAATTCGAGCAGCCGTCTTTCTTGTAATGTTGCTGGATTTGCAGCGCCGCTCTGATGGGCTTGCAAGTTTTAGCGACCCTCGCCGGATCATTGGTGAGGCTTACTCTATTTTCGAGCCACGTGACGCTAAAGACCTGTACAACACAATTCGTATATCGCTGTATCGCTTCGCTGAGTATTCCGACAAAGACTTGAACTTAGTGGGACCTAAATTAGGTCTGCATTTTGTAGCTGATGAATGCAGACTGTTGTGCAAGCCAGCCTGGCTACTGGACGGTCAGCTCAAAGTTTCAATAGAGAGTGAAGTGCCAGAAATTCTACAAATCATTAATAAGACAGTCGGAGCTTCCTTGCTCGTACGCTTAGACAATGAAAAAGCGCTTTACGTTCCAGGAGGACCCGAAGGGATCGATCAGCTTGTACTTGAGTTTTTTGATCACGACAGAGAAGTCTTAATGGAGGGTTTGTATTTTCGGCCGACACTGCACAACTTCCCCATTGAACTTCTCGAAAAAATGAATGTGTCTCCTCAGCGTCTTAGGAGGACAAGAATTGTTCACGAGGGAATTGCAAAAGGTCGTGTTGGCCTCGTCGATGTTATGGCTCCTTCTGCCTTAGAGCAGCTTGCCGAAATGAACGGCGATAAGTTTAAGCTTTACCCCCCAGAAGTAGACGGCAATGACGTTAGGTTTCATTTGGAGCACTTCATAAAGACGCTTCGAACCTCTAGGAATTTTCAATTTCTGCTTAGCGATGCGCCTATGCCATTTTTTCACTTAGCATTGTTCACGTTGGGAAGCGGACCGAAGAGCGATCACTATTCAATTGTCATGAGGCGAGAGCGCACAGAATATTCGTACGACGACGCCGCGATCGCCACCTTGGAGAAAATGCTTACGACTCTTCCCAGTTAGTTCTTAAACAGCTGCCTTCTCCAGAGGACGAACTATTTTCCTGATCCCCGGTAGTAACTCCTGCTGCGCTACATTTAGGTCGTAGGCGTTTTGCAAGTTCAACCAGAACTCCGGCGTTGTGCCGAAATACACTGATAATCTTAAAGCTGTATCCGTTGTGATCGCGCGTCTGGCGCGAATAATGTCGTTGATTCTCCCCGGCGGAACATCAATATCACGCGCTAACTTATTTTGGCTGATCCCGGACGGGGACATAAATTCTTCCAATAGTATTTCGCCTGGCGGAATTGGAGAAAGAGTCTTGCTCATGACTTGCTTATCCGGTGTGATAATCAACGATCTCTACATTATGGGCGTCGTTTAGTTTCCAGCTGAAGCACAGTCTAAATTGATCGTTGATACGAATACTGTGTTGGCCACTTCGACTGCCTCTCAACGCTTCGAGCCTATTGCCCGGCGGGCGTCGTAAATCAGAGAGGCTTCCTGCAGCGTCGAGCATTAGAAGTTTACGCCTCGCGACCCTTTCGATCGCACCAAACCTTTTTACGGCTCGGTTGTGAAAGATGGCTCTCGTGTCCTTACAGCTAAGGCTCTTAATCATTAGTTTATACTGTTTTGCATGTTATGTCAAACAGAATAATAGCCGCCCCTTTTGGCTCCGTCGAGGGGTCGTCCCAAAGTTGCGTTGAGTTTCTAAATGCTTAGTTCAACTACGCCCACTTTTCGCCGTACAACTTGTTGAGAACAATCAGCTTGTTCTAGGCGATGTTCCGCAATGCTTAGCGGATTTTGCGGGTAAGTTATTGCCTGATTTAGGGAAATTTTCGGGTTGAGGGTTGCTTGGTATAGGCTGTGTGAAGTGCCGCCATGTATACACAACTAGACTAAGTGGCTGACTTCGCTTGCTCAGGGGTCCGCAGAATTTAATTCGAAAGAAGCACCAATTTTTTAGCACATAGTTGTTGCGGTTTTTATTACAACACCAATGAATTCGAGGCGATGGATTTTTACCTGTCTTGGTGATAATTATCCGAATCACTCACAAAACGAATTAGGTTTTCCCCGGTTTTTCCAAATCATGGCCTAGTTCGATCCACAGGCACACGTTGGTCGTGTGCGGGGTATCGGCTCATAGATTTAATTAGTACGGAGTGCAAACAAATGAGAAAGATCTATCTTTTTGCCCTGTCGTTTTTAGCTACATGCCTGGTAGCTAACACGGCCCTGGCTCAATCAGGGCGCGTCGTCGACTTGGGCGCGAACAGTTTTGTCAGCTCAGTTTGGTATGACTCGAGCAATGACCTTGCTTGGGTGGGCGGATCAAATTTATCCGGCCTCGATACAGCCACCATGTGGTCTGTCGACGAAGTCGATGCAGTAACTCCAAATTCGCTTTCTCCTCTAGAGCAAGGTGGTTACGGAATTGTTAATTCAATTTCGCGTGACGGCTCAAATGTGGCTGGGGCATCAAAGTCTCCCATCACAACTACGCAAGAAGGAACCATTTGGGCATTTGGTCAGTGGAACAGCCCTCAAGGCACAGGATTCTTATCCGGCGGTAGTTCCAATTCCGAAGTCAGAGGGATTGCTACAACCGGTCGTACAGCTGGGCTGTCGAGCGGTGGTTGGGCCTTTATGAAGGATATGCTCGGCACGATCACAGCTCTTCCAGGACTCCCTGGCGGAACTGGGCTTGGTACTGCTGACAACATTAGTGCCGACGGTGACGTTTGCGTTGGAAACTCTCAGAATTTTATCGGACTCGCTGTTGCCGCGCAGTGGACTAGCGGGTGCGCAGTCGCTGAAGCCCTAGAAGATCCTACTAGCCTATTTAGTAGCGCTGTAGGCATATCGCCGGATGGATCCATGGTTGGCGGTATCGCTACGGATAGTCAGGGCGGGTGGGCCAGTGCTTGGGTAAACGGAAGTTTGCAATTCATTAACGACGACCAAGGGCAGAAGTTTTTTGGTATAGTTAACGCTGTAACTGACGACGGATTGTTCGTTGGAGGCGGGATTTTTAATTCTTCTCAGAAAGCATTCGTTTGGCACACCAGTTGGGCCAACGCAATGACTCTTGAGGCATGGCTTCAGCAGAATAACGTTTCTAATCCGCCCTCTCTGAGTTCGGTAAATGATGTCTACCATGACGGGTCGACCTATCATTTTGCCGTTGAGGGCGATACCTCTTCCTACTACGTACAAACAGACGATATTGACGGCGGAAGTCAAAATCCCTTCGACCTAAGCGCAACTCCCAACCCAGTTCAGCCTGGCAAGTGGGTAACGTTTACGCTTAGCGGCGGTGAGCCCGGCTACCCAGCTCTGTTGGTGCTTAAGAAGTTTTACGGAATTCAGCTGCCGTTCCCGGTAATTGTGGGAGTTGGAAATTTCAACTCCAGCGGTGAACTCAGCTTTAATCGCAGAATGCTGCCGTTCCTCCAAGGTACCAACACGTATCAAGGAGTAACGCTGAACCAGAGTTACACTGAGCTGGTATTCACTCCAGACATGGATCTGGTGATTCATTACTAACGGCTCTGCGTAGGGGTGGTCTGACCCGCTTGGTGTAAAAGCCAAGCGGGTTTTTTTGTTTTTACAGGCGGTACTACTTAGATCTCTTCTTCCAGGATGCGGCTTCCTAACCTCTCGCCAAGATTGAATCCTTTACTCGTTCTAACTTATCCAACACCTTAGTCTTATCTACAATGGTAGTAGGGTGGGACAAAAGCCATCCGACAACATGCTCCTGCATGCTTTGATATACTTCCACACCTTGTATTACAAAACTTTCCAAGTCGCGTTCCTGCCCCAAGTACGTATGTTGAAAGAAGACTGTATAAAACTCCGGCACTGGAGCTGTTTCAATGCGATACGTGACTACCACAAATGGAGAAGTTGCACTTGTTAAATAAAGTTCGAATGACTCGTACGTCTGTAACGTTTCAATTAAATTGCTGAGGTGCTCTAACACATGTTCTTCTTCAACAAGCTCTGGATAAAACTTGAAGCGCCCACTATCATCCCGAGTCGCCAGTTCATCAATTGTTTGCGTGTTTAAAATTTCTACAAAGCGAAACCTGCCGCTCTTATACCCCTCTAAAGCCAAACGTTTACGCTGCTTAGTACGATCGCTTACACCGATTATATTCAGCAATGAGTCTGGATATGTTGTGAACGTCGGTCGAACGTATAAGCTCGTCACTTGTAGTCTGTAGGGATGATCGTAAAAACCCAATAGAAGGTCATCAACCCCACCATAGCCTGCGGGGACGTGCATAGCGCCGCGCTTTCTAACTCGCGCTAACGGCGAGCGTGTTAGATTGTTGTCAATTATCGATGAAAGGGAAGCATCATCCGCAGAAATCTGAAAATCAACGCTCGAATCATCAACAGAATCATCAGCTGACCTTAATTCCAATTGTTTCGTCTTATCGTCAAATCCGAAACTGTATTCACCCGCAACGTTCTTGAATTTGTCTTCTACAAAAAACTGAAATCTATAAATTGCAACCCGAATGCTATTCTTAACGTCCTCGTTGTCTCTAAGCTCGGGGGTCAACTCACTACAGGCTTTGGTAATCGCTGCTACCTTATCCGAAATACCGAGCCCTCCATCCAATCTATCTTCAAGATCGAGCAAATAAATTAAAAACACTGCTGCGCGTACCGAAGAGAGACTCAGAGTTATATTTATTAATCCCCCAATCGATACAGCATACGGTTTTCGTTCAGACTCAACTTTGTCGAAATAGACATTTAGCTGGTGTTTGGATTTAGACGAACGTTCCGGTCCGAGCAGCCCCATGCGGCGCTGCATCACGCTCAGCTCTCTTCGAAGCTCTTGTACTTCGTGCAAGACTTCGCCGACAGCGTTGTTGTCAGTCTTTTCGTCCATCAGGGCTAATCCCAGAGGTTAGAGAGGGGCTGTAAGTAATACTGGATTAATTCTAAGAATATCTCAAGGCAAAGGTAAGGTCGAAAATTGGCACCTTGAACTATTCTACGAGCACGTATGGATTGCGCTCGAAAATTTCGTTTACGTAGTCATCGAATTGGGTTCTTCTCGACCGGCCTTCTGGGTCACAGGCAAGACGGCCGTTTGCGTCAGTGTAAGATGGATGGGTCGCTGCGGCTGGCAAATTGCCATTAACGCCAGGCGCAGTGCTTGCACAAACAGTTTGTAGATCACTTCTAACATCAGCACATACGCCTCCACTTTGACAGCAGGGGCGCAGAGGTAGCCACAATCCGTCAGTGGCACGAACGGCCTGATAAAATGTTAATGGGTGATAGTAAAAGCCGCTACCTCGCGTCGCTTCCGCGAATGTATCAGTAGTTGTTGTGTCAACGAAATCTAAGGGCGGATTGAAAAGCCGAGCCTCCTCCTCCGTCATGCACTGAGTAGGATCCTTGTGACTAGAGGCAAGCATAGTATGTGGTTGGGTAATCTTTCCAGAAACAACCATATGGAACTTAACCTGATTGCTTACGTAATCGTTCAGAATTATATTCATTGCTTCTGAGACAGACGCCAAATATGTCGGCTCGTCGTACGCGCAAATTCCATTTTCCGTACAGTTCGTCAATCCGTCACTCATCAGCACAACAAAATTTTCTGCGGACTCAGCGTCCGGCTCGGCCAAGAGCATATCTAGTGCCACCTTCAGGGCTTGGGGATAATTCGTATAGCCTTCAACCCTAGGAAAAAACATATGTTCCTCGAAGCGTTTTTTTCTAGACGTCGCATCTTCATTGAGAATGTCGGTTATCAGCATCGCCGACTGAAATCCGACGTTGCCAGGAGCTTCCAGCTGAAATGTGCGTATATCAATTTTCGCGGACCTGTCGAACGCAAGTAACCCGATTTTGTCGCCCCGAGATGGATAACTATTTAGGTGACGATAAATGGAATTGATACCATGAAAGAGAGTAGTTAGTGGTTCGGGACCATCGTAATGTCCGTCAACCGTCGCTCCTCTAAAGGTATCAACTAAGTATCGTTCAGTACGACTGGGGCCTCCGTCTTCAGTATATGTTGTTTCAAAGCATTGATAGTCGTCCTTGGCGTGTTTAGTAATATACCTTTGAGGGGCAAGTATGGAGCTCCTGGTGTCAGGTATTATTCTCAGCGCTGGTCCAAGAGTATTAAAATTGTAAATAGCATTCTGCATCCCTGGAGGCTCTCCTCCTCCATCAAACGTACAAACGCCTACTGTACCACAAGGATTACCATTGTTGGCCAAACATGAAGTTCCGTCTAGCTTCCACGCTGATTCAGACGAACTTGGCTGGTAGATCATTTTTGCAAGGCCGCCATTCTGTTCAAACGGCACATGTGTTTCGAATTGAGAGTTACGAGATATGTCCAACAATAACATCCCGTGGTATGGAACCACTGATGCCGTTGCGGATGCAGAAAGCTGCAGAGTCGCGGCACCTGCTAAACCTCCAAATATCCTTCGTATTGGTGAAGACGAACGAGTATAGACATCAGCCCTAAAAGCCGTAACTGTCAAACTCTGTTGCAAGGGATCGTCAAGATCGATTTCCTGGAAACAAGCTCCTTTCCAAACTCCACCATCACATGGACATGGAGACGGTTGACCAGCACAATCTGAAGGCGGCTGCCTATGCCATATCCCGGGAATGATAACACCTGTTTCCGCGGAAGGTGAGCTTGAAGCACTTGTCCCTATCTCCTGACCTTGTCCCGGATTTTCTTCAAAAGCCATTGCTATCGAAAGGTTCAAACCCGCCATCTCTTCGGCTCTGAGCCGAGCCGCTTCCAGTTTGGCCGCATAGTCACCAGGTTCTTCATGATATTTTCGCAGTGCACCCAGAGCAGCAAATTCTGCTCTGTATCGCATTTGCGACTGAGAAGTTGCATTGATGGTTGTATCGATCGCCAACCCCGCAAAAACAAGCAGTACTACTCCCAATATCGCGACTACCATGAGCACAGTACCGTCTTCGCGATTGATTGAGAACATACTGCGGTGTCTTGTGACGTGTTTCATAGTGAAATTTTACTGTCCTGATGTTCCTGGACAAAGGTCACATAAGCAAAATCCCAGACCATCCGGAATGTTAATTGGACATCTCCCGTAAGGGCCAGGTGGTATAGTTTGGTTAACGCAATTTGCCCAATTAACAACACACCCCCAAGCCGTCGTCGTAGTCGTAGTCGTTGCCGTCGTCGTTGTTGTCGTAGTTGTCGTAGTCGAAGTGCTGGAGGACGGGGGGCCGCCACCGGTGCCGCCGGCGCTAACTGGGAGCGGGCCTTGCGGAGTAACTTCGTGATAGGAGCGGGCTACCCCGCGGACTCTGATTTTATCGAAACCGGGAAGCAGCATTTGCACGTCGGCTTCCACATAAACCTCGATTGGAAAGCGCTTTTGCAGCATTTCTTGGTTTTGCGGCGGCGCCTGGCCTGTGACATCGGGTGGAAAGCCGTTGTGGTTTACCCAGTTGCCGCTGTTCGCTTCAAGTTCAGCACGTTCGCCCGGGCGAATCATCGCAGCGCCGTAAATAAGCTCGGGTGGAGTGCCTGCTCCCACGTTAAGTCCTTGGTCGACCATGCGAAAGTCTACAAGTTTCATTGCAGAGGCTACGTCGTAATTGTCGACTAGAGTTGCAAGCGGGAACTCGACTGCACGACTTAGAATTTGATTTCGAGCTGCGACGTATTCTGCATACTCTTCACTGGAAGGATCCATGCCTCGGTAATCAATGTTTAGGTTGGGAAGTTTCGCAGCGAGGTCAGCGGCGTTCTCTGCGCCTTTGTTAACGATTGCCTGCACGGCCATCAGACGAGCAAAGTCCATCAGACCAATTGCAAACATCAGCAACAGCGGTAAAATCAACGCAAGGTGAACCAGTGCAACACCACGTGCATCAATACTGACTGTATGATGAATTGCATTGCAGCAGTCGACTCGCCTTAGCCAACCGCAGGTCTTAGATTTGTCCCGCATTTTACACCTTACATATAGCGCCCGATTAGACCTAAAGCCCCGCCACTTTAGATGATCTATCGAGCGAAATGATCGCTATAATAAGGCCTGGGAAAACTCCGCTCGATCTAGAGGAGTATTCCGTGTCGCAGGCATGCCGACAACACTAGTTTAAAATGCATGAAACAAACGGGCTTACCCGGACAGATCCAGCCTATCCCCGGGTTGGAAAAATCAATTTAGGTTTGAATGCAGCAGCTACAGCCTAATACAAATAGGGCGCCTCTGCCTGCACTGAAATCGAAAGACCATTGAACAGCGGAAACAAGCCTTGATACGTCGCCTGAGCGCGAACGTAAACATTCTGATCCCCAGCAGCTGCACCTGGTGTGAGACCGGTCTTAATACAAACCGAATTGCCCGTTACCCATGCATTTTGCAGGTTAACCAGACCCATTATTCGTTCGTGAAACTCTTGATGAGACTCGGAATCGCCGCCGCTTGTAGCACCGCCGGCGCAGTTTTGATCTGCTGTGAGCTGTTGATACTCGGCGACTTGAGTAAGATCAATTTGACCTGAAGCCATGCGCGCACCTTCGTGCACAGCTTCATTCATTAGCAAGTACTGATTCAAGACTTGTCCTACGTCGTAGACGCTCATGAATAGAGCAACGAGGAACGGCAGCGCGATTGCAAATTCGACTATCGCGATGCCTCGTTCAGAGTCCGCACCACGGCCAGAAAAAACCATCTTCAACACCCTAGATAAAAACGCTCCAAAAGATGTAGACCCCACTCCTACACCATGCAAATCGTGCAAAATGCTCTAATTCTTGATAATTCTGCTTACTTTTTCTTGCCGAAATCTGTAGATTTTTGTGTAATATTTACGCAATCTTACCTAACTAGTATACAAGCAGTAATTAATTCCTACAATTAGTGCACTCCATTACTATCCGCAATTCGTCTGAGCTGCGGACAACTTTATCAACGGAGGCCGTATAGACCTCTGTTTCGTTTCTCTCGACTGAGCCGGGCCCGGAGAGTTTCAACTGCTCCCCATTTGGCAGCTCCACAAAAACCTTCACCTGTTCGGCAGTCACGCTTCCAACGTTTTTGACTTTCGCCTCAACTGATACGAGCTTTGTTCCGCCAAGCTCTGCCTTCCAAACTCCGCGCGGTTTGCCACGAGCGCGTAGTCTAGTCTGCTGCAATTCTGTGCTGCCACTGCCTGAATCAGCGTCGCCCTTTGAAACAAAAACTGACTTTTCCTTCTTAGGCGTTGCTTTCGCTACGATATTCCACAATTCGCGATCACTTCTTCTTGAAACGTAATCAACCGCTTTCTTGCCTTCACGGTTTTTAACGCTAGTATCTGCACCGTAGTTGACCAGCAGTTCTGCGATTTCTTTGTTGCCGTCGCGCGCTGCGATAATCAAAGCGCTGTCGCCTTTTTCATCTACAGCACTCGTATCTGCCCTCTTATCAAGAAGGGCTCGAACAGCCATCGCATCGCCTTCGTCAACCGCATGCATCAAAGCTGTGTAGCCAAACGCGTCTTTCGGATTTACGTAAGCACCACTGTCGGCTATAGCTTGCACAGCCTTGGTGTTGCCGTTTGCGGCGGCGTGCATAAGCGCAGTCATCCCGCGGTCATCTCTGGCATTTATATGCGGGCGTCGTTCAAGAATGGCATAGACTGCTCCCGCATTGCCTTTCTCGGCTGCAAACATTAACGGTGTTTTGCCGCCGCCCGGTGCCTCGTTAATATCTGCTCCCCCTGCAAGTAGCGCCCGGACCATTTCTTCGTTGCCGCTTTCGATCGCCCGCTCAAGAGCTGATACGCCTGCGCTGTCTCGAACATCAGGCGACATACCCGCCTGCAGCAGCACTTTTACCGCATCAACTTCTTCAACGGCGATTCGCTCGAAAAACTCTTTGCTGTCCAAAGTTAGGTTGGTTCCCAGCATGGACTTCACGGCGCCGAGATCTGCGCCGGCGGCGTCTTCAGCTTGAATAACAAGCCCTGCGACAAACTGATTTACCGGCTGGATGTATTTCACAGCCCCGACAATCGCCCCCGCGACAATTAGCCCAGCACCTGCGAATGCGCCCATAGTTGCTGCGTAGCGCGCACGCCGCTTCCACCGGCGCTTTCGGCGACGCTTGACGTCCTTAGTGTAGAGCGAAAGAACTGCAGGAGTGTAGCTGATATTGGTATCGACTGACTCCTCCTTGTACTCGTTCAGCACTTCGAGGAATTCCATCACACTCGCATAACGTTTGCTGCGGTCCTTTTCACAGCACTTGAAAACCATCTCTTCATACCACTCGGGTATGCCATTCTCCTTCGTCGCAAAAGACGGAATAGGTTCCCTTAAATGCTGGGCCGCCAGTTCATACCAGCCTTCTGCATTAAAAGGCGTGTCGCCTGTAACCATCTCGTAAGCCATGATCCCAAGCGAATATATGTCGCAGCGCACATCCAGATCATCGCCGCGAATCTGCTCCGGAGCCATATACTGCGGCGTTCCAACAGCATTGCCGGTTTCAGTCAGGCCTTTGTCGATCCACAGCGAGCGTGCCAGACCAAAGTCCATCACCTTAACCTCGCCAAAATCGCTAATCAGAATGTTGTCCGGTTTTAAATCGCGGTGAATTACGCCTCTTGAGTGGGCGTGTGCTAGACCGGAAGCAATATCGTGCAAAATCTTAACTACTTCGCCGAACTTAAGTCGGTCTTTCTTGCGGTCATGAATGCGCTTTCTGAGGTTTTGACCTTCGATATACTCCATCGAAATGAAGAAGTAGCCGCCTTCAGATCGGCCAAAGTCGTATAGGCTTACGATGTTCGGATGGGCAAGACGCCGCGTCAGCAGAACTTCGTTTCTAAACCTCGCAAACAGAACTTGGTCTTTTACTAGATGCGGATATAGGAACTTCAGCGCTATTGCTTCGTTATCGAGCGCCCTGTCGATCGCCTGCACCACTATCCCCATGCCGCCTGCACCGAGATGTTTTTGTATTTCATAGCGCCGCGCTATTCGCGTTCCAGGCGCAAACATGGAAAGGTCTTCGCCGACCGTCGTGTCCATATCACCCCACACCGACATTTCATGTCCTGCAGGATTAATAGTCGTCAGAGATCGAATCTGCCTTTATGAATCTGAGCGCGTAAGCTTCTAGTATAAATAGGAATTTCTCGCACAACCGAAAGATTTGATAGTGTTTTTAATTACTTACCTGCGCTTGCGGTTATGCTTCAAGCTGCAAGAAGTTGTCGTACCGAAGGCGGCTACAGGCATCAGAACGCTCCCGAATCGTGGAAGTTCACTGCTAAGCGCTGAGGCGCGGTACCAATCGTTTCGACTCAAGGCTTTTGTAGTGGGTAGAGTAAAAAGCCATCTGAATCCAATCTGCAAAAAGAGCACCGGCTGGCGTTAGCTTGATTTCAGTCGAATCTGCCTCAAGGGCTCCGGTACGTCTAAATACTTCCAGCTCGTTACACAGCGGGGATTTGAATGGATCACAACCGTGATGTAAAGCGAACTCCTTTCGGTCAACTCCCGATTTAAGTCCTAGTACTATGCGCCGCCGCATAATCTCATCTTCCGAAAGATGCGACGCTTTGTGGACAGGCAGTAAGCCATCTAGAAGCATCCGCGAATATCTCTTTCGATCACGAAAATTAATATACTGTGTGCCGTTTATATAGCCATACGACCCAAGTCCGACACCGATCAGATCTCCCATGAATCGCCACTTCTGAATATTGTGTTCATAAACTGCTCGATGATCGCGAATGAAACAATCGATCAAGGGCGCCTGATGAACGAACCCTAGCTTCTCCATTCCGACGATAAACTCTAAATGCATGATGTACTGCCGGTCGAGCATGTACTGATCAGTTTGGACCTTCTTCCAGTCGATTGATTTCGGCTTAAGCGAATATTGGTAGCTAGTAACAGAGGGAACTCCTGCTCGCTCAACGCCGCTGAGATCATCCGAAATCATTTTCGATGAATATCCGGGAAGTCCCCGAATTAGGTCAATGTCGATGTTTGATATACCGCCATTTCGGATCATGTCTAATGCAGCAAAGATACCTTTGACATCGTGCCGCCTTCCGATACGACTCAAAACTTCTTCGTTGAAAGATTCAACACCTATACTAACTCGATTTACACCGTACAGCTTCGCAAGGTGAATCTTTTCCGCAGAAATTGTTTCAGGACTACCTTCGAGTGTGTATTCCGCTCCCTTGTGCCAAGTAAAGTTATTACCGACCAGTTCGAAAACTCTTCTAAGATGCGACGAGCTTAACAGGGTAGGAGTTCCCCCTCCTAAATACACCGAAGCAACTGGTACCTTCCCGCCACCTAACTTTTCGCGAACCAGAGCAACTTCTCGCTCAAGCAGCGTGATGTAACTATCAATGAACGGATCATTTTCAGACACAGCCGATCTTGCATAGCTGCAATACGTGCATATGCCAGTGCAAAATGGCAGGTGAAGATACAGAGCTCGAAGTCTAGCGGGACTGCCGGTTACGCAGTCGACGCCAGGCATAAATGTAAGATCCTGCTCGGCAGGATACGTTACGACTATCTGGCTGGTGTTGCGCATTCGCAACTGCTTCGAAATGCCGAGCGACGCAAGGCGCCGAATTACGGGGGCGTACTCTAAAATCCGAGCAGTTACTAAATCGTCGTAGAAGGAAGACATACTAATTTAGTGGGCTTTTGTAAGTGTCCGATTACTAGCGCAACTTGTTTTTTAGATGAGCTACAACGTGTTAATAATTGTCTCAACACTCGTACCCAAAAATTTGAAGAAGAACGTAATCGTTGGCAATCGAACTTATTCAACGAAGCAGTCTGCAGCTGTGTATTCTAATTTTTACGCACATATTGACTAAGCTTTTATAGCTTTCACGAGTACCTTGGTGGGCAAAATGGATGCCGACGAAAATCCAATTTTAGCCGAACTTGAAACCATACGCGCGGAGATCCAAGAGCTGAAGAATCTACAGCTTGCGGCAATACCGGTAGATTCGGATCTACCCTCCTCCATCCACACACTCGAAGTCTTTGTTTCTAGGATAGGTGGCGAAAGGAAGCCGTTCGCGCTCAGAATCGAAGGACCTCTATCAATACGAGTAAACATCTCCGCAGTCAGAGCAGCGATTCTCCTTGTTATACTACTCGATCTCGAAGATCGTTGTGACGGGGGCAAAGGTGTAATTGACCCGTTGCAAGCTATCGCGGATGCGTATGCATCACTTCATCCCGCCACAGATTCTGCCAACGAATTGAAGGAGAGCCTAAGGGTCGCAATTTATCGGTTTGCAAATTTTGTTGAAAAGACAAAATTTTTTGAAGCAGAGAATTTTAAACTTCTTTTTGATTCACAGTCCTTTCGTTTAAACCCGAGTCTACAAAACATCAAACTCTCTCGCTTTTTATCGGTAAGGATTCAAACTTCCGATGCTAAAATTACTAAAGTTCTTGACGATACATTACTGACCTCTCCTTTAGCTCGTTTACGAAAAGAAAAGGGTCTTTATCTACCTGGTGGAGCAGATGGAATCGATAAGCTTGTATTGGATATTTTCGATCATAAATTTCCAGCAAGCCAAGTTTCCCTTTATCACCGGCCTTCTTTTCAGAGCTTTCCTATCGAACTGTTAGAAAAGATCGGCGTTTCAGACAGAAAGCTTCGCCGTGCACGGGTGTTGCTGGAGGGATACGACACAGGTCGCTGTAGTTTTACTGAAATTCTATCGCGCCAAAGTATATGGGAACTTATTCATTACAACGAAGAAAAAGGATGGAAGCGTTACCCTAAGCAAGTGACTATAGATGATGTTTTGCAGCATTTAAAATACTTTGAGACGCTTTTGGAACGCTATGAACGTTATAGCTTAGTTCTCACAGATGCGTTTATCCCGTTCCACCTCGCAACGTATCAAATTGATTCTGGCCCTCGGCCGGAATATTTTACGTTATTTTTGCGACGGTTCAGTGACAGCACCCCTTATGACGAGACATCGTTTGCGGTCGAAGGGCTTGGCGTTTACAAAGGCGTCACTCAAAAACTTGTTTCACTGTTGCATTCCCACCCCTCAACAATGACGGACCGTGACCGTGTCGCTAGCGAGGTTCGAAAAATCGCAGAACATCTAAAAACAGAGGGAACAATCCGTTGGTAAGCCGCTATACACCAAACTGGCTAAGGTGATGGTCGAGGTGGCGGTAGGAAAGAATCGCCCACTCGCGGCCGCAGAGCGGACCAAACGCAGGGTGGACACGCCGTGAACCGGCAACGACTTCTTTGGGAAAATCATCGATCAGCGATTTAAGCTTTTGTTTGTCCTGCTCGAAGTCGCCGGCCTGTGTTTCAAGCATTTCTGGTACCGTTTCAACCTTACCTTTCGGCCAAGGCAGCCAGTGGATAATCAACGGCCGCATAATGTGCTTCATGATAAAGCCGGTATTTCGCTCACGGGATTCCTTCTTGCCCTCAGCGACAAGCAGCTGATCAATCAGGTGCGGAACTGCTGTCGGCGCAGTCATTTTGCCAAACAAAGGCTGCATATCCGCCTTAAGGGAAGAAACCCTATTCTTTAGCTCCTCACGGCAATGACTGTTATATAGAGACTTCATCGCAAAACTATTCCTCTGATGGATACAGAACTTTTAACCGTCGTTATTATTACGCTCGCCTTCTTTGCGCAGTCGGTTTTCGGCTTCGGCGGAGGCTTGATCTC
>JAGRAN010000032.1 GCA_020434585.1 Bdellovibrionales bacterium
AAATTGTCAGAACTGTGGAGGAAGGGTTTATCCTGAGGGGAGGGACGGCAGAGTGTTCAGCCGTAAAGCAATCAAAGTTAAGTCACAGCGCGGAATCACCTCGATACAGCTGGTGACTTTGCTAAACTTCGCAGTACTCGCCTGCTTGTCAATTACTACCACCCTAACTCCGGCGGTGTCAGATTCTTTTATAACAGCGTCAATCAGCCTGGAAGGCGGTGTCGCTCTTGGTCGGTCAAACGGAACTCGTCAGGATCCTAGCATTTCCCCAGTTACTGCTAGAGGCGGCGGAACGGAGGAAGGTAGATGTACTCCAAATTCTACGAATCCGCGCTGCAATAGAACCGGCAATCCTGTGCCCTAGTTCACCTGCTAATTTTACGAGATTGAGCGGCGGTTTTAAGGGGAACTATTCGTCCTTTATTTTCAGCTTATAGAGAACAAGCCCGCGGTGTGATAACGTCTCGATTACTGTTTCACGCACTCAGCTTTTTGAATAAATCGTAATGCTGTTTAAGAATGTCAAATGAGTATTCCGATTCCAATCAGGTAACAGAGGGACGTAAAGTAATGAAAAATTTCAAACTCAATACGCTGCTTCAGTTAGGGCTCGTGTTTATCCTTACTGCTTGTGGCGCCAACGGCGGTGCTGGCGCGCCAATGGCTGCCAACTCCGATCCGCTTCCCTCCTGGAATGATGGGTCTACCAAGAAATCAATTGTGAGCTTTGTCGAGATGGTGACTACTGAGGGCGCTCCTGGTTACGTCCCAGCGGATCAACGTATAGCTACGTTTGATAACGACGGTACGCTTTGGAGTGAACAGCCGATGTATTTTCAGTTAGCCTTCGCAATGGACCGAGTAAAGGCTCTCGCTCCGAAACATCCGGAATGGAAAACAAAGCAGCCTTTTGCGTCGGTTCTCAAAGGAGACATGAAAGGCGTCGCCGCGTCAGGCGAAAAAGGCATCCTTCAGCTGGTAGCCGCTACCCATGCTGGAATGACAACTGAGGAGTTTGAAAAAACGGTGCGGGAGTGGATTACTACTGCTCGCCACCCGAAGACTGGCATGCTCTATACCGAGATGGTTTATCAGCCAATGCTTGAGCTGTTAACTTATCTGCGGGCCAACGGCTTCAAGACCTTTATTGTTTCTGGAGGCGGGATTGAGTTCATGCGCCCCTGGACGGAAAAGGTATACGGAATTCCACCGGAGCAAGTGGTCGGCAGCAATGTTAAACTGAAGTTTGAAATGCGCGACGGCATACCTACGCTTAAGAAACTTCCAGAAATTGCCCTGCTCGACGACAAGGAAGGAAAGCCAATCGGAATCCAGATGTATATTGGACAGCGTCCAATCTTTGCGGCGGGAAACTCAGATGGCGATCAACAAATGCTTCAGTATACGACGATCGCCCGGGATAATGCAGACACACTTCCGCGGTTTGGTTTGATCGTTCACCACACTGACTCAGAACGCGAGTGGGCGTACGACCGCAAGTCGCCGATGGGTAAATTGGACAAAGCACTGGATGAAGCATCAAAGCGCGGGTGGACAGTCGTTGATATGAAAAACGATTGGAGCAAAGTTTATCCAGCTGCGCCTTTGAAAAGCAGCCAGGGTTAGACTTTAATCCTAAGCCAAAACTTCTTTACTTCTTTAAGACAGAGGCTTGTCGCTGACGCACCGAAAGCCGACGTGGCTGCTCCCTGTATCGCGGGGGGTGCCGCGTCGTGCACTTGGTCGGTAGCTTTCGCAGTAGTGCGGATTGCACAGAAACGAGCCGCCTTTCACGACACGTCTGACTTCATCTGGGACAAGCGCATCGCCCCGATTCTCAACGTAAACATCAGCAGTCCAGTTCCATACATTTCCGGCCATACCGTAAAGTCCATAGCCATTTGCGGGGAAGCTTTTTACGGGTGCGAGACCTGAGAAACCGTCAGCGGAATCATTGCGGTAGGGGAAATCTCCAGTAAATGTGTTGGCCATGTGCTTCCCATTAACTACTAACGAATTACCCCAAACGTAGCGGCTGTTGTATTTTCCGCCGTGGGCTGCGTATTCCCATTCTGCTTCGGTTGGCAGGCGCTTGCCGGCCCAATTAGCGTATGCGGCTGCGTCATCCCAAGAGATTTGCACTACGGGATGCTTATCTAAGCCCTCAATGTCACTCTCGGGCCCTTTAGGATGTTTCCAGCTGGCACCGCTGACCCACTGCCACCAGTTTGCCATTTCTCTGAGGTCGACCGGATGGTCCGGTGGAGTAAATACGAGAGAACCAGGCTGCAAGTTTTCTTCAGGTGGCTTTGGTGTTCCCGGTGGTAGCTGTTTCTTTAGCTCTTCCCAATCAACAGGCTGTTCGGCAGTCGTTACGTACCCTGTAGCTTTCACGAATTCAGCAAACTGCGAGTTTGTAATCGGTGTAGTGTCCATCCAAAATTCTTTTACACTGACTTCTTGCGTGGGCCTTTCGTTTGGCATTGAACGTTTAGAGTTTGAGCCCATGATGAATTTGCCGGTGGGGACGTGAACCATTTCGCTTTTGGCCTCCCCGGCACTGGGCTTGGCTGTTTTAGAAGATGCAATTGCGCTTAACTGAGCGGCACGTCCGCCCTCGGATGAGCATGCTGGCGACTTGTCTCCCTCCGCCTGAGCCAGTGAAACGAGAGAAACCGATGCGATTACGGCTGTTAATAAGATGGGGCCGGCAGCGTGAAGGGTGGGGCGGTACTTAGTTGTCATTTCTTTCCTTGTAGATTTACAGGTAGCTAAGTCTCAGCGCAGGGGCCGTATATTAAAGCCAAGCACAGGAATACAGCAACGCCAGGCCATAAGTAATTCACCGGGGATTTGCCAAAAAATCATTTAATTGACGGCCAGCTAAACCACGCGGTAACCAAATACTAACGCAGATCTTGTCGTTTCGGCGGGAATAGTTTATTAATTTAATGTTCTTTTATTCCACTCATTTCATGCAGTAGCAGTCGATGGAGACCCGTGTGCTGACCGCCCTAGTGAGCACTCGGGAAACCAGTTCCCATTCAAGAGCGTTTTACCTTGTCGAAGTACTTCGCAAGAGGTGCTTCATTCCATGCCCCGCGCTTTGACTTGTCGTCTTTGCGCATCACCCCAGCAGTTAGGAGAGATCCGTCATGACAGCCCAGCTCAGCACGCTTCGTGAGTTCACGAGCTTCGTCGCTGCCGCTGTTCGCAACAAGGAGACCGGAGTGCACCGCGAGGGCAACCTCACCGTGACCGCCGACCTCAAGGCGAACACCATCAGCATCGGGCACGCTGGCATGAATCGGTCGTTCGACGTGCCGTTCGCCGATCTGAAGAAGGTCCGCGCCGCCAGTTCGCCCGATCGCGCCAAGAGCACCACGAAGGCCTGCGCTGCGGCGGCCAAGATCCTGCGTCCGATCTTCCAGGCGCTCAAGCAGGATCCTCTCTTCGCGGGCTTGTTCGCGACCGAGGAGGAGTGCGTCACCGCGTAGTAGTTCACCGTTCGTCACGACCCGAGGCGACACCCAAGTTGCCTCGGGCGTGACGGTTCTGCGTGACTATCTCGATAACCACCACCTCCCAGCCCTGCGAATAGCAGCATACGGAACTGCAGAGGTTGCAGTCAGCCGGTTCTAAAGGAGGCAGGGATGCTGGTTCTCGAGATTTATTTTCTTTGCCGTACTGCTTGGTGGGTCCTAAGACTTTGCCTTCTCGACCTCGGGCACAATTGCTGCTGAAGTAATATCTAAACCAACAGCTCCCGGCCAGTAGGCGTTGAACTTGGTCCAGTGGCGATTCTCGAGACGGCAGGGGAGCGCGATTTCAGTTGGGCCGTTCTGATTTAATTCCGCTGCGGTTACCCTGCGCTTGCATCCTGCAAATTCAAGCCGAAGAGCTTCGTCAGTTGCTGATTTTACCGGCCTTGTTAATTGAACATCGAGGCGCAGCGTATAGGGACCTGGTGCGACTCGATAGCCGTTAGAGAAAGCAACGTATCCGGCTTTATCTTTAGTTGAATCCACGCCGATCGCAATTCCAGGTTTAGGCTGAGAAATTTTGTGAATTGCTCCCGTTGCGTGGTGAAGTCGCTTTAACGCAAGCTGCTCCTGCCCGGGAAGGGGAACCAGCGGAGAGCGATATAGCTCAAAAATTTCCAGGTTGTCGACGCGCACGACATACTCGGGTCGGAGCTTAGAATCAGCTTTAAACGCTTCACGCAGCTCCTGCTCTAACTGCTCGTAGCCTCCTACAATGAACACGTAATCCGTTTGGTAGGGACTGGTGCTGCGCACGAAGCGAATTGCTTGCCGAAGGTGCGGATACTTGAGAGCAAAGGCTTCTGATACTACCTCAACCGAATCCCCTATGACGCCGACTGTTAACGGTTTGTTTTCGCGCTGATGGGCTTCGACAAGGTAGCTAAATACTTCTTCGTGGTCTGCCGGATGAATCTTGAGGCCTGCATCCCTGAGCCCGCGAAGTCCACCCGAAAGGTCGTTAACGTAGAGCCTGTGATTGTGACCAAGTTCTTCGAATATAGCGCCGTAATAAGCAGCCGCAACTAACATGAGTCCTCCTGCGGCAGAGACTCTCAAGCCGGGACGCAGCTTCTGGAGGTAATGCAGAAAGAATGTCATGGGCGCAACTGCGGCCACTAGCATCAACTCAGGCAATACAGGAATCGCATAACGGTATACTTTCTTCTCCGGCAGGCTAATTGCCGCCACCCAAATCAAGACCACCGCTAAAGACGACGCCCAAAACAGCAGACGTATTCGATTAAACTCGGGAAAGCGCTTTAAGATTAGCACCACAGCACAGGGAACGCTTAACGCAAGCAGCAAAATGCTCGAAACTGGAAGCTTGCGGAAGAATAATTCTAGATAGCCCCAAGTAGGCGGGTGCCAGAGACCATGCGGCTCAGGGATTTCATGGGTGAGAGATTTTGCATACAACCAAAAGCGAGCAGAGTTCGCTACCACTTGAGGAACAACGGTAAATAGTGCCAATAAAAACGACGCCGAAAACGCAATCATTGCAGCATTAAACTTTAAAGTCGGGCCTTCCTCTCTCTGCCAATTCCAAATTAAAAAAGCACCGAGCAGCGTGGTAGTAAGCAGAAACGCAAGGGACAGCGCGAAGTGTTCACCAAGAAAGCTGGCAGTCCCAGAAACCAAATTGAGTAGTAGCCCGTTTTGCCGCAGACGACCCAGCGCTTCGATTTTTGTTAGCCACAAGCGCTGCGCAGTTCCCATTAAAACAGCGTTTCCGATGAGAAAGGCCCACCAATCGCCCCAAGTAATGATGCGTCTCTCGCCTTGGTCTCCTTCTGCAGGGATGATTAAGTTTCGTATAAGCTTGTGCACGACAAAATATCCGAGCAGCACCACGGCAGTAGGTTTGGTGCAAACCGCAAGGCCCCAAGTCACGCCGCTTAACAATTTAAGCTTAAGGGAAGAACGCTCAACCGCGGCCCAGTACAGGAGAATTGTTAATGCAACGAGGCACATCAATATTGCATCGAGATGCGCCATCCGAGACGCAGCGATTGCGTGAGGGTCGAATGCAAGGAGCAGTGCTGCAAAAAACGCGATACCTTCTCCGACAAGTGCGGCGGTGCCCAGAAAAAGCAACGAAGGGCAGATGCCGGAGACAAGAGCGTTCGATATTCGCGCCGCCGTCAATCGGTCAATATACTGGCCGTCACCTAACTTACTTCCACGACGAAGATTAAGAGAGTTGGCTACAGCCTGGCCCGAAGCCATTACTAAAGCAGGCGGCACGCCAGGGTGTTTTAAGTGCGCAGTGGCGACGGCGAAGCGATCGTGTTTGAGATTGTCTACAATCGTCCAACTGCGTTCGCGCCAAAGCAGTTCGTCCGGTTCAGGAGTATGTGCGGCAATATTATAGACTCGCGGAGCGAGGGAGAGGGCGAGCAGCAGCAGAGCCAGGCAGAATCTTTTCATAGGGAGCCATCCCGGATTTAAGCCAGATTCTACTGCCATAACTCGCTGTAATTAGGAAATCTGGGATGCCCCCAGATTAGATAAAAACTGTGAAAAATTCACAGAAAATGCGTCGCTGACTGAACTGAGAGTAATAACAATAGGCGGTTAGTAAGAACTGACTCGAAGTAAGTATGGAGGATTTATGGATTTTAACTTGATTACACGCAGCCTCACAGTAGCGGCATTTTTCGCAGCCGTGGTTTCCGGTCCACCGTCTTCAGCTGACGAACTCGATGAGTTTGAGCAGTTGCTTGCTGCTGATTCTGCTGAACTCCCTGAACTTACAAGCTCAGGCAAAACCTGCCTGTGTAGCTGCGGAGATGAGAAGCAGGCCCACGAAAACCAATCCGACTGCAGCCAGCTCGAGGGAATTAACTGTTTTAACGAACGAGGGTGGGTGAGATCGTCCTGCGGCTGTCATGAAGTCCAGATTACACCGGCGCCCTATCCTGACTAGTTAACCGGTGCGAATAGTGAATTGAATTTTAGATACGAGGAGTTTAGCGAAATGAATAAGGGTTTTACTGCATTTGGGTTGCTGGGTTGTTTGGTGTTGAGCTCTGTTGCTTCTGCACAAGTAGAAGAACAATCGGCAGGCTATGGAAGCATTCGCTGTGTGTGCAGCTGCGGCAATTCGACTAAAGTGTACGATGCAGTAGTCGACTGCGACATAGCCTACGACGATACGCTGTGTTTTGACAGCTTAACCGGCCTTCCGCAGCGAACGTCCGGCTGTTATCGTGCGGAGGTCAAGACAATCAGCAAACCGCCGTTTTTACCGAAAGATGAAGCTAGTCGCTGCTCGTCTGTCGCTTCTCGGTCGCAGCAATTCGCCGGGGGAGAAAGTGAATCTGCAGGGCTGTGTGAAGAGCTGCTAGATGATTTGCTCGGACAATGCGCAGAATACCGCGCTGAGAGAGAAGCGTACTGCGAACGCCTATATGAAGCGTGCATGACTCCTCGCGAACCATTTCTTCCAGGTGGATTTGGCAATCGGCCGGTTACGGTTGACCCCGAAGTGCGTCAAGCTAGGTGCGCTGAGCAGAAGGTAGAATGTGACCGTGCAACAGAGGCGATTATCGCAAACTGCGAACAAACGAGCTACACGCTCTACGGACTTTGCTTCCTAGCAATCGGACTAAATTAGCGGCGGAGGGAAGCTAGTAGTAAGTCGGTTCAGACTCTTTGGGTTCGTCTGGGGTAAACGCGACTCGAGCCTTAGCGCTTGATGTTTCCACCGATACTATTTCAGGGCCGCCGTCACCCGGTTTAATCGTCGAGCCGGTGCCTCCTCCCATATAGAGAGCAGCGGTTCTGAAAGTCATATCCTGAACGACCCATAATTGGTTAATCGCAGGCAGGCTCGCCACGCTAAGCAGTGCCATGCACAAAGCGACTTCGTTGGCAGTTGCGCCTATCTGGCCGATTACGCCTCGACGAACTAAAAACCGAGCTTTCATGATTTCCCCTAACGTTCCTTACTGGCGCCACCGCCAAAAGGATCCCACGTATATCCTCTAATCGCGTGGTATGTCCTTATTGCTTCAGTGAGCCCTCAAAAACCTTCAAAATAAATAAAGCATGCAATTCAAACCACTTATTAAGCCACTCCGCGTTCGAAACGTCTAAGTTTCCCCACTGGGTTCAGCCCGCTGATCGGGGCGCAGAAATTCGTCTGCAATATCCTCTGGCAGCTCACTGGTGAACGAAAATGACCCTAGCGAAACCTTACCGCCGGCGGCTCGTTCCTCACCAGATGGTGCCACGTCAGCATCGAATCTGGCGATGAATTCGCGCGCTTTGCGATGCAGTGCTTTGGCTTCTTCTAAAAGCCAGCGGCGAATTCTAGGAATCTCGTCAACGTAAATGTTGTCGTACTCTGTGCTCAGCTGAACGTTGGACAGCCGAGTATCTGTCATGTTCTCTTCAGCAGCGCAGATGAGGTTGTCAATGTCTCTAGAGATTAGCTCGAAGCCGCGCCGTTCTTCCTCGCCCATTCGATACATTGTATCTACCAGCTTTACGCCGCGCGCGGAGAACTCTACAGCACCTATGCGCTTTAACTCGAACAACAACGTTCCAGGGTCTGTTTCTTTCGTAACCGTAGCGACTAAGTCGCGAAATTCGTTATTTTCACCTTTGTAACCAAGGATTCTTGGCTTTCCGTTCGCGGTAGTATACTCCGCGTGCTGCTCCCACTGTCCGATTACTCGCCACAGAACGCTAGAAGGCTGCTCGAGGGGCTTAGGCGGTTTGCGATCGCGAAAAATTGTAGTGACGTCTTTGCGGTACAGACCAGTCATGACACTAAGGCGGCTGACGTTCACTTTTTCAGTGGACTTTTTAATTTCCTCTTCAGCAATTTCCACAAACACCACCTTCGCGACGTTGGTAAAATCTTGAATTGACTGAGAGCGCCTCAGGGCGAATCGAACTATCGGTCTAAGCAATAAATGCAAAAACTCGAGCTGGGAAGACCTGTCGCCTGCAAGCTTACTCATAATAGTTGTTAATTTTTAGCAGCTGCCTAAGTTATGTCGGATCTTGGAGAATCTGATGCAATTATCAGCTTAATATGCTGTAAATTATATAGAAATTTTAGTATCGTCTCAAGTTATATTACCCATAATCGGCACGTTAGCTAAAAAACTGTAGTTTTTTCACAGAAAATGTCACGCGCAGCATCGACTCCGTCATAAAACAATTAGTGTCTGCGCTGCTGAGACAAAATGCGGCAGAGGCGGCTTGGTTGAGAATTTAGGAGTTAGAAAATGAAAGGCAATACATCAAGGTTTTTTACAGCCGCAATTTTTGGATTGCTGGTGGTGCCGCTAAGTTGGTCACCGGTTTTGGCCGAAGACAGTTTAGACGAGGAATTAAGTACTGTTGAACTGCTGGACGAGATACTGCTGCACCTAGACGACAAAGCAAAACCTAACAGCTGCGTTTGTAAATGCGGTAAGGAAAGTCAAGTTGTAACGACCACTGCGAGTTGTGACTCGCTAAACGGCAAGCTATGTGCGATTGCCGAAGGCAAATACGAAAAGCATGAATACTTCTCTCTCTGCAAAAAACACAGGAGGACTGTCCCCATCGGCTATAAAGCTGGAGATTAAGATTTTCAAATTCTAACTTTTTGGAGTTAGATCCCTCACGACACCCACTACTAAGGCACAGCGTAGCGTCCTGACCCCATTGCACGCTGTGCCTCTTTTTAAGAGCCACTACCCTAAAACTAGACTAGAAGTAAGTCGGACCTGGTTCGATGCTAGGGGCTGGCGGCAGATCGACGTTTTCTGCCTCATATTCGTTGCTGGATTCTGTTGTTGGCTGGGTGGACTTAGATCCACCACCGGCCATTCTTTCTTCTCCTGGGCCAGTGCCTGTCTGAGTTTGGTTGCCGCCCGAGCCGCCCGAGGTCGCAGTAGTTTCGTTTCCTTGACCGCTATGCTGTTCTTCGCCGCCGTCTGTACCTTGGGACCGGTGCCCGGTTGACTCACGCTCGCCGTCTCCATGGTGCGCAGTCATCTCGGTTTGAAAATCAAATACGGATCTAAAGGTTTGGTCTGCTTCGTGTTGAACAGAAGTGATCGGGGTATAAAGTGCGATGACTAGAAGCGAGAGCAGCACAGCATACTCGGAGGCGATGCTGCCTCGCGATGACGAAAGCGTATCTACGCGATGTGAGTCTTTAGATTTTGCCACCCGTTTTCCCCCTGGGCTCTCTCTCCACTTATCTTTAGAAGAGGGCAGTGTGCTTCCATTTAGACTTGGAGCGCAGGGGCAAAAAATTGCAGAAACGAACCGATTCATACAGCTAACCTCCTAAATTTCCTTAATTTCCTCAACTCGGGCCAAGCCAAACGCGCCCAGAACAACCCTTCCGCCCCCCGGATCGTCCTGGTTCTTGCGCTTAGAATTTATGTCTTTGTCCAGCTTGCTGAAGTAGTTTCTGGCCTTGCGATGAAACGCCTTACCCTCGTTTATCAGCCATTCTTTGGCTTTCTCGATATCTTTAACGAACAGATTGTCGTATTCCGTTCGAATATGCAGATTCCCGTAGGAAACAAGCCCGAGGATATTTTGCTCGGCTGCCTCGATAAGCGTGTCGAGATCTGCGCCGAGTTGTTGAAATCCTTCGAGCGGATCTTCTACAGTTCCAGGGAGTTCTCTGATCCTTCGGACCCCGCGTGGTGTTTCTTCGACTAGTCCAATTCGCTTCAATTCAAAAAGAACTGAGCCTGCAGCGAGATGAGAACTAACTTCGCGCACAAGAGCGGCAAATTCGCTGTCATCAGTTTTACAGCTTAAAACACGGGGTTTTCCGGACTTCGTTTTGAATTTGTCTGCTTGTTCCCACTGATGCAGTACTCGCATGATAATGCTTCTTTTACCTTCTTCACCAACTTCTTCTCTTGCGGCTAGGTTGGTTTCGCGGCGATGGAGGCCGGTTATTGCGCTAATGCGACTTGCATTGGGCTTTTGACCAAGTCGCTCCAGCTCTTTTGCGGCAACTTCGACAAATACTTGTTTGGCGTCTGCTGAAAACTCTTGATAGGTTTGCGCATGGCGCAGGCAGAAGCGAACGATAGGGCGCAGCAGGCAGCGAATACAGCGACGTCGCAGATCTTCTGGGAAAGAACTTAAACTCATAGCAAACCTCTGCCCTAAATGGGCATATAGCTTTATTATAGCGCCGAGCTGTGGCAGCGTGCAATTCATTCGATTGATATAGCTAAGTATAGGAAATGACGTCCAAAATTTGGCATGCCCCAGGGGGTGTTTGCGGATGTTAAGCTGCAGTAGAGCTGTGCAGAGAAGTTTTTTTATTAAAATGACCAAAATGGGCATTTAAACAGCACGTTTGATCTTGGCTGAGCCATAATAGCTATTGAACGGTTTGGGGAAATCCCGAATCAACAAAATATCTGTGGATCGATGGCAAGTAGAAAACTCCCCTACGACAGACTTGACGAACCTTTGTCTATCAATCGACAGAATACCTCAAAACCAGGACGGGAGGCTTCTAACCCCAAAGTTCTCCCGTCCATTTCAATTTTTTGTGAAGGTGATTTTGTTTGCTAACGATTTTCCAACGCGAGCGTGCCTCCTGGGCGACGGCTACATGGACAGTAAGCCTGTAATGATAGTGTCAGTCGACCAGGGGGCCTTTTTCCACATTAATTGCACACCTGCTGCTTGACTAATTTCTCTAGTCGCGCAATTGTTGCAGTGCCGCGTTGGAGCTTCGGCTCCTTGAAATTAGTCCTTCGCTGCACATTTTCTTTGCAGCAAATTCCGACAACATATTTTCTGTGTTTCGTGCACGGCTTTGCCGTTTTTTCGGCTAAGCCGTGACGACGAGTCATGGTTTTATTCTCGTTTCTTCACAGCTTTAGAAAGGGCGTCCGCTGCAGTGATGCATAGCATTACTTCGGCGGGCGTACCTTTTGGCAATGGGCTATGAGGAATCCTGCGCTCTTTAACCCTGACCTGAACGATTCAGGTCAGACAGCAGAAAGGCTTGCAATGTATCGGATCACGGCAATCTTGGTGCTTCTGGGGGCCATGTTCACCATGGTGCTCAGCGGCTGTGCGTCTCACGAGGTTACGATCGAAGCGGACGGGCCGTTCGGCATCCATCTCCGCTTCACCTTCACCCCGATTCCGACGTGCGGCGAAGGTGCGAGTCCCATCGGCTGGACCAAGCACGAGGGCAAGTGGTACCAGGTGTACGACACCGATGGCGACGGAATCGGCGACTGCGTGGTTGGTCCCGATGGTCAGGCCTACGCGATCAAGGTGCTCGAGGGGGATCCGGCTTCGCTGCCGATCTACCCGACCAAGCACTACATCAGCGGTCTGATCAACGTCGATACCCGGATGATCGAGCGCGCGCATGAACCCGGCTGGTATGCCGGCCTGATCGCGCAAAACGGCATCGACATCCTCGAGTTCGATCCGTCGAGCACCTTCATCGACATCCAGATCGGTTTCGCTCCGGGCACGGTTCTGCGCGCGCCGGGCGAGTACGGACTCGATGCCGGCACCGAACTCGTTGCCGTCGGAGGCGACGCTGTTCAGCTCTACCGCTTCCAGGGTCAGGCCGCTGATGTCTACTGGATGCTGCGTGACAGTCTCGGCTTCGAGGACGTCACGCTCCAGACCGAGCACGGTCCGTTCCACTTCGACGGTGGCGTGGACGAGGTTGCCTTCTCCTGGCACGAGGCAACCCTCGCCGTGGAACGCCGCTAGCAGCACCATGCTTCGTCGCATGATGTTGCTGAGCGTGTGGGGGGT
The DNA here is from genome assembly GCA_020434585.1 of Bdellovibrionales bacterium. Classification (GTDB taxonomy): domain Bacteria; phylum Bdellovibrionota_C; class UBA2361; order SZUA-149; family JAGRAN01; genus JAGRAN01. Next base: position 12,315 of record JAGRAN010000032.1, read on the forward strand.
GCTGCTGCTTGCAGCGGCACCCCCCAGCTGTCGCAGCGCTGAGCAACAGGCTCTGCAACAGTTTGATGCAGTCACGTTTGAGCCGCTGTCCGATGAAAAGTGCCTAGGAATTGAGCGCCTCAAGCGTAGTGTCCTGAGGGTGTGGAAAAGTGACGGCGTATTCAGCGCAGTCTGTCTTGGCGAGTTCGAGCTCCTAGCCGCAGGCCACTCGCTCCGCGGTTTGGAGGTGCCAACTGAGCTCTACGTTGCACAGGTCATTTCCTATCCCGACGACGTTGCAGCAGGGTCCGTGATGCTTGACCAGGTGAGAGTTGGTCCCGAGGACGGCGAGCGTTCGTCCGATTGGGGATACGTGCGAACCGCCAAGCCGCTGGACGCACTTCCCGCAAGGATCAACACCGAGCTTCATCTTGTTTCAGGTCAAGAAGTGGTGCTAGTAGGCTATCCGATGGCTCACGATGGTCACGCGCTTCACTCTGTGTCTGTTGTTCGGGCGAGAGTGAGCGATGATCGGGGTTCGGTGCTCACACTAGTCGGCCCCAAAGAGTGGCGGCATCCGTTGTCCGGTTTGTCCGGCGGAGCTGCGGCATTCTGGGATGAATCGCTTGGGGATTACGTTGTCTTCGGGGCATTTTCCGCAACCCGCTGCTCAGAAGCACTCGATGACTGCGTGTATCTTGTAGTTCGTCCGCCTGTTCCGTTTGACTGAAGCTGCAGGCACAACTCTCTCCCCTCCGAGTCCTGGAGTAATCCAGGGCGGCCCCCTCCTTCCGCAAGGAAGGAGGGGTGCTTATTTTCTTAGCGTTTGTTCTCGTCGTCACGGACTTAATCATCTATGGCCCGTATTTGTTTCCTCGCTGATTCAGATTATAACCTTAGCGACTGAAGAACGGAGATACTTATATGAATAAAGAATTAAAGATTGAAGCTGTGATGCACCCGTTCCCGCACACTGTCGGTGCCGATCAATCATTGCAGATTGCAAGAGATTTAATGAGTGAGCATGAAGTGCGACACTTGCCGGTTCAGAAGGCCGGTAAACTAATCGGAGTAATTAGCGATCGCGACATCAACTTTGCGCTCGCCGTCGATAAGACGGAGGCCGAGGATGAACACGTAGAAGATGCGTTTACCGAGGAGCCATATGTGGTTGAGCCAACGGAGCCGGTATATCGTGTCGCACGTCGAATGGCAGCAGATCATATTGGCTGCGCGTTGGTAGCGAAGGGTGAGAGCCTAGTTGGAATCTTCACTACAGTTGATGCTTGCAGAACTCTGGCGGATCAATTGTCTGGAGAGTAGGCAGTAAGATAGCACTGGTCGGTCGTCGAAAAGCTATGACAACAGACCTCGCAATAAAGCGTTTGCGCCGACTCTAAGGTTCCGGAGTGAGTATCCGCCTTCCTGCACAATAAGCAGCGGTACGCCAACGGACGAGAACATTTGGCCTATGCTGCGCATTCCGTCACGGCTAATGTCGAAAGTGCCGGTCGGGTCGCCGCTCATGATGTCGTAGCCGAGCGACAAAACAAAATACTTAGGCTTAAATTTAGCGATGGAACGCAGCGCAGCCTGGAGCGTTTTTAAATAAAGCGCGTCGTCCACGGGAGGAAACAACGGGTAGTTCCGGTTGTATCCTTGACCTGGGCCTTTTCCAGTTTCGTCCTCAAAGCCGCAAAAATAAGGATAGGCTTGCCTCGGGTTTCCATGAATCGAAACTACGTAAACATCTTTGCGTTCGTAGAAAATATTTTGAGAGCCGTTGCCGTGATGGTAGTCGATATCAAGCAGTGCAACCTTGGCGTCCTTAGACAGATACTCTGCAGCTACTGCGGCGTTGTTGAAGTAGCAAAATCCACCAAATGCGCTCTTTTCTGCATGGTGACCTGGTGGTCGGCATAATACATAGCAGCGCTGTGAGCCGTTCTTGATTAAGGATGCTCCAGTTAGTGCAGCGTCTACTGCGAGTCGCGCAGCTTTGTAGGCATTTCGAGTTACAGGCGTAAAGGTGTCCAGACAGAAATATCCAGCTCGCATTTCCCAAGTGCGCGGAAGCCGGCGCTGCTGACGCAGAGGAAATACATTTGGGTAAACGAGTCGATCCGGAGAGAGTTCGTCCTGCGCTTCTCGAAGGAAGTGCACCAGCTTTTTATCGTGAATCGCAGTTATGTATTTTTCGCCAAAGTGACGCAGCGGATGCTCCTTGTACGAGATATCGTGCAGCCCGCGCAAGATGGCACTAACTCTTGCAGGCCTCTCAACATACCCGCGCTCTTTTAAGTGATGTATCTGATGAGAATCACCGGAGCAAACGATGTCAATTGAGAGCCGAGTGGGGGCTTTTGCCTTCCGATTTTTTAACCCGGAATATAGCGGGGGCCGAAGCTGAATAGGGTCGTCTTTCACAGACTTGACGATCGCTCGAAGTGTTGGGTCGCTGCTGGGCATCTGTGCCTTTGCGCCAAGTATGCAAGAGATCGTCGCCTGCACTTCCGCCCGAGACGGGTTTTTACCTTGGTCGAGCGAATCGTAAACCAAAAACGTAACGTAGCCTTGGTTTCCCTTATGCGCTTTTTTTTCGTAAGCGGTGTTAACTATCGGACGCGCGCCAAAGCGTTCATAAAATTCCAGCCGCCGCTTGTTCATGGCGAGACGCTCGGGTTCTTTTAATAGCTCCGGAGCGTCAGGTGGCACGTCCATGAAGATGCCGATACAAGGTTTGCGCCGAAAGTGTTCGCGAGTGGCTTCGTAAACCGCCGCGCCGTAACCCCGCTTCTTCCTAGCAGGGTCAGCAGCAAGGTAATCGAGGTAGGCGGCTTTGGCCTCCGGAAAGTAAAACGATAGACTGAATCCTAGTATTCGTTCTTTTGGCCCTTCTGCTACGAGCAGTACTGGTTCGAAGGTCTTAGAGTCCGGTTCTCGAAACAAGTCGGCAATCTTGGCGGCGTACTCGGGATAGTAGGAAAACGCACGACGGTAAATGCGAAGAACCGCTGCGAACAGCTTTTGTTCTTCGCGACGAATTGGGCTGTAAATTTGGCGAATTCTAAACATGAATGTCAGCCGCGGCTAAACACGGTTTTACGATTACAACAGTTGTATAAAGTTCCAAGCTTCGGTGCAAGGAGATCGACTGAAAGGAGTCCAAATGGTTGGCGGACCGGGAGAGTGTTTTTGCTAATCTAACCTCACTTGGTTTGTCCGCCATAAAGCGCTGCAGTCCGGTTTCCCGAACTGCAGCGGCTTCATTCTGACTTACTTATCCGGCTTCTCTCCGACCTCGGGAACTTCGGCGTCGAAGCGGCTGCGCGCAGCTTCATTCTCGGCCTGGTTCTCGAGCTGCATGCGCCGCGCCTTCTCCTCGAGGGATTCGGTCTCGACGCTGCGATGCTCGATCGAATCGGCGTTCTCGATCAGACTGCGAAGTCGCTGTTCGCGCTCTTCGACGATCGGGCTCGAGATGTCCGTCTGCCGACGAGTGACGATCTCCCACTGGGTGAGCATGATGGCGCCCAGCCACAGCAGCAGCATCGCTACGACGCTGACGATCGGGAACCCAGGTACCTTTACCGCCGCTTTCGCGCCGGAGTCGTCATCGGCCAAGCGCTCCTGGGCACGCAGCGCGTCGTAGCGCCGCTTGAAGTACCCGAAGATGCGTACCTTGACGAAGTACCAAGTGACGATCACCAGGACTGCGAACAGTCCGATCTTGATCCAGGAGTAGGTGAGGAACTCCAGGATCGACGAATCGTTCATCATGTTCATGATGCTCCCTTCTGATGTTGCGAAGACAGGCGGGCCTTACTTGCCCTCCTGCTGCTGGGTGGCGGCGGGCTCCGGCTGGAACGCGTTGTTCGTGATGCCCATCAGCATCGCCGGGTTCTTAAGCGCTTCGTCGTCGATGATGAACACCTTGTTCGGCGAGGCCGCGAGGGTCTCCATCACCTTGATCATGCGCTGCGTGACGAACGCGGGAGTGACTCCCTCAGCCAGCTTCTGGTTGACCAGAACCTGGGTTTCGGCCTCGACGAGGTCGACCTCCTGCTGCTTACGCGCGACCTCTAGGGCGGCGTCGGCCTCCGTCAGCTTCACGAGCTTGTCGGCCTCGGCTTCCTTGATCTCGATCTCGCGCTTCTTCGCCGCCTCCTGGGCATCGATGATGACCTGGGGCGGGTCGACATTCGCCAGAGCGAGCACGGTCGCATCGATCGGCGTCTCGGCGAGCTTCGCCTGTACCGCTGCGTGAATCTCTTGCGAGACCGCGTCGAGGTTCGAAAGCACGTGCTCGATCGTGTAGTGCGTGATCACGTGTCGCGCCGTGGTCCGCACGATCTGCTGGGCGTAGGTCTCGTACACCTTCTCGAACGAGATCTGGTGAATGCGGGCGTCGTTGGTCGAAGCCGCCTCCAGTCGATCGAAGATGATGTTGACCCGTTCCTCCGCCCCCGAGATGGAGAACGTTCCGCGCACGTCGAAGGCCAGCTTGAGCTGATCCTCCGGCATGAACACGGTCATCGGCTCTTCCACCATGTTGTCAGACACGGCGGTGAGAACGAGGTGCGCCGGCGCCATCGGGTTGACCGGCAGACGGAAGGTGGACGGCTGTTTAAGCTCGTCCTGAAAACCTTGAGAGGTTTTCACCTTGCCGACGTGCGCGGTCGGGACCTCGACCTGCTTGCCGCAGCCGGTCAGGGCGATCGCACCTACCAGGGCACACAGGACGGCGCTGCCACGAACGAATGAAGAACGCTTGTTTCGCATCGATTGCTCCTTGTTTGGACTTGCGAAAAACGAACGCACCAAGAGGATACGCACCTCCAGGCACGGGAACCTTCAGGGACTAGAATGTCCACAAGTACACTCTCCCGGTTCCGTAAGTGTGCTTACGCGAACGGGTACCGTTTCCCGTTAAGAGAAAGAACAAAATGCAAAATGTGAGTACGCAACGACCGGCAGGTGCGAGCCCGGTGGTTAACAAGCATTCATTTGCCGTTGCTAGGTGCGTCGGGAGGAACGGCTGACACAGTTGAGCGGAGTTTGTTCGCGCCCAGCTGAAAGGGATGTGTTGAGTTTAAGTATCGGAAATAGGCAATTCTTAATCAAGGGGCTTGGTAAAATAATTTTAACAACCAAGCTTTGAAGATAGTGTTCAATAAGATAACGACAAAACTATAGTTTCGTTTGAGTCGTAGACATTGTATGGGATAGAAGCGACTACATAAGCGTTGCGGCGCAGCATAGCAGCTTAGAGTTAATTTTATGATCAACGGTAAAACCATCGCGGTGGTTCTGCCCGCATACAACGCGGAACAGAGCCTAAAACAGACCTTCGATGAGATCCCCAAAGATGTCATTGATATCGTTCTTTTGGTTGACGATTGCAGCAGTGATCAGACTGTCGAAGTTGCGAAATCCCTTGGAATAGCAACAATTCGTCACGAGCAGAATAAAGGCTACGGTGGTAATCAGAAAACGTGCTATCGAGAAGCAATCCGGCGTGGAGCCGATATAGTTGTCATGCTTCACCCGGACTACCAGTATTCGCCGAAACTACTAACGCCAATATCCGCTATGCTTGCCTACGGGGAATACGATGTGGCTCTGGGGTCTCGCATCTTGGCTCAAAGTGCAACGAAGCGAGGCATGCCTTACTACAAATATTTCTCAAATCGTGTGCTTACATTTCTTCAAAACATTGCGCTTGAAAGCAAACTCTCGGAATTTCATACAGGCTACAGGGCGTTCACCAGGCAAGTTCTTGAAACTCTTCCTCTTGAGGAAAATTCGGACGATTTCGTTTTCGATAACGAAATGCTGGCGCAAATCATTTGGTTCAATTTTCGGATCGGAGAAGTAAGTTGTCCTACCAGATACGCCGCGGAAAGCTCTTCAATCAGTTTTAAACGTAGCGTTGTGTACGGACTAGGGGTGCTTCGCGTAAGCGCTAGCTATCTGCTTCAAAAATACTGCTCAATGCAGTTCTCAATCTTTAGTGCGGAAGGAAAAAAACTCACTAAGTGATCTGGCTGTTATTGGGGAGAATTGTCGTTTGTGGCGACCTGTGTACTTCCTGGGGTTGATGAAAGCGGATCGTTTGAGCCAGGTCTGATATCTACTCTACTTTTAAATAGCTCGCGAATTCTCAGTTCCCCCGGAATAAGCTGCTCGCGTGCTAGCCAATAGTAAATTTCTTCAGCCGCAATCCGATGTCCGATTTCGTTAGGATGAAAATCGGTACCGACAATCGTCTGCATTCGGTCCAGGGGGAGTCCGAAGTACGCGGAGAGCAAGTCCAGCGTAAGAATATTTAGCTGTCTTAAAACTTGCTGCACCTTTGTATGAAGTTCGGTGAAGGGATAATTCTTGTCGAGCGGCATTCCGAAGAGGGGAAATATAACTGCCACAACTTTGGCGCCATTGGTGGAGCCAATATCCGCGATAGATTTGAGTGCTCCGGTAAATTCGGCCCAATTCTTCTGATCGTCGAACAGTTTGTAGTAGTAATCGACGTAGGCTTGTCTTGTTTGATGATTGTGAATTCTCGTGGCGACGAAGTTTGCGAGTTTTGAATGTGACAATAGTCCTGTGCCTGTATCGCCAGAGCCCAGCTTAAAAGGATTAGTTCCACCTTTCCAAAGTCCGTGGGGTCTGAAAGGTTTGCGCTCTGGATCGTTTAAAGTAATTTCGACGATAATTAAATCGGCACCGTCACGTTCGGCCGCGAACTTTGCACTTCTTATTTCGTGCATAGTTGAGTATCCGGGGACTCCGTAATTAAAAACTTCAGCGCGAATCGGGCTAACATTCAAATTAAGCATGCGTTCGAGTCTTTTGGGGAATGCGTCGTCGAATTGCATGTTTGGAGCGAAGGTAAACGAATCGCCGAGCACAGCTATGCGAAAAACACTGCCATCAGTATTCTTCGGTTCGATCGGATAGTCTTGGAAGAACTTCGACGCTTCGGGTTTGTAATATGCCTGCGGCCGGTCGTTTTTTAAGGTAGGAGTTCCGTCGTCGAAGGACCAAAAAGCGGCTTCGACAAGGCCGAGCACGACAAAAATAGACGCTGTGCACAAACTGATTGCGACAAGGCCGGATTTTAAGGCTGAGTAAATCACTAAACTAACACTGGTTTTTGGATGATTCCGCGCCGGTTGTTAGCCCCGGCTACCAGCGCGCGATTATATGATGAAGGGCGAATGTTTTCCAGGCCAATCCAAATTACGTCGCACAGGCAAGTTTATTGTGAATCCTGTAGCTACAGTCTGTCTATGCGCGTATAAGATACGAGAGCTTGAACTTAGTATTGGACTGGAGCGATGATCTGGAACTGGCTCGAATTTGGCTGTGTATGGATCGCTTGGTTCGGGCTTACCGGCTTTTGCGTGATTGCCGGCCGGAGCGATCTTATCTATTCAAGGCGCGTTCGCGAGTCAGTCGGCAACCTACTTTTGGTCATTTTCTCGTTTACGTTCGTGCTGTTCGCTGTGGAGAGCTGGTTTTTTATTTATCCGATTGCGGATGCCAGGATTTATAGCAAGACCGCCAGCAGATGGGGATATAAGTACTGGGGCGAGAAGAATTCGTTTGGATATAGGGACAGAGAATACACTAGAGATCGTTGTGGATCTGTTCCTTTACTCGCAGTAATCGGAGATTCGTTTGCAGCCGGATGGGGAGTCAAGGATCGCCGTGAACGATTTGTGAATCTGATCAGAGACGCTCTTGAGCCGCAGATGGAGACGGTGCTGATCGGGGACTTAGCATGGGATTCTAAGAAAGAACTGGACGGGCTCAAGGCGTATCCGTGCAAGCCTGACGTAGTGATTCTCAGTTACTATTTTAACGATATTTTCAATGAGGCAGTGAGCCAAGGTGTGGTTGCAGCTCCTCAGCCGACCCCGGCCCCAAAACTGCTTCGGCCCTTAGTCGATCATTTTTACCTATTTGATTTCGCGTGGACCATCTACGATCGCCGATTCGGAGGTCATAGCGGCGTAGTTGAGCTAATTGAAGCAGCGTTTAATTCGAAGGAAGTGTGGGCTGCTCACAAGCAACAACTGAAAGATATTGTGAAGTATACAAGAGACAACGAAATAAAATTGATTACAGTAATATTTCCTGTGCTATCTGCGGTCGATGTGACAAGAAAGTTTGCGCATCAGGTAGCAGAAGTATTTGTGGAAGAGGGCATAAAGACAATCGACTTGTCGTCTGAGCTATCGATGTATTCCCCTCGCCAGTTAGTTGTCAACGCGTTTGATAGTCATCCAAATGAATTTACCAATCGCTTAGTCTTTGAAAGCTTGAGTGAAGAACTTTTAAAATTAAAAGAAGAGAGCGCTTCTCGAGCTAGCGAGCCTCCCGCGCGATTTGTCGGTGAAATGTAGTCTTTGGTTTACTTAGCGTCTTGAAACCAGGCTTTTCTGCCTTCGCGGTGTTCAAAGAACGTTGCGCCGTCGGTTTCAATGACTCGGTAACGGGTTGGTAGACATTGGACTGCAAGAGTTTGAGCCAGTGTCCATTGCATATTAGACGTAGAGATTTCTTCCTGAGGGACGCCGTTCGGGTAGCCAATCTTTTTGCCAGCCCAATGTTTCGATTGCTCAGACTGACTTCTGTTTGATGAGTCATAAAAGAGAATATCGTGCTTTGACAGTTGTGAGCTCGGAGCACCTATCTTTGTTCTTCGTACATTATCTTTGTCGCAGTGTGGAAGCTTGGGAACTGTCAACTTAGGTTTGGGGCCGCTATCAGGGGCTTGGTAATCCTCGGGGTCAATTTGTGCGCGCTTTTTTGATAGTGAGTAGATTACGGCTGTTGCCGGAGCGGAAGTGGTGCTCGGTTCTAACTTAAGGGGAGATCCAGAGCGTTTTGGATAGTGGATAGTATTATTGTCCCTTTGATTGAGCTTCGCTAGTTGAGTGTCAGTGCCGACTACGCTTCGACCGGTAATCTCCGGTGCTTTAAATTGACCTTTTAAATTGAATAAGTTGATCAGGCTATTTTGGTTGCCGGCAAAGATGTGGTTTTTCCCGTCTGCGCTGACTATCCATGTAGGAGACGTTTCGAGTGAGAACTGATTCTTCAACTTATCTACTGTAACGATACTGGATGGATGGAAATTCGCGTTTTCAAGCAGCTGCATCTGCTCAGCCTTCTTCTCGTATTCAGCTGGGGTAATCGGGTTGTTGCGATTATTTTTTTCTGCAAGAAACTTTTTGGCCTCGGCCTTTGAGCGAAAATTAAGCACAGGTTCGGGCGTGCTCTTTAGAACCGCCTCATAGTTGAGCATCACTATTTGTGCACCGGCCAATTTACTGAATTTTTGAATTTTGTTCAGCTGTTCCACGGCATCTGCAAGCTGTTTTGCGTCGGTTCCCTCTACAACGAGAGTTAACGCTGCTGGATCTTTTGAGTATTCCGCGCGGTAAGGTTGAGAAAGCTTTTCAGCTTTGGCTGGTTCGCGGCTTTTGGGCGGGGAGCTGACCGTTTTTAGCGCAGGTGCTTGAATCGCACCTGGTTCGCGAAATCCAGATGTTGATTTCTGGACCGAGCTTTCGCTGCGCATCAGCATTGACCGTGCTTGGCCCATTATTCTGTTAGCGTTTTGCAGCATTGCTGCGTTGTCACCGGAGGGAGGCATCGATGCCGGAGCGGTGCTTTTAACTTTTGCGTTAAGTTCTTCCTGTGAAACCTTAAATGTATGCTCAGAATCTGGCATCGCAGCATCTAGTTGTTCGAGCTTTTTCTCGGATGGTCCTTGCTTGGGGAGCTTATACTTCGATCGAGTTCTTGGGGAGATGTATCCGGAGTTTGGGATTTTTGAAGGGTTTTCGAAGATTCCCTGGTTTGCAGCGGTGCCGCCGAATATTCCTCCGCGAACATCAAGGCCGTCTTCAGCTTGCGCCGGTAGAACAGACTGGAGTTCAGACGTGTTGCAAATGAAAGCTGTATAAAAAGTCTTACTCGCCATTTGATCTCAAAAAGATATTCCTGAGTGCTAAGGAATAAACGGAAAAACCTTTGCCGCCGACTCAGCAAACGATGCAGCTGCAGCTGGCCAGTCAAAACTTGTCCCGTGAATCTCGCCTTTGTAGAAATTCCCTGTAGCATCGTCCTTATCAATTCCTAAAAATGCTCCAACTATACCGGGTGTGGGGTTAAGGATATCGGCATAAGGAAACCTATAGCAGCCCCATCCGAATACGCGGAAACGTTCGTTCTGCGGCCACATGTTGCCGCGGTACGGACAAGTGCATGCAATGCGCTTGTTCCAGTACAAAAAGCGTTTGCTACCGTTGTCGTCCGGATTTCCGTCTTTAGGATAGATACCGCGCATACTTCGGTCGTTGATGTCGTCCATGCGCATGCACTGACTCTTGGCCGGGGAGATCATTTGCATCTTGTCGACGCTATCGTCTCCAAGCAATCCGTCGGCAAACTTTGGCAGGGGTTGCTCAGGTTTTTCAAGCAGCGGCTCAACTCGGGTCATTAACTCGATTGCACGACGGGCCAGGAGTGCTCCTGACTCCATGCTGGAATGGTGTCCGCTAAGCGAGCCAGTAAGCGGATAGAGCTGTCCACCTCCACGAAAGCAGTTTCGCTTCAAGGCGGTGTTAGTCGGAGCTACTCCAAGCGCCGGCATTAAGTCGCGATACTCGTTCCAGCCGCCAGTGAGAGACTTCCGCGCTCGATACGAGGCGCAAGTCGCATTGCGCAGGTAACTTTCAAGATATGGCATGGAGCCGGTCGGGCCGTACTCTCCGGTGTCTTCATCGTACTGCGACTCGCCAAAATCTTCTGGGGTAATCTGCAAGCCCATCATTATGGCCGGCGAACTCATTAAGTAACGCTGATAGCCGGTGGAGCCACCGATTAGAGCGGAAAGATCGGGGATGCGCCAGACGGATTGGTACTGCAGCTGCTCTGTCCAACCCCAGATGTTTTTGTCATCTTCTTTTTGAAGAGTGTCGAAGAAGCATTCCTCGTTTCCCTTCTTGTAGCCGTTATATACGAAGGGGAGTGGATAGCAGCCAATGAGCACTCCATACACTCGAATTTCATTCCAGATTCCCCCAAATTCCCATTCTCCCTCGGGTCGCTTTCTTGAAGTAGCGTCCTGTAGATACGAGCGGTAGATGTGGGCATCGCTGTGCGAATTTAAATCTGGAGGGCTAATGCCGGCGTGGGCACTGTTGCCCAGGTGCGGATGGTCTCTAAGCTCAGGGGGGATATTCGCAGCCGATGTGTTTACCAGCCACTTCTCTTCAAGCACTTGATTCGCAAGTGTCTCGTAGCCGGCTTCCAGTTGCTCGGAAAGAACTGAGTGAACGAGGTCAGGGCGGGGTAGGCGAACAGTCGCAGGATCGATAACATTAATTGAAGCAACGCCAAATTGGCTGATTTCGACTTCATATTCTGGCCACCAGTATTCCCAAATTTCTCCGGTGTTGTCTTTAGTTGGACAACTGCTGAAACTACCGTCAACTCGAATTCTACTAGGTGCGCACATCGGACAGTATGGCGATATCAAACGCGGCTCCATACAGTCTCCGAGGACTGATATATCTGTAGGATCGACTGCCTTGAATGAATCTGTTGCCCAGTCGACGTAAGAGTTCGTGTTGTAGGGTTCGTTCTTCCACGGATGGTCCGGATAAGTGCCAGACCCTCCGCCGTACTTCTGTGCGGCGCGTTCGCCGAGCGGGCCGTCTTGGTTATTGAACTCGCGCATCGTTTCAATTGTTGAGTTCCAGGTTCGAATGTCGCTGCCGTTGGGAAACCTGCTCGGGCTGGGTGAGGGGGGAACTGGATCGGGGATGTACGGAATCTGGCACAGGCCGTTTGCAGAAAATACCAGTAGAAAGAGAACCTGCCGCCAAAACCTGTTTAAGTAGTGCTGCTTCATTTGTAACCCACCGTAAAATGTGTGATTAACACATAGCCCGTTATAAAGTATTATGCGCCTTTGAAGATCAAACGTGATGTTCGCCACCCTGAGTCGAGGAACGAGTAGATTTAACTGAGTAAATTCAGCAGCTTAGACCAACTCACGCCCGACGGAGGGTGGACTAATATGTTTAGACAATGCAAATGACGCCTAAGCGGCGAATGGAAGCGGCTAGATTCAACCCCGATGGCCGCTGTGAATAGGTTATGCAGGACAGCGTTTAAAGTGTTGTTTTTGCGGTTCTATCACTCTTTGTAGTCGAGCTTTCTAACCACCTACGCTGGCCGTAAGTATTTACCCCTAGGTAAATATGCAAATATCTCATAAATACAGCATATTAGCGCAGGCCCAGTTTGTTGAGGGTTTTGGTCGAATTGTCGATCCTTTGTATGAGAGAAAAGGTATTTTCTCGTAGGTTTACGTCCTCAGCTCGACTCTCGCTTCGGCGGGGACTTTCCAAGGATTAGGGTCCGGTGAAGTTAGGTTTCGGCGAAAACATTTCGTCGCTGCGCGCTCAGCGCAATTTGTCTCGCGTCAATCGCGAGCTTACCGGGGTGTATACACGGCTCTCAAGCGGCATGCGCATCAATACTGCGAGCGATGATGCTGCCGGATTGGCAATCAGCGAAAGTCTAAACAACGATCAGCGGGTGTTCGGTCAAGGCATTCGAAATCTCAACGACGGGATCAGCCTGCTTAGCATAGCCGACGGTGCCGTCGAACAACTCACAAACATAACCATTCGTCTTCAGGAGTTGGCAACGCAGGCCTCTAACGGATCTCTGGGCAACAATCAGCGCCAGGCGCTCGACGAAGAAGCTCAGCAGCTTTCTCAGGAGTATTTTCGCATTGCCCGAACAACGGAGTTCAACGGTCTGAACCTCTTTGACGGATCTGTGGAAGAGATGCACCTGCAGGCAGGCTACGGCGATAACGGCGGAGTGACGTCAGATTTGGGTGGTGGAGTTGGCGACGGCACATTCAGCACACCGGTGGATATGTACATCCCTTCAAACACTACCCGCGCCCTAGCCATACAAACTGCTGACCTGGATGGAGACGGAAACATCGATATGGTTGGAGCTGGTCGTGAAGGTGCGGGTGGGATTTGGATGGCCTTCGTTCGCATGGGCAACGGTGACGGAACCTTTGGCGATGAAACAATTTACGAGGTGGCTAACGGCGTTGCCAGCGTCCGCCTGGGTGACATCAACAACGATGGCAATTTAGATATTATTACCAGCGGTGTAAATTTAACAGATCAGGATGTTAGTTATCGATTTGGAAACGGGGATGGGACGTTTGGTGAGCTGATCACGATCGGACTTGGGATGGGTGCGGGCAATACCTCGTACGGTGCGGAAGTGGGCGACTTCAATGGAGACGGCAATCTTGATATCGTGACGAATGACAACGTCGGAAATACCTATTTGCTTACAGGAAACGGAACAGGAGGTTTTGTCGAGACGCATCCAATACCGAACCTCGGCGGCTCGGTTCACGCTCAATACGGCGTGGGCGATATGAATGGGGACGGTATCGACGACATCGTTGCCGCGTATGAAAGTGTAGGAGGGAATACGGACCTAGACGTGTACTTCAGCAACGGCGACGGTACGTTTACCTTCAATCAGACAATTGGCATCGGCAATGCGGGAATTATCTCAACCACGGCACCTCCATTGCTGGTAGATTTTAACAATGATGGTGCGCTGGATGTGCTGGCCGGCGACGGAGTTGGCTACGATGCGCATGTCTTGTTGAATGACGGATCAGGCACTCTAGGTTCGCCAATCGATTTGGGCGGTATAAACGCAGGCTATGAAGCGGCGGACTTCAACGGAGACGGCAACCTTGATGTCGCACTGCTCAACACCACAGACACGAGCATTTATCTCGGGGATGGAGAAGGGAACTTTAGTTTGAGTGACAATATTTCCTACTCTTTTGCCGGACTGCTTATCGGTGTAGGGCCTACGGCTGCCGATGTAAATAACGACGGCGTAACTGATCTAATCGCCCCCGACGGGAATATGTCGGGAGCTGGGGGAACAATAGAGATCTATATTGGAAACAAAGTAAGCGGAATTTCACCGCTTGAGGATTTCGATTTAGGGACTTTGGCTGGAGCCAAGCAAGCACTGCCTCTGTTCCAAAAGACTCTGACCAACTTGACGCTGCAGCGGGGAGAGATCGGTGCATTTGAAAGCAGGCTAGATTCTGCGGTTGGAGTGCTGGCTCAGACGACCGAGAACCTTGCTGAAGCTGAGTCGCGCATCCGCGATGCGGACGTCGCCCAAGAGGCTGCCGACCTGGTCCGCTTATCCATAATCCAGGAAGCGGCAGTATCAATCGTCGGTTCGGCAAATCAGCAGTACTCCGTCGCTCTGGGTCTACTTGACCAAGGGTAGGAACTCGATCCAAGTGCTGGCGGAGTGCTGAGCTTAAGTTTAAACTCTGCGTATGACTTCGAAACCCCAATCCGTGTTTGCTGAAACAGGCAGCGTGCGTGCAGTTTGTTTGATGTCTCTGTTAACAGGGCTGCTGTTTTGCCTTGCAGTTGAATTGTATGCCCGCAGCAACACGACGTTCGTTAAGCTCGCCCAGCCCCAAACCCTGCTTCAGCGCTTTGAAGTTGGTGGCGACCTGCTTACAATCTACGATCCTGAAAAAGGACGGCGTCTACGTCCGCACGCTGATGTGATTGTGCGTAATCATTATTTATCTAAACGTGATGTTCGCATTACTACAAATTCACTTGGCTTTCGTGACTCCGAGATTGACCCGGAAAGGGCGGAGAACGAAGTTAGAATTTTGGCAATTGGTGATTCGGTAACGGTATCAGATTATCTGCCTGTCCAGGATTCGTTTGTTGAGCAGTTACAGGAGAATCTCAGCGATGAAATGCCCAACCACAGAGTTGAGGTGATAAACGCAGGTGTCTCTGACATAGGTTTATCCGAGGAGATGGGCATACTGCGTGAGAAGGGCCTTTCACTTCAGCCGGATTTCGTTCTCCTCGGGTTCTACCTCAACGACAGCCTTCCGCCCTGGGGGTTCGCCGGCAGGTTTGCTGAACCGGGCATAGTGCGGCGCTACAGCGTCGCTGCCAACAGCGTTTATCGAGCCGTGAAGCTTAGAGAATGGATCCAAGGCGACTATGAAAAGCGCTTTCGTTGGATTAAGGAAAAAGAGCAGCTTAATTGGCGGGAGTCGCACGAAGATTTCGAAAAGTTAGTCGAGCTAGCAGAATATGACTGGGGTGCTGCTTGGAAAGACGAGTCATGGTTTGAGATTAGAAAGCAGTTCAAAGAATTGCGTGAATTGTCTTTAAGCCACAATTTTAAGGTCATCGTTGTAGCGCTTCCCGTGGTGTTTCAGGTAGATGCAAAGTTTATCGATAATCGGCCTCAGCATACCTTGGCAGATTTAAGCAAAAAAATGGGTTTTTACTTCTTCGATCCGCTTACGGAGCTTCGAACTCAAGAGGTAGATCGACTTTACTATGACCAGTGTCATTATACGGCGTTCGGCAATGAGCTGCTCGGGAAGATGCTTGAGCGCTTTTTTATGAACAATGTGCTTGACGATTAATGCTGGCCGCATTTGGTTCTGCGGAATTATAATGCGAATCGATGAGTTTGGAACAAACCGAATCGCAAAGCAACGGCAGTGAACGTGCTCTCTGGTGGGGCATGCAGCTGATATTTATTATAGTCGGCGGCTTCTTCTTTAAAGTGATTTATGAAGTAAGCATCGACTTCGATGCCGATTTTTACCAAAGACACATATTATTCATAAATGCAGTCATGCGGCAGAAGTTTCTAAACTGCTCGTTGATAATGCTGCTTCCTTTTATTGTGTTCTTCCGCCGTTTGTCTTGGCAATGCAGCGGGGAGGAGCGAATTCTTCGAATCTTCGCGTTTAGCTCAGCTCTGTTGATCGCTTGGCAGTTAGCAACGCTCGACTACAACTACTACTACGATACTTGGCACGGCTGGGATCGTCTGCTGATTATTGGGGCTGCTATCGGAGTATGGTTTCATCCGGTTTGTTTGCCACTTTTGATTTTGCAATCCTACCTTTACTCGAGGCAGCTCAACTATCCCTTAGGTGGTTTTGACTGGACTGATAAGCAGATTTTCCTCGATCTGTTAATTTATGCGCAACTCGGGCTCTTGCTGCGAATTTTTGTAAGGGTCCGCGCGGCTACAATCCTGTACATGCTAGTTCTGATTTTTAATGCGAACTACTTCTTTGCCGGCGTGCAGAAGCTGCAGCTAAGCCCTAGCGGCTACGAGTGGGTGACTGAAAACCAAGTCGTTAACTTAGTTCTCGCGTCCTACCACAATGGTTGGCTAAGAAGCGCGGACGGCCCTGTCTTAAGCTGGCTGCTGGATTTTGCTGCGGCATATCCGATCCTTCTGACGCTTCCAACTATTCTGATTGAGGTTGGAAGTGCACTCGTTTTTCTTAACTCACGATTGTTTAGAACTATAATGTTGCTGCATGTGCTGCTCCATGCAGTGATTATGTTGTCCAGCGGCGTTTTCTTTTGGAAGTGGAGCATTCTGAACATAGTTCTTTATTTACTCGTGTTGCCAAGTCGAGTTGGTCAGCTAAGAGAAATGTTCTCGCGCCGGGCGTTTTATACTTCGCTTCCATTGTTTATGCTTTGTCCTCTGCTGTTCGCGCCAGTTCCACTTGGTTGGTTTGATACAACTTATGTTCCAATTGTTCGTGCATACGCCGTAGACGACGATGGAGCTGAAGCTGAGCTGGAAGGATTTTATTTTGGCCCATACAATATCCTTTTTCAGCAAAGCCGGTTTTATTACCTGTCTCATTCGAATTACATTGTTGGCACTTACGGTGGGACTGACAATTACTTTTTATTTAAGAAACTCCAGGAGGAATTGTCCGCAGCAGAAGTGAGGAGTTTGCAGAGCAGGGTCGGTCGTCCGGTCTACAATCAGTCTAGCCGAGAAGCGTTTGAAGGCTTTATTCGCCGATTTGTGTCGAACGCTAATAGAGCCGCGGCGGGGGGCAAGGCACCCGCTTTGCCGCAAATATTTTCAGCCCCGTATCATATTTACTCGTTTGCGGTAGGTAAAAAGTATGATGGGCATGGCCCAGTGGGAAGCGTAAGAGTAAGGTCATTGATATTTTTCAGAGATCAACTGCTTGAAGACGTTCCGCTGATCGAAGTGGATATTCAAAAAGAGAATGACGGCACCGGTGGCTAAGAGTTTGTTTCTACTGCAGGCAGTGCTGCTGATTGGTGCAGCGACATACTGCTACGGGCAGCTTAATCCTGATGCAATTGCATACCTCCGTGTTGCCGAGCACATAATTTCCGGTGAGTTTGGCTTAGCCCTTAACGGCTATTGGTCTCCGTTGTTCAGTTGGCTGCTAGTGCCGCTGCTGCTTCTTGACGCAGACCCAATATTCGCAGTTAGAGCGTTGATGGTCATTTCTGCATTAGCCTTCAGCGGAGGTGCATACCTCCTGTTTTGCGAGCTGCGGCTGAGCAGTAAAGTCCTGCATGCATCCTTGCTCGGCACGATGCTATTGAGTGTTGCCTTGTCTTATTTTGCCGTTGCCCCGGATCTTTTGATGGCCGGTGGCTTTTTTGTTCTGCTGAGCCGCCTTATTCGGTCAGACTGGCTGCTCAATCGCAGTGTTGCGATGCAGTGCGGATTCGCAGCAGGGTTCTTGTATCTATGCAAGGCTGCCGCTTTACCGCTCACATTGGCCGTGCTTGTCGGTGTTTTGCTAATGCACTTCTGGCAGCAGAATGCGTCGAGCAAGCAGCTCCTTAAGTCAGCGCTATTTTTCGTAGCTGGAACTTCATGTGTCGCCGGGCCGTGGATTTTAATTCTGTCCGTTCACTACGGGTATCCTACTATCTCCACGGTTGCGTCAATTGCACATGCGATTGAGGGGCCGTGGGACTACAGTCCGCACGGAGAAGTGATTCCAGGGTTCTCTGGAATTTTGATTCCCGAAGCCGGGCGATTGACGACGTGGGAAGAACCAAGTCTTCAGGACTTTCCTTATTGGTCGCCTTTTCACAGTTCAGCTCTTTTCAAGCATCAAATCTCTTCAATCGCAGTTAATGTGCGGCTTAATTTTGTTTACCTGCTTTTTTTAATTTGCGCCTTATGTGTCCATCTTCGTATTTATCGCCGAACCGGAAAAGTAGACTCGACTGCTTGGACAAGCATTGTCGTGGTGGGAGCGAACGTTTTGGTTTTTCTCCCGACTCATTCAGCTTCGATAAGATATTTTCTTCCAGCAATTCCTTTGCTACTTGCAGCAGTTCTGAAGGCGTTATTCTATGTCACTCGCCAAAGTGCTCCTACTTTTAAAATTAGCACGATGTATGCGGCGGCGATTTTGAGCACGGTACTGCTGCTCAAGCCGATTTACGGGATGACGCTGCGACCGTTTAACGGAGGAGTAGACTACTACCCCATCGGACTGAGGGCCCGAGGTTTGGCAGAGGAGCTGAGAGCGAAGGGTTTAGTTGGACCCATCGTAGGCGGGAACCCGCTAGGACTTTACTTGTCCTATTTTCTTCGACAGCCGTGGTATGGCGGAGCAGAAGGCTCGTCGATCGGAGACGTGGAAGCGGTTAATGCGTTGATTGTCATAGTTAACGAAACTACATGGAATAATCGATTACGGCGTTCTTTAAACAGGTCGGATTTTTTTTCGAAGTTTGAGACGAGCCAGACAAACCATATGGATGATATTGGACTGCCTGAAGCTGCAATTTACATTGCGAAAAACGCAGATCGGGTCTTAATGGAGAGCCGTAGATGAATTGGCCTTTAGTGTTGATTTTGGCCAGCTTGGGGGCCTTTTTTCTGGTTTATTATTTGCGCCATCGGGGCGAGCGAAGCGACGAGCAGCTTAACGAACACTGGCAGCGTATCCAGCAGGGAGCGTTGATTCTTGACGTTCGCACAGCCCAAGAATTTTCTCAGGGGCATATTGAGGGAGCATTAAACATTCCGCATAACGAGATCGAGCAGCGGATTGCGGAGCTCGGCCCTGACAAGTCGAGGATTGTCGTGGCCTACTGCGCGGTTGGCGGGCGTTCCGAAAAGGCGAAGCAGCAGCTGCTGGCCCACGGCTTTAAGCAGGTCTACAATGCTGGAGGATATATCGATTTGCTTAACAGCAAGAGCTAGGTGGCGCAGCTTGTCGTACGAATTTATAGAAGATTACAGTCACTGGATTTCGGCAGCGGCACTGATACTTCTGCTGTTTTGGGAAACCGCTGTACCTTTCTTTGCCAGCTTTTTTGCAAGTAAATCGGAGAGAGCGATCCACTGCGGAAGGAATGTTTTGTTGGGGCTGCTAAATGCCTTGATGATTTCCGGATTGTTTGTCGGCAGTTGGGTTTGGGCGGCTGAAACTTCAGAGAACATACACCTAGGCTTTTTCTATTTGCTCGGCCTCGATGGATGGATTCATGCCTGCTGCAGCATCCTGCTCATGGATTTCTGGACTTATTGGTGGCACCGGATGAACCATCGTGTTGCCTTTTTCTGGCGCTTCCATCAGGTGCATCATTCCGACAGGAAAATGGACGTCACTACTTCGTATCGCTTTCATCTGGGAGAAATATTTCTCTCTTCGCTGTTTCGAACTGGGCTTATTTTACTTTTTGGAATTAAGTTGTGGCACTTAGCGGCCTACGAGGCATTTATGTTTCCGATTGTTATGTTTCACCATGCCAACGTCGGTGTGCCCAAGGAAATTGATCGCCTGCTGCGGCTCGTTATCGTTACTCCGGAAATGCACAAGGTGCATCATTCAAACTTTCAGCCGGAAACTGATTCAAACTATACTTCGATGCTCTCTATTTGGGATAGGTTGTTTCGCTCCTTTAAGCTGTCTTCCGACTCCCATGGAATTGCATTCGGACTGGAAGGGCCGGAGCGAGAACACAAAGCGCTCAACGAAATGCTAAAAGCGCCGTTCGGGTCTTAGTAAACCTGTTCGAAACTATTTAGTACCTGAAGGCCGAGTTCTCTGTTGTCTAAAGTATTGCTGTGAAGGCTGGGTTTCCAACTCCTCGAAGTTTCAATCCAGTAGCGTACTTTTGGAGCAGAGCCGCAGGTAAGAACGACTTTGTTAATCTCAGGGCTCGTAAGTTTCAGCTCAACTCCTTGGGACGGGCCGTGAATAGTGACCCTGAGGGGTCTCCTGGATAAATCTGGATTTGCTGCTCGCAGCAGTAGCTCTGCGTGATGGGTCTCTGGGCTGCAGTCGAGTGAGCCCGTTGACTGCTGCGTGCTCCAGCGAAAGAATTCACCATTGCTGCTTTTCTCCCAAGTGTAAAAGCCATACTCACCCGATGAGGCTTGCCATGCCGCACCGGCAGCTGCTGCAATCGAGAGAATGATTGTAGAGCTAAGTCGAATGCGGCTGTGTTCAACATTTAAGCAAGCAGCCATGACAATTGCAGTTAGAATGCTAACTTCATCAAATACCAAATGGGGACCGAAAAAAAGTAATATGACTAAACAGCTTAACGAGAAAATCGCTGGACTGAGGTAGTTTTGTTCATGGTCTTCGGGGCTGCTAGGACGGACATGGAGTGCAGCCAGCGCGAGAAGAAACAAACCAAGTCCGATAATTCCTGTTTCGGCCAGCAGGCCAATGTAAAAATTATTCGAATTGTCCGTCCAGGCACCAAGGTTATGGTTTAACTGTAAGCTGTAGAAGGGAGCCCACTCTGCGAAACGGTCGAAGCCAACACCAAAAAGAGGATTATCCTGCCAAATTTCAATACCGATTTTCCAGAAAACCAATCGAGTGTGGAATGTTTGTGCAATATTTAGAAAGCTAATCGCGTCCAGACCACGTCGGGCGGCTTCAGGCAGCATTAGAAGGGTGCTTTGATATGAATCGATTTGATACATACGAAGGTAATCGAGCAGCCCAACGGAACAGAAACCTATTAAAGTTAGCAGCAGCGTTGCTTTGCGCGAATGCGAATAGCAAAACAAGAATAAATAGAGTGCTGCGCCAAGGATGAAGCTGCGGGAGCCGGTAAGTGAAGCCGAATAGAGCAGGCAGCAGAGCGCAAGCAAGTACAGAATAGTTCCAAACCGATTCTGGGATGTAAAACCGTTCACGATGAACGGGAGCAGGAGTATCAAGAATATTCCTGCCGCATTCGGATCACTGAAAGTGCTTGTGTAACGTCCGAGTGAGTCCCAGTAGTAAGTTTGATTTGGAAGCATCAAACTGGTCAGGGTTCCGTTCTTCTGCAGATATCCGACCAATGCTGCGACGGGCAAAGCAGCAGCCATACCTTTCAGCGCAGACTCTCTGGCAGAAGCACTGTCAGAAAAGATTTTGAACAATATCGGGACAAGGGCGAAGCGAAGCAGATTCTCAAGACCTACCCAGTCGAACGTGCCGAAGTTTGGCAAAAATGCCAATTTCTCAAAAAAAACTTCGGCGCAGTAGGAAGCAGCGAGAAGGCTAAGCAGCGGTGCCGCCCATATGAGGTCTCCAAGTGTCCATCGCCGCTTTTCGGACAGCGCGAACACAATCGCAAGGATCAGCGCGGTTCCCGGGCCGAAAATCGTGAGCAGGGGGACTAGAAACCCGAAGAGTAGCGCTTTTAAGCTGCCAGCTCCTGAATCACCACCGTCTTCTGTCATTCCCAGGCTGTCCTCCCGCATACAAAGATATACACGAGCGTCGGTAAGCTCGTCTCCAATTCTTTCCGTGAACTTGGCTTAAGAAAATCTCAATTGTCTCGGCAAATTTGTCAGGTTTGCTTACTATAGCTTGATTTTTCCGGACAGTCGGTATTGCATAGGTCGGTCTGAGGTGCGCGGCTTAATTGGAGATTTCAAATGCGACAGCTAGTCATCGGCATTTTGTCTATTTGTTTTGGGGTAGTCTTATTCGGAGCGAGCAGTGCTCAAGCTCAACAGAGTGTTGTTGAAGCGCGGCGCGGATCGTCTGCCGCAGTTGGGGAGGAGGAAGAGGACAGCAGGCCTTGGGGATTTCAGGTTAGCGCCGGCGTTTACTCAGACTACATGTTTCGCGGAAAAACCGTTTATCCGGGAACTTCAATCCAGCCTTCCGTAACTGGCTGGTATGATTTCGGGTCAATCGGTTCGTTGAGCTTTAACGTTTGGTCGCACCTGTCCGGGGAGACAGTCGAGCCACCCGAGAAATTTACCGAACTAGACACGACCTTTTCTTATGATGTGACCGTTCTCGATTACGTTAACTTCGCAGCGGGATTCATCATGTATCGTTTTCCAGGTAAGTCGGGCAGGATTGCCGATACCAACGAATACTACCTTGGCCTCGGTGCTAATATTTGGGGTAATCCTACTGTCACTTTTTACAACGACTTCGATATCGGTCGATACCAGTATGCGACTCTCAGCTTCAAACAGCCGTTTGAGATTGAAGAGGTTGCTCCGGGTTTCGCGCTGATTCCTTACACAGCGTTTGGTTTCGCGTTTAACGCAAACGACGGACCAGTATTTTACGTTGATAACGGCTTGGTTACCGTTGACGTCGGTCTGTTGGCTGATATTCCAGTTTGGGAGTTTACGTTGACTCCGAGCATCAACTACACGTTTGAAGCTGACGAAGCCAATAACAACGAATTCTGGTTCGGATTAGAGTTGAGCTACGCGATTTAGAAGCGGCGTTTTCCCTGGCGAGGCATGCGGCGGCGTTTATCTCTGTCGTCATGCTCCGCTTCTTCCTCTGCCTGTTTGGCTTCTTCAGCGGCTTGGGCTTTGCGTGCAGCTTCTTCTTGAGCTGCTCGTAGTGCCTTGAGCCGCTTGGCTTCTTGTTCGCGTTTTAGTTTCAGCTGTTCGAGTTTCTGACGCTCTGCTTCAAGCGCCGCCTTTTGAGCATCGAGTTTGCGCTGCTCTTCAATTAGCTTCTGCGACTTAGTATCTGAAGAGGTGTTAGCTGGCGCCATTTTTGCCGTTTGCTTCTTTAGCTCCTCGGCTCTCTGCTCGGCGCTCGCAGCGCGCTGCTCATTTTGAGCGGCTCTTTCCGCAGCCTTTTTAGCTTCTAGCTGCTTCTCTGCGGCAAGCTTCTCTGCCAGCTCGGCTTCTTTTCTTAACTGCTCCGCCTTGCGTTCTTCTTCTTCACGAAGCCCTCTTAAGTTGTCGACCTCGCTTTTCGCGAGCATCGCCTCTTGCTCAAGCTGCTTTCGGCGGGATTCGGCTTGCTTCAGTGCCGCCATTGCTTCCAGACGCTTTTGCTCGGCAAGGGTGTTGGCTCGCTCCGCTTGAGCAGAGTACTCTTCGGCTTTCTTTTCTTCTGCCTGACGAACTGCTCTGAAGGCATCGGCCTCTTGTGCAGCCAGCACTGCGGCCTGCTCAGCAGCGGTCTTCTCGCTTTCGGCGCGTGTTGCGGCCTCTAGTGCTTCTTGACGCTTCTCTTCTGCAAGTGCTGCTGCGGCCTCTACTTCTTTTCTGATTTCAATTAACTGTTCGAGCTCGATCTGTTCGAGCTGGCGGCGTTTTTCCGCATCGAGCGCCGCAGCAAATGCTTCCTTCTTTCGTTCTTCAGCGAGTTTCGCAACTTTTGCCAGCTCTTCTTCTTTTTCGCGCCTCAGCTGCTCAAGCTCTTTGAGGTAAGCTTGCTCCTCTACTACTCGCGGGCTTCGATCCTCGCGAGATGTCAGGTAGAGCGCAGAGCCAGCAAGCAGGAAGGAGGTTGCAGCAAGTGCAATTCCAATCGGCCGAGTGAAAAAAGTCGACGGTTTAGTCTTGCCGGTTACTGCGTAATAAGCCTTTTCAAAATCTTCAAAAAAGTCCTCGACTTTCTGATAGCGCTTATCGGCGTCTCTCTCGAGCAGCCGCATGATCGGCTGACTGATTCGATCGTCGATAAACACATCAGGGTTAGCTTCCTTGATCGGGATCGGATCCTCGTGCACGACTTTAACGAGGGTTTCCATCATTGTGTTGGCCTCAATCGGATACTTTTTCGTGAGCATCTCGTAAGTCATAACCCCGAGCGAATAAAGATCCGCTCGTGTGTCGATTGACTTTTCGAGACCCTGCTCCGGGGCCATATATCTCGGTGATCCGAAGATCGTGCCTGCTTGCGTAAGTTCAGTGCTTGGTTCTGCTTGCAGAACTTTTGATATGCCGAAATCTAGAACCTGAGCCCAAGCAGTGCCGTCTCTCCGCTCGGTGATCATAATATTGTCAGGCTTCAGATCGCGGTGAATAATATTGTTGCCGTGGGCTTCGGCAAGTGCGCTGCATATTTGGGAAACTATGTTGAACACTCGGTCAAGCGAAAGAGTCCCTTCGTCTTTTAAGATTTGCTTGAGGGTCTGGCCCTCGATAAATTCCATCGCAAGATAGGGATGCCCCTCTTCAATGCCGTAGTCGTGAAGAGTGATGACATTGGGGTGGCGAATTTTACACGCGGTGCGGGCTTCGCGCTGGAAGCGCTTCAAATACTCCTCATCTTTAGCTAGATGGGAATGCAGCAGCTTGAGGGCGATGACGCGGTCAAGGTGAGTATGCTCTGCTTTATAAACGGCACCCATGCCGCCCCTGCCTAGTTTAGCAAGGATTTTGAACTTACCGGCGATGGTTTTCCCGACCATTGAGTCGGAAGTTGCCTGGCCCATTTTTCTCTCACAGCATGGGGGGAGCTATCCAGCTAAGAATAGACATTATATCCCTCGGCTTTCAAGGTGTCCTTTTATAAAAATAAGCCCTGAGTTACTTGAGCTTGTGAGAGATTTGATCAAGGATCAAGCGGCAATTCCGAAGGGAGGAGATTTGATACATGCTGAGGACACGTTCTAGTAAGTTTGCCGCACTTATTCTTGGTCTTATTGCAATCGCAGCGTGTATCGGCTGTCAGAGCGACAAGCTGACGACGATAGTTTTGTCGGGCAGGGCACTTTTCCCGCCGGAGTTTACCGGCTTGGGTGAGCAGGTTCCCGTAGCCAATACCGACTTTGCGGTGCTCGATCTAAGTCTCCCCGGTGACTCAAACGTGGTTGCGGTTGGCGTGACAGACATCGCCGGAAATTACTTCACACGAATCAACGCTACTCCATCAGTCGCGGTGGTTGTCCTGGGCGCCGTCCGGGTCTCTGGATTAATTGATACTACCAGTTCATTTGTCGAGAAGGCCTTTGACGGGATCACTGACGTTGCTTGTGAGGCTGGAGTGACGGCGATAGGTGAGGGCAAAATCTTTCCATTCGAAATGGATGCCGAGCGAATTTCCAACCTTGAAGCTGGTGCCTTTATGGCTGTTCAGCAGATCGCAGTAGATTATACTGACAGTGATGGTTCGCGAACTGCCGCTGTTAACCTAACTAGGCAGCTGACCGATGACGGCGCTCATCCGCCGCTATAAGTTAGGCAGTTAACTTTGTTCTGATTTGCGCTGGACCCAATATCGTATAAACAGCGCACACTGTATGTAAAGAATTGGATTCAGCACCAAGGTGTATCTGTCGTCGGTGTGAAGCAGATAGGCGTAAGCTGCTGCCTGCGTAAAAAATATCAGCAACGCCAGAGTGTCGAGTAGGCAAATAGTTCGTCTGACCGCTTGAGATGCGATCGTAATTATGCAAAATCCAGTGAAGATTATCCCGCCTAAAGGCATGTAGCTGCTGAGATAAATTAGGACATTGGCCCAGAGGGTGCTTAGAGCATTAAGTTTCTTGGGCTGATAAAGCAGTTCGAACTCATCATTAGTTGCGGTTATCGATCTCACTTGCTGCAATAGAGGCACTTCGCCGAGAAGATACCTATGGGCCGGATTTAGGCTGCTCGGATAATCGTTTTTTAAGTGCAGCAAATTTAGCAATGTATTTAGTGCCTGGGTGAAGTACTCGCGCGCATGAGATTTCATGTAGTGTTCAAGATAGTCATTGTAGAAATCGTCAATTTGCCGCTCAGAAAGAGATTGCTGCAGATGTTCTCTGAACACAAAAGCAAATCCCCTGCGAAAATGTTTCTGCTCGGTAGTGTGCTTTTCCCGTTCCTGTTTCAGTTCGAAGTAGTAGCTGCGCAGCTCTTCGTCTTCTAGCAGGTTAGGGTCAAACATCATTTGGTGCTGAAGCATCTGGACTCGCAGGAAAGCCGTTTCGCTCTTCGCAAGGCCGATTTCTCCGCTAATAGCTAATCTGTGAATACACCATGGGATAGTCGCTACAAGCAGTCCAGCTGAGAATGCTGCGAGCGCTTTGACGTAGGCTTTTCGAGAAGGTTTTGCGAGAGTGCAAATCAAGACAAGCAAACCCGCAGTACAAGCAGCCGCGACCAGACCATTTGGACGGATAAGGGCAGCAGCTCCAAAAAGCAAGCCACTGAACCCCCAAGCGCGAGGGCGAGTCTCGGCGTTAAGGGCGGCAAGCAGTGCTGCGGTGAGGGCAAAGCAAAATGGCGTTTCGGAGATTATCCATTGAGCATACAGACCCAGAAACGGATCGAGGCATATCAACAAGCCGCAGCCGGCTGAAAGTGTAGCGCCAAATCGACGCTGAAAAGTGCCGCACACCAGTCCCGCGAGCATCGCCAGAAGCAAATGCTGCGCCAGTGCGACGGCGGCAATTGACTTTCCGGAGAGGCAAAAGATCGCAGCGATAAAAATCGGGTATCCCGGAGTTCTTACTGCTTCCAAGTCGGAAAACGATCCGCTTTCAATTAAGCCTAGAGCGGCTCGGATATAGCCTACACTATCATTGCTAACTATTACCGGTGCGCAGAGAAAGTAGATGACCTGGGCGACTGCTCCCACGGCGGCGACGAGTAGAGCAAGACGAAAGGGAGAGGGTGGTTTAGCATCTGTCACACCGCCATGAAATCAAACTTCTGACGTTATGTCTCGTCTAAGTTTACTCGGCCGAGTTGTAAACCGCTTCGACCACTGCTTCTGCAGCAGCCTGATTTCCCTGTGCGGTCCAGTGACCATCGCATGCCAGGTAGAGATCATCGATATCGATCTTGTGCCTGTCCGCGTAAGCCTGAAGGTGCGGCAGCAAGTCCACTACCTCGACATTAGAATGCTGGGCCGCGAACTTTTGCAGCTCCTTAACAATTCGAAAATCATATCCCGCTTTGTGCAGTTTATCGAAGTCGGATTGTCGTGGAATAATAAAAATAGTGAATCGCTTGTCCGGAGCAAGCTCGGCAATATTTTCGTATCCGAAGAGCAAACGCTTCAAATCCAGGTCGGAAAATCGATCATAGGTGCTTTGCAATTCTCCGCTCGATTCGGATTCGGTTGCGACGCTGTTTTTGTTGTAAATTTGTGCGCTGCGGCGGATTACGTTTAACAAATATATATTGTTATAAAGAGTTCGTCTGACTGCTCGTGCGGTGCTAAACCCCTTAGGTTTATCTCGGTGTTCAAAATCAACTGTGTAGAACAGCTCCAAGTTTCCTGAATCGGTTTCACGCAGATAAGGTCGGTAACGACCAGGAGAGAAGTTCGACGGATTGTTGTCGCGGAAGTCGTTTGCCGGCAGATGAAACAGCAGGACGTCGCTGTGATCGAACTTTGAGGCAAGCTCTCTGTACAGCAACCACTCCTGGGTTGAACTGAAATCCCCTGAAGTTCCGAAGTTCAACTGCTCGATGCCGGTTGCCGCTTCGACGAGGTCGGTCATCCTTTGTTCGGCGTTTACCCCGATGCCTTCAACAAAGGAGTCGCCAAGCACAACAGCTCGGCGTGCTGCGTCAGAGTGCCTGGAGCGCTCTTTGTCCCGCGCTCCATATGAGTTTGATTGATATATGGCATCGTAGCAGGGGGCGAAATGATGGGTCTCTCGGTTTGGGTAATGCCACACGCCAAAGTGTTCGTTATTGTCGCCATAAAATCTTTTAGTTGCGTCAGTTGTTGGGAAATTGCCGATGGGAATGTATCCCGCCGCTGCCGCGGCACGCACCAAAAGCTCGGCGCAAACTAGGATGAGCGCATAGACAGCGGTCATTGTCAGGCGTGGGTGCCGCTCGTACCAGCTAGTTGTTTGTGTCATCGTCCGCCAGGCTTTCTCTTCGCTGCATCGTGTGGATCGCAACTAAATGTGCGACCAAAATTGCAATGTACATTTGTCCAACGATCCCCTCAAGTGCAGCAAGAGTGCGTCCGAACTCCGTCAGTGGAGCGATGTCTCCATAGCCTACGGTGGAGAGTGTAATGAAACTGAAATATAGAAAAAACGAAGTCGGTTCTGAAGGAAGACCGTTAGCTGGATCGAGGCCAGTGAAAGAGCCGGGGTTTAGCACTTCCAGCGTCATGAAAATGAAGGAAAACGAAACACCAATCAGCAAGTAAACACAAACGGAGCCGAGAATAGTATCTGCGCTTACTGTTTGCTCACGAACTAAGCGGGAAAGCATTAGGGTTGCGATAAAGGAAAAAAATGTAATCTCTACTAACAGCGTCGCAAGTAAGATAGGACGTTCCGCCACAATTGAGCTTGCAGCGATTAGCGCAACGCCAAGAAAGCCCAAGGCCGCAGCGGCAACAAAATGCTTCCGTTCTGAGCTAACCGAATATACGCCCGCAGCCAGCAAAAGCGTGAGCGCGAAATGAAGCATATGACTTAGAGCCGGGGTTTGACGGACGATAGGTGCGAGCAGCATCACTCCGAAGAGTGCTAACAGCAGCAGTAAATATCTGTTTTTGTGGCTCAGTTTTCTCATAATAGGTGCACGAAGCTAGCACACTCTATGCGGGCTCCCAAGTACGGTGTTCCCCGAGGCAGGAGGGCTTAATAACCGCAGCAGGAGTCAGATTTGACTAGGGAGGGGGCTTAAGTTGGGCCGTCCGGATTGATTTTATTTAGCGATCTCGGGTATCGGCCGATCCACATGCTGGAGGGTTTTCTATTATGGGCGGCTATTTTGATTATTTGAAGTTCTGTTTTGGTATCGGAGTTTTGTTTGTTGTCGGCAGCGGTTTGGTCCCAAGCGACAAGCTCCCGGACAACGCTCCCGACGGCGCTGTTTTCTTTGCTGAATTCGAAGGTGGGGATCTGACGCTATATGAAGATGCGCTTGTTATGGAGAAGGGCGAGGACTATGTTGAACTCAAATTAGACGACCTTAAGTCCAAGCGCCGATCAATTACGCGCGTGCGTATTCAATCTAATGATGGGAAAGTGCTTGAGCTCAATTTCTTAAGCTTGCTTCAAGCTAAGGCCTTTGAAGAAAAACTAGATCAATTGATTTAACGAAATAGGGGTGCTCGGCCGAGGTGGTGTTCCTCGGCCGAGCGTTAGACGATCAATCGCCTGGTACGAACGCTACGCGCTCAGGTTCAGGGCGAAGTTGACGAGGGTGCCGACCGGGCCGCCGCGGAATGCGCTGCGGTCCTTGATCTTGTTGCACCCGGGTCCGGCGATGTCGAGGTGGATCCACTCGGTTCCATCCACGACGAACCGCTGCAGGAACAGCGCCGCGTGAATGGCACCTCCCATGCGGTCCGTGCCGATGTTGGCGAGGTCCGCGACACCGCTCTTGAGGTCACCGTCGAGCTCCGGCAGAAGCGGCATGCGCCACATCCTGTCCCCGGAACTCTCGGCGGCCGCGAGCACCTGTCCACACAGCTCGTCGCTGTTGCTCCAGGCTCCGCTGCACGTGTTGCCGAGAGCGACCACGCACGCACCCGTGAGGGTGGCGAGATCGATGAGCGTCGTCGACCCGTCGCGCTGAGCGAGGGTGATGGCGTCCATCAGGATCAGGCGCCCTTCAGCGTCCGTGTTGAGATCCTCCACGGTCTGGCCGGAGAGGCTCTCCAGAACGTCGCTCGGGACACGCGCCGTGCTGCTCACCCGGTTCTCGACCAGCGGCACGTAGGCCGTGATCGGATACGGAGGACGCAGCTCGCCGATGGCGCGCATTGCACCGACCACCGTGTTGCCGCCGCCGCAGTCACCCTTCATGTCGGGCTGCATTGCGGGCGGCTTCAGCGAGTAGCCGCCGGTGTCCATGATCACACCCTTGCCGATGAACGCAACCGGCTTGGCATCGCTTCCGCCCTCGGGCACGTAGGTGATCTTCAGCAGACAGGCGGGGAATCCACTCCCGCTGTTCACACCGAGGATTCCACCGGCCCGCATGGCAGCCAGCGCGTCCGCGTCGATGACTTCGACGCGGAGACAATCCGAGTACGGCGCGAGCGCTTCCTCTACCCGCGCGGCGTAGGCCATCGGATGCTTCCGGTTCGGAGGAAGCAGCGAGAGCGTACGCATCAGCTTGATGCCTTCCGCCGTCACCATCGCCTCCTGAGCCGCGTCGTCACGCATGTCGTCGCA
Organism: Bdellovibrionales bacterium; assembly: GCA_020434585.1. Classification (GTDB taxonomy): domain Bacteria; phylum Bdellovibrionota_C; class UBA2361; order SZUA-149; family JAGRAN01; genus JAGRAN01. Next base: position 42,581 of record JAGRAN010000032.1, read on the forward strand.
CCCGAAGACCAGCAGGTCTTCGATCTCGTGGGGCACCGGCTTCTTGGAGAGGCACTCCACGAAGTCGTAGCTTCCCAGCGCGACGGCCTCGACCATGGCGGCGAGGTTGATGCGATTGCCGAGCTCGATGTCGTTGCCGACGATGACGATCCGCTGCATCTTGTGCTTCTTCGCACACGCGTAGGCCGCTTCGCCGAGCCGGCGATAGGCCATCAACGTGCGGAAGACGTCCGTCTCGCGCGCGAACGGCACGATCAGGAACACCATCCGCTTGCCGCCGCGATCCGCAGCGATGCGAACGATCTCGTGGTTCTCCTTGCCGTCGGCGCTGAAACCGACCGCCTGGAGCTCGTCGAAGAGCGAACCACCGAGGACCGTGTCGATGCCGACTGCAACCGGCATCTTGGACGAACCGGGTGCCTTGAGCACCGCCGCAGTGACCGGAATCACGACCACCGCGGAACCCAACTTACCCATCTCCTGAGTCAAACGAGAGACCCGCATTTTTGCCTCCTTGGCTTGGGGTCCAAAACCGGCGAGACCGGCCTTTCCGGCCTCTACAACCGATGGAGCGGTATGACCACAGTGCTTTAGTGGGGTTCAAATTTTGAGCCAAATTAAGCGCGATTTCTGGCTAGATCTTATCCCATTGCTAGTAGTGATGAGGGCTTAGCCCGGTAAGTAGGGGCTAGTGCGGGCTGGAGCGCAAGTCGCTCAATCTCTTCAAAAGCGAGCTGAGGGTCACCACTGGACAGCAGAGCTCTAGCGATTGCTTCGTGAGTGCATTCGTCACTAAGGCCCAGTAAAAGGTCGACTGGCGAAGGCTCCACGGTTTCACCGCGGCGCTGATGAATTAGCGGAGTCTCTGCGTTCGGAACAAAATCCTCGTATCTGTAGTGGGTATAGCGTGCAAACAAAGATAGATGCCATGGAAGGAAGCGCATAATCCTGCTGCAGCCAAGTTCATCTGCGCCGAAATGCTGCTTCAAATATTCCGAAAAGCGAAAGTAGATAGCTATTCGTTCAGAGGCACTTAGAGGCCTGGCTTGGCTTTCCTTAATTTCTTCAAAGATCCAAGGTTTGGTGAGTGCACCGCGAGCGAGCATTACCGCTGAAATGCTATGCTCTTTAAAGTGGTGCTGTGTCTCGTAATGGGTGAGGATGTCGCCATTGCCAATCACAGGGATTTTTCGTGCTTCAGCAATTTCTTTAATCAGGTTCCAATCTGCGGCTTTAGTGTATCGCTGCTGTTTGCTGCGGCCGTGAACTGTTAGAGCGGCTGCTCCTGACTCTTCAACTAGAGCGGCGACTTCATGGGCGTTGATAGCATCATTTTTCCATCCGGTGCGGATTTTTACAGTAATCGGCAGCGTTGATGCAGAAGTCAGGGCCTCAACGAGTTTGGCAATTTGCTTTGGGCGACGCAGTAGGGCGGCCCCGAGACCGCGACGGGTGGTATCGTCGATCGGGCAACCGCAATTAATATCGATGAAGTCAGCCCCGCTGTCCTCAATAATTTTGGCAGCTTCTATCGCCTCTGCTGGCTGTTTGGCAGCAATTTGAACGCCGAAACATTCTTCAGAATCGTGCCTTCTGAGAAGGGCTCGCTCTTTCCTATCGCCTTTTGCGAGTTTCCTCGCATAGGCCATTTCCGAAAACGTGACATCAGCACCGAAATCCACGCACAGGCGGCGAAAGGGCAGGTTGCCGCCCTTTGTCAGCGGCGCCAACACTAATGCACCCTTCAGTCTATCTTGCAGTTCTACGCGATTCATTGTTCAACCCGTCTCATAAGTGAAGTATGCAAAGTCGCTAAATAGAATCTATTCGTCAAGCGCACTTGTATGACTTCAACTTAAATAGCGTTTTGAATCAAATTTAACGCGAGCTGCGGCTGTAGATTAGCCTGCGCCAGAATTGACGCTGAGGCTTGCTGAAGTAAGTTCAGTTTCACGAATTTTGCGCTTTCACTCGCGATGTCTGCATCCATGATGCGAGATTGAGCTGCGGCGTAGTTCTCGACGTTGGTCGTTATAACATTTGCAGCGGTGCCTATTTTACTCTGGGTGGCGCCGATTCTGGCGACAGCCGAATTGATTCGAGTCAGGTTTTCTTTTAGTGAGGATAATGCCTGCAAAGCGCCGTATTGAGATGTTAGCGAAAACGCATCTTGGGCGAGCGACTCTACAACAACCGATTCCGTTACGTTTACGGTTGTATCCTGGATACGTACGTTTACGTCCGCGCCGCTACCCTGAATGTTGTCGTCAACTCCATCGTTGTTCATGTCGGCCGTAACGCTTGCACTCAATTGATCTATGGTAACGTTGGTTCCGTCAAAGACGAATGCGCCCATTGAAAAGCCGCCGCCGCCAACTGTGTTGTTTGTAATAGTTCCGTTCGCTACGCCTATTCCCAGCGAGGTTATGTAAGCTAAGTTGACAATAAGGTCAGAGTCTCCGTCACTACCCGCATCCCTGGCTTGAGCGGTGACGTTGAAGTTAAGGAGCGCCCCAGAGTATATCGTATCGAATCCTGTAGGTTCAACAACGGTGTAACCGGTTCCAGTGCTATTACCGAGAAGGAATCCGATGCTCGTTCGAATCGTGCTTCCCAAGTCTCTTGATTTTATCGCCATAACATCGTCAATTCCGTCTAGATTAAAGTCGGCCACGATAAACTCTGGCCCAAAGTCAGCTGTAGCGACGCCGTAAGAGACGATGTTGTCAGTGTAAGTTCCAAGGCCGATTGATTCACTAACAGAGTCGATGCTGTTCTCGATGATGTCGGCTTGGATTGTGCCGTTTTCGCCGTAGCCGGCCTGCAGGTCTATCGACGGTGCGCTGCCATCCAACAGATTGAGGCCGTTAAACTCAGTCGTATCAAGAATGCGTTGATATTCATCAAATAATCTTTGAGCCTCGAGATCTAAAGCGCCGCGCTGAGAAGGGGAGAAGATTCCATTTGCTGCCTGTTCGGCGAGTTCCGTCTGTCGAATTACGATATTCGACAACTGTCCGATCGCTCCTTCGGCGACAGCCAGCATTGACAAACCGTCGTTAAGGTTGCGCACGCCTTGGGTGAAAACTCGCCGATCTGTTTTGAGCCCACCGGCAACTGAAAGCCCAGCGGCATCGTCGGATCCGCGATTGATCCGCAGGCCACTGCTTAAGCGCTCCGAAACCGAATGCAGTTCTTTGCTTGTCTTAGACAAGCTTCGCTGCACGGTCAGCGCACTGATGTTGCTTCCAATGCGAACAGCCAAAGCAATCCTTGCTCTTTCCTGCGTCCATGCAAGAGTGCACAACAGCACATCGCCTGCATCGAGGCGGGTGCACGGACAACACTTCCAAAACTGAAACTACTAGTACTGCTAAAACATTAACTGCGAACTGCAGTATGCACCTCGAAGGAACGCCGTAATGTCAGGTGCAACACTCCTTAGGAAAATCGACTACTTAACATAAGAACTACAGAGTAATTTTAATGTCCGTGAACGGAGCTCGCCGGAGCTAAGCTACTCGATACCTAGGCCAAAGCGCGATCCGGAAGATGCATTAAATTAGTAGGTTAGGAGGGGATTGCTTGCCAGGCCGTTAGTCACGAGAAAGCGAACCGCAGTCTACACCGTCTTTCTTAACACCTTCAGGGCAGCCCTTTGAGCCGTCTGTCGTGCCCTTAGTGCTTTCTGTCGAGCCTCCGAGTGCATAGGCAGCACTCAGAAAGACCTGTTCGGCGTTGTCCTGAAGTCCTGGGGAGCTGGGGGTGCCGGCGACTGCACACAAGGCAATGGTTAGTCCACAAGCGATTACAGCTACGTAGTCAACTAAAGCCGCACCGCGCTCAGTGCGCGACATTGCCACATTTCGAAATCTTGAAATCAAAATTTCCTTTCCCAAATCAAACTAAAGATATCCTCGGCCGCTTGCTTCAGCCATTGCGAAAATGGAATAGCAAACACGCGGGATCTCTCCTACTAAGGAGTCTTGCAGATAATCAATAAAACGGAGTGGGAACTGTATAACTTAAGCTCATGGGGCAGCTAGAAGTGCCATTTGCGTTTTTTCTGTATGAATCTGTGCGTACAGAACAATAAGCGTGCTGAATGATGAGTTTAAGACACCTAGAATAACCTTTCGTAGCTCTCTTTTCTAGGCGTAACGGGCAAGGCTATCAACAGTGAGGAACTAGAAGCGAGTCGTTTGACACCCGTACCAGGCAAGTTTTTAACCGCTTCGTCTGCTAAGCAGAATCCAAATAAAAAATGGCCCGCCAAGCAGCGCAGTGATAATGCCGACCGGAATCTCTGCTGGAGATGCAATCGTTCTAGCGGCGGCGTCGCAAAAAACAAGAAATGCACCGGACGCGGTCGCCGTGGCGGGAAGCAGCAGTGTCATTCTTGGACCGACAAGCTGACGGCAGACATGCGGCAGCATAATTCCAATGAATCCAATCGGACCAGTAATCGATACTATGCCGCCGATTGATAGAGAAACTGCAAAAAATAGCCGTCGCTGAACTACAGCCACTGGAACTCCCCAACTGCCAGCAAGCTCGTCGTCGATTCCCATTGCGTCAAGCTCTCGCAAATATTTCAGCGCGACAACTAGCAGCAGTATAGCCATCGTCCAGGACAGCGCTGCATCGCGATAGCCTACGGTTTCCAGCCCACCCATCAGCCAACGAACAATTCGATAAATTTGTGCGGGGTCGCCCAGATATTGAAAGAACAAGATTAGGCTGGAGAAGAAGAAGCTCATCGCGACTCCGGCGAGCAGGAGAGTTCCAATACTAAAAACGCCCGCCACGGAGCCCAGGGCATAGACCAATCCTGTTGCCAACATAGCGCCAGACCATCCCCCGACGACGCTCGAGTTGATCCCACCGTAGGCCCAGCCCGGCGCTGCGAGAATCAATATTACAGCGCCACATGATGCGCCGCTCGCTACGCCTAGTGTATACGGCGTCGCCAGAGGATTGCGCAGCATTGTTTGAAATATCAGTCCGCCGACTCCTAAGGCCATACCGCAGGCAAAAGCTAATAAAATACGCGGCATGCGCAAGGACCAAAATATGCTGTGGAGATCCGCTGCTCGCTCAGTATCGAAGGAAAAAATATTCACCACACCAACAAGCGGAGCTGTGCAGACCGCCGCTGCTGAGAAGGCGATAATTATCAGCAGAAAACGTCTGCGCCTGGCCGCTAAGGCAAACATGTTATCTTGGTACCATCATTGGAATGTTTCGTTCAGGGTGGGGAAGTAAAAAGAACGAACTCCCGTAAAGTTCACTAAGCGCGTGCTGTGTCATAAACTGCGGAGCTGAGCCGAAGTAACATACTTCCCCTTTCTTTAATGCAAGTACACGATCCGCAAACAAGGCGGCGCGATTGATATCATGACTTACCAGCAGAATGGTATGACCCGACAGACTCAGTTCATCTAAGATGTGGAATATATGTTCTTCGCTGCTCGGATCCAAATAAGAAGTAGGCTCGTCGAGCAGCAGGATAGGCGAACCTTGGCATAATGCAGACGCAATCAACAGCTTTTGCTTCTCGCCTTGTGAAAAAGACGTAATCAATTTGTCTACGCTTATTTCGAGCCTAACTCGTTCCAATGCTTGGTCGATAATCTGCTCGCTGCCGCCTGAAAACGAGTCAAATAAAGTTGAATGGGCATAGCGCGACATCTGCAGGAATTCTCTTGCGCTAATCGCAGGCATGGCCGAAACGGACTGAGGGACGTAAGCAATCTTTGAGGCTCTGCGCTTTGCAGAAATAGTCTCCAGACGCTCGCCGTCGATAAAAACATTCGAGCGGCTTGGGTGAAAGCCGAGAATGGAGCGAAGTAGAGAAGTTTTACCTGCGCCGTTTGGGCCGATGATTGCAGTTTTTGACTGAGGGCTGATCGAGAAAGAGACCTCGTTAAGGATCTGCTCAGGTCCAAGCTTAAGCGTTAGTGATTTTACTTCAATTGTTGACTGCATGGCCTAGTACCTTCGCTTTGATCGAGGAGAAAACTTTAATTGTTTCAGCGACTCGCGGCCCAGGAAAGGACGAGAGATCTCTGCGCAGCAAATAGACGTGATTATTGCGTACTGCCTTTAAAAAAGACAATTTGCTCCAGGCGGATGCTAACTGTTCGCGATGACCCGTATCGGCTGATAGAGAGATGTCAATGATAACGTCCGGATTTAAAGCTGCAAGACCCTCAGCTGATAGGGAACTGTAGCCTCTTACCGCGGCTGCGGCGTTGCTTAGCCGAAGCTTGTGCAGCACATCGTCGTAGAAAGTTTCTGTTCCGGCCGCATATGCAGACGAAACAGCCGGACCCGCATTTGAGTCTACTACGACCAGAGCTTTGTAGTCTTCTGCATTCAGTTGATTTTGCAGTAAGTCAGAAATCTCAGATTCAATTCTTTGAACGAGTAATCTCGCTCGGTCTGAGCGGTCTATGCTTTTGCCGATAGCGGCAATAGAGTGAAAAATCTCGTCGATCGACTCGTTAGCGACGGAGAGAGTTCGGATATTCAGAGCGTCGAGTTTGCTTTTTAACCCCGCGTGACTATCAAGCATGATTACCAAATCTGGTTTGAGCGATAGTAGCTTTTCAAGGCTCGTATCAAATAGGCCGCCTAGGTGAGGCAGCTTGGACGCCTCGGGCGGATATTTGCAGTAGGTAGTTACGGCGATCAGTTTAGATTCTGCGCCAAGAGCGAACACCGTTTCAGTTATGGTTGGCGCGAGGGAAATAATTCGTTGCGGCACCGTGTCCGCTGGGAGGGCCTCGGCGCTGCCCCATGAGCTTAGGGTCAGCACCGCGGCGGTAACTAACTTTAAGAGCATTCTCAAAGCGCAACCTCTACGCCTCCAAATATTTCAAATCCCGGCGTGCTGTAGCCGTTAATCTCCTCGTAATCTTCGTCGAACAAATTCTCGACCCTAAGAAACGGGGTGACCTTCTCAAGCAGCGTGTACTGAAGAGACGCGTCGACACGCGTATAGTCATCCATATCAGAACCGTCAGAGTCGATGCGATCCCTAACGACAAGCAAGGTTATGGAGCCGGTTAGGTTCTCGACAGGCTCGAAAAACAAGTCGAGCGACCCTCTGTGTTTTGGTCTCCTGGCTAGCTGGGTTCCGGTTTCATCATTTTCAGCATCCGTATACGTGTATTGGGCCGAACCGCTGAGTTGTTCGCAAAGCTTTGCATTCAGCGTAAATTCCACTCCATGTATGCTCGCGCTGTCGATGTTTTCAGCCAAAAAGGTTATAGAATCAAAGGTGATTAAATCGTCAATCTCACTGCGGAAGTAAGTCACATCCGCCGTAATATCCTCAAACAAAGTAACGCCTAAGCCAACATCCCAGCCGAGACTGGTTTCCGGATCAAGATCCGGATTGCCAAAATTTGGAAAATACAATTCGTTAAACGACGGCGCCTTAAAACCACTGCCAACGCTGCCGTGCATCCTCATTCCCGTGTCTGGCGGGCGAACTGACATTGTCGCGCGGTAGGTTGTCTCGCTGCCGAAATCGGAATCATCGTCGTAGCGTACGCCCCCGGTAAAGGTTGCCCATGGTGTCCAGCGCAATTGGTCTTCAAGGAAAAACGAATTCACTTGCCGTGATTTGTTGAAGTTGCCGATATTTTCTCCCTTACGGTGTTCGTTGGTGTAGCCGAGAGTAATCGTATTCTCTTCTATCGGTTCTATATCAACGGCCGCCGTAGCACTGGTTGTTGTCTGTTTGATGTCGAAATTGTTGAATTCGGAGTCGGGGTCTCGGCCTTCAAGGTCCTCGTCGTAAATACCGAGTTCGACTCGAGGTACGATATACTCTCCTAAAGACTTCGATGCAGTAAGTGAGCCGGTAAGCACTTCGCGTTTTTGGGTGTAGTTAAGTGCATCTACAGGGCCTACGCCGAATTCGAAATCATCGAGTTCAGTATCGCCTTTAATAAATCGAAAAGTTGCATCGGCGCGACCGTCTCCTAAAAAGTTTAAGCCGGTTCTAGTCGAGGCGGTAATGTTCTCATACTCGTCTCGTTCAGTATTGCCGTTTCTTTCGCTTGCTGCGGAAACGCCGTCTGTGTCGAAGTAGGTTATGCTATTGGCAGTATCAAAAAGCTCGTTGCCGTATCCAGCGTGCGCCCGATATTCATAGGTGGAGTGATTACCTGCTCCGGCTGATACAGCGGCGCTGGGTCCCTCGGCTGCCTTTCGAGTGATTATGTTGATCACTCCGCCAATCGCATCGGAGCCATAAAGTACGCTTTGCGGACCACGTACAACTTCGATACGTTCAATGTTCGCGGTGTTAAGGTCAGCAAAATCGTAGCCGCCAACGTTCGCGTCGTTAGCTTTGACCCCGTCAATTAATACCAACGTCTGGTCGGTGTCAGCTCCGCGAATATAAACTCCGCTGACTCTACCTCTGCCACCGGACTGCGTAACGTCGACTCCGGGGAGCGAACGCAGCATTTCTATTACGCTGGTGCGGCGTGTAGCTTCAATTTGTTCGCGCGTAATTAAACTTACACTGCTGCCGGTTTCTTCCAGTGTGCTGGGTGTAAGGTTCGCCGAAACTACAATCTCAGGTGTTTCTTCAGCAGCTGCACAAGTTGGCAGAGCGATTGCAATGCAGCAAGCAGCTGCACAAAAAGTATTTTTATATTGTTTCATGAGTGCCTCGATCCCTTCCCGCGAAGAGAGTTAGCGTTCGGTGCTGATTGGCTCAGGTCTCCTGGCTTCTCGTCATCCTCGCACCCGCCTTCCCGAGCAGAAGCTCAGTGGCATGATTAGGCGCTCGTCAGAGTTACAGTTGCGCGGCAGCGTGGGATTTGCACCCAACTTCCCTTGTTCCAACGCAGTTCTCGCCGAACTTGGTTAGTATTGGTTCGAGAATTACCGCGACTTCAGCCAATATTCAAGAGAATAGCTAATATGGCTGAAAAACGGTCCAGAGAACTTAAAAAACCAGGTTGTTGGCGATGGCGGCTTCGCTTTTTAGACCATCAGGTGAATGCTTTGGGTGCTCGTGGTGATGATGGCCTGAACATGCTTTAGATTTGCAGCAAGTCATGCTGTGTAAATTCTTAATGTGTCCGATTATCAATAATGCCCCGCCAAAAGTAGTTAGCACTGCCTCCATTGAAAAGAGGTTATCGTCATGTCGTCCGGGAGCGAGCAGCGCGCCAACGACAAGCATTAGTCCTAAGCCAGCATAAATAACAACGTCTTTTCTTCGATGCTGTTGGTAGCCTCGAGCAAACGCCAGTATTGTTACGAAGAGGAGCAGAACAGCGAATGCAATATGCACGGGAGTTTCCCCGGCGGTTACGGGGTCTAGTATTGGAAAAAACAACACCGCAATTGGCAGCAGCGCGCAATGCACTGCGCATAATGCCGAGAGAGCAATTCCCAGTTTGTCGATAATATGTGTATGGACCATCCGCGGCCTGATCGTTAATGATAATCTAGTTGCATTATCCTTTAACTGAGGAATAAAGTCAAATTTGCAGATGGCCAGAATTAAAAGAAGTTTTTAGGCTTTCCAGTCGGGATAGCGCTCGCAGCCGAAATAATATTCTGGATAAGCTTTGCGCTGAACAAATTCTGGAAGCAGACCCCACAGCCAATGTTCCTTAAGCTTAGCGTCTATCTCCTGTTCCATCGCGCTGCGGTCATAACTGAAGTCAATCTGCACATTGGTATCGACTCGGATAATGTTTAGTCGATCAGTGCCGCCAGTGCCCTTGCCGTCGGCGCAGCACACTACGAAATTGCCTTCAGGTGACCAGGAGACAAATCGATCGCACCCACTGTTTTTCGTAATGCGTTTTTCGCTCATTCCGTCACGGCTCATAACCCATACATCGGCATCGGCGCTTCCGTCGGAGCTCGAATTCTCGTCGGCTTCAGTTACAAAAGCGATTTGCGTCCCGTCGGGCGAATAGGCTGGATGAAAATCTCGAGCGGGGTGGCTTGTCACACGACGCTCTTTCCCCGTGCTTAAATCCAACTCATAAATATCTTCGTTGCCTTCACGTGTAGAAGAGTAAAGCATATATCCGCCGCAGGGAGACCACGAAGGTCCAGCTTCCACGCCCGTATTCGAAGTCACGCGCTCAGGGCTTCCGCTGCCGTCAGCATTAACTACATATATGTCGATGTTTTCACCGTTATCGTAGTTAGCAGCGCACGCAATTTGCTTCCCATCCGGAGACCAGCAAGGTTCAGCATGAAACTTGCTTGAGTTGGTTAGTTGGCGTTGATTGCTGCCGTCTGCTCCCATCGTCCAGAGTTCGGGGATCCCGCTGCGATTAGAAACGAAGACAATTTTGCTGCCGTCAGGTGACCATTTCGGAGCATCGTTCCAAGCGCCTCCGGTAGTAAGCTGGTGAAGTTCTTTTGACTCAATATTCAGGGTCCAAATATCGAAGTCTGTCTGCTTGCCCGATGCAAATACCAGCGTGCCCTTTGGTCTCATGTGTCCTCCCAGAACGTAAACGGTCCATCCAACTATCGGAAGCGATGACTTGGTACTTAAGTATTCTCCCACAAAAGCTAATTCGCAAGAGCTTAAGCGGTTTTCGAATAAACCTGAAGCTATTCCTGTTTCTTTTTGGGTTTGCCAGCAGAGGGTTCGCCAATCGAACCGAGGTGGCAGAACCGAGTGCCAGGAATCGCAACCGGATAAGCGGCTTTGCCGATCACAATACCCTCCTCTGGTACGTAGTATTCCTGAAGTTTACGGTCAAATGCGTCTCGGGTGATAGCGACGAGGTGCTTCTTCTGAAGCTTTTCGCCCAATTTGAAAGTCGTTTCGAGGATGCCGCCGCCAGTTGTGCGAAGCCATTTGGAGCTGTGGCAAACCACGGGTTTGGAGCTGCTCTCAATCTTTCCCTTAACCATTCCCAACAGAATCATAATGTTTTGAATCGCTGCTTCTCCCTCGATTACCATTTTCCCTTGGAAAACGCTGGGATTGCCGGCCTCGATTGTTATCGCCGGAATTCCGCGGCGCCGTGCGGCGTTCCTTAAAGTGCCGCCTCCGTGTTTCGGGGAATGTAAGATGATGGCCGGGTTTGCACAGACAGCCAGCTCGCGCGTTTTGTCGTTCAGCCAGTCCGTGCGGACGTAAAAGGTATTCAAACGGCCTTCGCTGGCTGTGTGCAGATCAATTAGGTAGTCACAGGCGGGCAAAAAGGAAGAGGTAAATGCTCTAGCATACTGCTCGGCGGGTTGGCCGTCCGGCTTGCCCGGGAAGACGGTATTCAGGTCAAGGCCGTCAGTGAAGTACCTCGATCCAGCATTAAAACCAGGGATGTTGACAATCGGGACGCAGAGTAGAGTTCCGCTCATGCTACTCAAGTCAACATTACGCAAGACGTGATGAATAATTCGAATACCGTTTAACTCGTTCCCATGAACTGCCGCCGTAATGCCGAGTACGGGTCCGTCCTTGTGCCCCCGGGCGACGATGAACGGGACGCTCATACGGTTACCGGTTGCTCGCTCGTACATTGGTACATAAACGTCTGAACGTTCGCCTTTTGGAAACTTGGCAACGTTGATCGTTTGGTGGCGGCCCGTGCGCGGGCGAATTTCACAAATGTCTATTGTGGGTAGTTCTGTGGGTAGATCTTGGCTACTCAACTCTCAGCTCCTCAAGCAGCGGGGGGTCATCGTTCAGCGACATAAATGCTTTGGTCCTAAATTTTCCTTTAGATGTGAAAAGGGAGCAAGCCATCTTATCAACGGCACAAACGGCCATGACCGTCTGAACGTAGCCCATAATTAAGTCGTCGAGTCCGATCCCCAGGGAGTTAAAGTCCTTGCGATCCATCATAATCAAACGGCTGCTTTCAGTGTCCCAAGAGTCTGTGCCGGTCTTTATCGAAAGGTTAGTGCCCAGCATGTCCCAAGGAGCGGTGTCGCCGTTCAGATCGTTTCTTAACGGCGTTCTAGCTCGACGGCCGTAAACTGCAATTGGCCGAAAGCTTTGTTCTCCTCGATAAACCATCATTCTTAAATCAGCGACGTACAGCTCGTTGCGCTTATTGGGGACCGTGCCGACGTGATAGAATTTTCCAACGGTACCGTCAGAACTCCATTCGTAGTTGCCAATTAAGCTCTGAACGATAAAGCAGTTATAGGGATAATCCCGTGCCATGAACTCTTCCAGCTGATTTGAGTCAGTGACGATGAAGACCCCTTGGCCTGCGTTGCTGTATGGTATCTTAATGACAGCGTGTCCGCCGAACTTTTGCACAACGAATGGAATTTCTTCCTTTTGGACGTCGCGCACGGTTTCGGGAATATGGATCGTAAGACCGCTTCCGCCGTACTGCGCGTTAAAGATTTCATAAGCCATGGCTGCGACCATCTTATTGCGCCCACCAGCTATGCAGGCGACAACCGGATTGAGTAGGGCAGTTTTGCTGTAAATCGGTATCCGGTTCCAAGGTTTCTGAGTGACGTAGCGAAAAGCAGCTTTAATCGGTGTCCATTCACCTGAGGGCTTTCTTACATACATCACTCCGTCGTCGTATTTAACTGGAGGGTCGTTATCTGAGTTGTAAAATGGGGCCAGCAAGACATCGCATTGGAAATGGTCGGCCATTGCTGCAGCGTAGCCGGAGTTCTCCATGTAGTTCTTATCGTAAACCACGGCCAGTTCGCCGTCTTTAATCTTGCTTGCTCTGAGCAGCGGAGCAAATGCTTCGGAAATTAATGTTCCGTAGCCGCCGTCTTCCTCATGATCGGAAAACAGCGGCATAGATTTTTGTCCTGATGGACAGGAGTTTGTTTCGATAACAACCATGCGTCTCAAACCGGCGGCAGTCGTTACCGAAAATAAATCCGCTCCAGCCCAGCGGAGGAATTTTGGCTCGTAATAGAGAATCTCCTCCAGTGCGTCCCGGTCGACTCTGGGATTAAGGTGACAGAAACGCGTGGCTAGTCGGTCTGGACCCAAGCTCAGAAAAGACTTAACCATGGGGTGAATCGTGGCGTTTAGGACGCGGGTGTAATAATGGCGAACTGGTTCAAACGAACCAGGGGCAATTACTTCAACATCCTTCATGGTAGACGCTCTGCTCCGGCAGTTAAAGTCAGGACCTAGTCTATTTGTCCCTCGAAAGCAGATTTGAAATCAAGACAAAACCTTGCAAACGGCGCGGAATAACCTGAAGCAGCAAAATAGAATGTGTATTGGGAATTATCTGTTTTCGTAATTGTAGACAATCCAGGCACAATCGTGCTGTAAACCGGTGTTATCGACGACTCCGGCAGGGATTACCAACTCTTCCCAGGTGCCCCCTTCGTCCCCCTCAGAGCCACCCGCGATGATGCAAGAACTGTAAGCGTAGCTCCAACCAGTAGCAAATTTGAATTCGCTAATCGCAACCAACGCAATTAGCGCCATGTTAGCGGTCACGACGTACTCAAGCATCGTTGCGCCTTTTTCAGATAGTAATTTGTTAAAACGAACCATTTGCTGTCCCTCATACCTGGGCCGGTGCCCCCCGGCCTCCCAACAACCTCTTATCCGCTCAGATTTATTATTGCTTCCGACTGGGACTGGGGTATCCCCAGATTCGATCTGATTCGGACAACCTCTTACAAATACTTTACTGATCGGAATCAGTCTCGGGCTCGTCTATCCAGCTAAATGCTGTGAGAACAACTCTAGTGCCTGCAGCCTTTCCGGGGACCTCGTGAACGTCCTTATCGAATTTTGAGATAAAGTCACGCGCCTCCCGGTGCAGCTTTTTCCCTCGCTCCAGAAGCCATTTGCGGATCTTCGGCACGTCTTCCTTGAAAACATTGTCGTATTCAGTTCGAATGTGCAGATTGACAGCCTCACCGGGAGATTCGATATTCTCCTGAGAGCAAGTTGCCAAAGTTTCGATGTTGCGCGCCAGCAAATCGTGGGCTCTAGAGGAGTCTTTGCTATAAGACTGATAGTCGCTTACCAACCGAACTCCGCGCGGTGTGCGCTCCACAGCTCCTAATCTTTCAAGTTCAAATAATATAGTACCGGGCTTAAGCGTAGAATTCACCGTGGAAACTAGCTTTGCAAACTCGTTGTTCTCTTTCGAAATTGAGAGGACTCTCGGTTTGCCGTCTTGAGTAGTAAACTGCTCCGACTGCTCCCACTGTCCCATCACTTGCATGGATACGTTCGAAGTGGGGCGTTCTTCAGTTCTTTCCGGGTCGAGCAATCGCGCGACATCCTTTCTATGAACGCCAGTCATCACGTTAATGCGCGCGATGGTTGCACGTTTGCCTGCTTTGGCAATTTCGGTTTGAGCTTCTTCTACAAGCAGCTGTTTCAAGACTTCCACCATTGATTTAAGTGTGACTCCTCGTCGCAGCCAATAGCGAGCGATCGGGCGCAGCACCTTACTTAAGTTATGGATGGATTTCTCGTCAGCTTGCATAAAAGATGAAAAAATTCGCTCTTATCCTACTAGCATCGTCCGATCCCTAAACAAAGTCGAGTAAAAACACAGGGATCCTCATAAGTAGCTGTAAGAACACCGGAAATTCAGACGGCTTAGATTGCGAGATCTTGTGTCCCGTGGCGTTTGAGCACAAGTTTCGCACATGCAGAATTAATCCAGAGGCTATTTGTTCTCGTGCGGGTGGGGGCTGACCTAGGCGTAAGCTTCGGCAGCAGCCAGCTGGCTCAGGCTGATTCTGCCCTGGGTAAATGTGCAGAATTCAACGCAGCGGTTCATCAAGGCGGCTTTTAATGCTGTCTGCAGAGAGCCAAGAGATTGTTTGTGGTCCGAAGCTTCGACGCGTTTAGACAGTACGTCTAGGTCCTGGATCACACCCATCAGTGTTTGAAGCTGAGTGCGCTGTGCGCTGTCGAAGGCAGGAGTGTATGGCAAGGCATTCTCGAAAGCGGAGCATAGGTAGCGATAGTGCTTAAATGCGATTCGGGCTTTGTGAATTGTCGCCGTGTCCGACGCTTCACATTCTGACAGAGCTTGTTTAGCTTCGTGTTCAGCAATTCGAACGAAGTCACACAAAATTGACGATAAGAAAGCGTCATCGATACTGGCTAGCTGCTCGGCCTGCTGCTCAAGCCGCCTTTGATATCTTTTTGTTTCTTTGAGGGTGTGTGTTCTTAAGTGCTTTTTCGCCTTCTTACTTAGCTTGTTTTCTTTTGACTCAAGCTCTTCATAAAATGCTGTCTCTCTGGCCGCTTCGCCCATCAATAAACCAACCGTGCTTTGCATCACGTGAATATCTCGCAAGGAGCTCAGGCATTTCAGGCGTTCGCGAACGATATTCTCAACCCGCGCAGCCGACTTTTTGTCGCGACAAATTCGCTCGAGAATGCTGCAGAGTGCCAGCAATTTTCGGCTGCTGATGCGGAGCTTGTGGACGGAGTTTTCTGTTAGATTCTTTTTGCAGCGATTGAAGGCACGGTTGTGTTGCTTGAACGACTTCTTGAGTTCTTCAAGCAGGTAGGAAGCGATATCAGTTTTGACTGGCTGCCCCAAAATGATGCACCTCAGATTCAAATCCTCAGAAGCTTATCATGGGCTTCGCAGCTAATCGAGTTTGCAGGCTAAAGATAAAATTAGCTGCCGGATTAACAAGGTTTATTAAGATATCACTGCGATGCATAATTGCTGGGTGCAGAAGTCGAGAACCTTGAATGGTTCTAACCTACAGCCCCCAGTAAACGCGGCGATGCGCGCAGACAATCGGGCGAGTGGAAAGCACGGAGAAACGCGTCCAGAGCGTCGCGTTAGCTGATCTGCTCGATGAGGACCATCGTCAGTAGCACCAGGCTCACGGCAGCCGCGATCCAGTCGGCGGCGCGAGGACGTTCTTCGCCTCCTTTCCTCCAGAGAAACAGCGGATACGCGGCGATGCACCCGAAGAGCGCAACGGCGATGCTCGAGCAGAGGATGCCAGCCAGGGCAACGAGCTCGAGGTACCGCGTGATGCGGTCGCGTTCCAGATCGCAGTACGGGTACTTGGCGATGTTGTATCCGACGAACGCCAATGCAACCGCGGAGGCGAACGCTGGGACTGCTGAAGTCACGGGGGCAGTGAACACCATGATGACGAACAGCAACCCCGTGACGAGCGTGCAAACCCGAGTGCGTCCACCCGCCAGGATGCCGGTGATGCCCTCGAAAGCGACGATGATGGTTCCAGTGCCGAAGACGGGACCGATAGCACCAATCGCGCCGCTGGCCGTGAGGCCGCGAGTGAGATGCACCGGAGAGCCGTCGGCTTCCTGCAGATCGGGCGCAGGCGAGACTTTCGCCTCGAAGGTCGAAACGACGTCTGCGATCAAGACCGCCAACAGGGTCAACATCTCGTCGAGGTACTCGAACCGGAGTGCTGATGAAATGTCGGGCGAGATCCAGCGCAGCTCTGGCGCGGCGAAGATCTTGTCCGGCAGCTCGGCGTCGCCAAGCAGCAGTCCACCGACCATCGCGACGCTGATGCCGATCAGAATGGCGATTGGCCGACTGCGCTTGAACTCCCAGACCGCGAACAGCACAGCGGTTCCGAGGAGGAACAGAGCGCTTTGCGAGGTCAGCTTGAGGCCGAGCAGCACCGACCCTCCGCCGAGTAGACCGGCGGTGCGCGCTGCAGCCGCTATCAGGTAGTACCCAATCGCGAGCTTCACGACGCACTTCAGTCGAAACGGGGTGGCGGCAGCAGCGCGCGTGACCAGTCCGGAGACTGACATCAGGGCGAACACTGCAGACGAGCAGACCGCGATTCCGAGGATGTGAGTCCACGGGATGTGGTTCGCAGCAAAGGCTCCGAAGAGCGAGAGCGGAACGATTCCGGGAATCATCACTCCGGGCGGCTTCGGGACGAGCAGCGCGTAGAGCAGCGTGCTCACAGCGCAGAGCAGCGCGGCGAGCGTACTCGACTCCTGAGCGGTAAACCCGGAGCCCTGCATGAATGCAGGAGTAAGCGGAACGATGTACATGACCGAAACCGCGGTAACGGTGCCGGCGATGACCTGCGAGAGCAGGCTGCGATGAACGTGTGTCTCGAACTGCAACTGAATACTCCGTGACGGTTTGGGGTGGAATAGTGAAGAGGTGTTGTTCGATCACTCGCCAACGAACGACACCAGACCCGGATGCAGCACAAGGTGCAGATTCCGGGTCCAGTGCCGATCGATTTGTTCCAATCACGGAGAAAAGAACCACAATGACTTCATACACACCGCCTGAGGTTCACGCTCAGCAGGTGTGTTGAACTAATGCTTCTACTCACGACCAAATTTGCGATTCAGCAGCGTATGGTAGTGCATCAATTACGTCAAGAATCTGGGCGGCTTAGATTGTTTGTTTCTTGTTAATAATGCGTTGCAGCTGCGCAAGGGACACGCAGGCAAGAATTTAAGCAGACAAATCGAGCCGCGACTGGATAAAAATATACATTGTTACAAATTATCATAATGAGCGATTAACCACTTTAGTGCGTAAAAAAAGAGGTTCAGCTAGAAACTACGAATTCAACGTTACAATGTTACGATACTTTGCTTAGAGAAGTTGCTTGCCCGGAGTATGCTGGACCTATAACCCATTCGAGTATTTCCTGTGTTTGTATATAGTTAAGGAGCTTTACGATGTTCTCCGGCAAAAAATCAACGCTAATCTGCAGTTCTCTAGTTGCGCTGACTACACTTAGCGGCTGCTTGTCTCGTTCAATTTCTGGCGGAGCCGGCGGCCGCGGCTTGCACCAACAGCAGGCTGTTATCTACGGAGGAGAGCTTTCAGAGAACGATGTCCTCGGCTTGTCGTCCGCTGCTTTGGTGAGCGACGAGCAGATTCAAAACGCACTGGATTCAGCGGCAAAGATACAGATTACGAAGGGAGCTAAGATAATGCTCGTGCAGTCGGGAGCGAGAGTGCCCGATCATTCGATGATTAAGTCGTTCGAATCGAACTACGGAGTTAGTGTTTTTTCGGGGATTGCAGAAAACTCGTCCCCCCAATCATCTTATGCGAAGGCGCTGCGGTTGGCCGCTGCAAGAAGCGGAAGCGAGAAAATTGTTTGCTATTGGGGGAAGGTTGAATCAGCATCGCGCGAGCTTGAAACAAAAGTTGTTTCGTGGGTGCCGATTGTCGGCCAGATTGTCCCGGACAAAGCGCAGCGAATGCGCATCCAGCTGAAGATCGCTGTGATCGATGTTAGAACCGGCTCGTGGGACATTTACTCTTCCAAAACCTTTGACGATCTTTCAGTAAGTGCAAAGATTAGCCGCGAGTCGTCTGATCAAGGGCAAATTGATGAGTTGAAATCCAAAGCGTACAAAGCCGCAGCCGAGGAGTTTATCCAAAGGTACTCTGTGTGAGGTTTAGTGAAACTCTGCCTCTTCCATATGCCGACTGAGGAGAGAGTCGGGCTGTATTGATGGCTTTTGTTGCCCCGCAGTGGCCCAGAGTGCTACGTTCAGTGCTGCTAATGTTCGGATTGACCGGGGGAAGCGGCAATGAAACTAAACTACTTAGCATTGACTTCACTGGCAGTGTGCTTAGCTGCACCAAGCGTCTCGGCTCAGCCGATTCGGGCGCCGTATTACAGTGCGTATCGCTCAAACGGATATTCGACTAAGAACGTGACCGTTCGAAAGAAAGGAGAGAATCCGTTCGAGTTTCGTAACGACCACAAAGGTGTAAACATGGATGCGTGGGAAGCGAATCGGGTAGCAAACCCATCTCAACGCGCTCCCATTAACCAGCCAGAAGCCAGAACTCCGCAAACGCAGAGCGCCCCCGTTCCTGAAGGTCGTGCGCTCGATCCGGATTACGACCCGATGCATCGATCGGGGAAATAGCAGTAACTAGTCTGCCGGCAGATATTTAAGGAACGAGCCGGGCTTTCGATACAGCTCTTGAGGAATTTTTCCTTCAAGAGACTTCTCATGATACTCGGGAAGCTTGGACCAATGTAGTCCCTGTTTCATGTGATGAGCAGTGTGATACCCAAGATTACCCGTTAGAATATTATACCAGCGGTGCATAATATTATACGAAGCTTCGTGATGGTCGTCTGAATCAAGGCCCGCATGATGAAAGAATGTATGCAGGCAGGTGATGACGTAGCTTCCGGTCATCGGAATGATGAAAACAAAAAGCGCCGCAACCCAGTTGTAGTAAATCATCGCACTCAGGATAACTAAACAAAGTGCGGTCATCGCGAGCATGGGCCGCAGAATTTTCGGGTGACGCATGCCGACTTGAATCGCGCGCGGGTAGCCTGTGAGCGCAGTCGCCAGAGTGTATTCGATCACACCCATAGTTGTTCCATCGCGGCGCATCCAGCGTGATTCGTCCTTTGATTGATCGAGGTAGTTCAGGTGATGGCCGAGGACATGATGTAAGGTCCAGGTGTTTGTTGCCATCGCTGTCTGGAAGAAAAAGACAATCTCCAGCAGACGATTCATGAATACATTTCTAAACATTGGTACATGCTGATGATGGTGGTTCCAGGCGCAAATCAGGCCCTTGGGGATTATAGTTAGGGCACCGTAAAGTGCGAGAAGCCAAGTATTTGAAATAGTGAAGAAAACGAGCAAATCGAGCGCGAAGAAGGAGAAGAACACGATGACCGGGAGCTGGTCTTCTTTATACCGGGTAAATGCCATTTATGACTCGAATTATCGGGCTGGACAGGCAATCTGCTACAGCGGAAGTTTACACGCACTAGCCAGACTGTCTACGAGAAAAATCACCGCTAATCAAGCGGCAGGAGTCTCGCGTAACATCAGCGGGCAGTTCGCGGGCGTCGATCAGTTCTTTCGTCGATCATTCTGGCGTCAATTCTACGCTGCTGCGAATCGTATTCGAAGATGATTTGCACGAGGACAGTATTGTTGCCCAAGCGCATTAATGTGTAAGTAGCGTCAATATCTGCTCGGCGAAACCGTAGCAATATATCGTTAAGCAGTCTGACAGGAACCCTAATTGAAAAGCTTCCGGCTTCGTCGCTCACGTCGCTGTCACCAGTTTCTTCAACGATGACCTCTACACCTTCGAGTGGTTCACCGTTCTTGCTTGCGATGCTGCCCTCGATGGTGATGCCGCCAGTTCCTTCCGAGCCTCCGCCACAGGCACATAGTACCATGATGCAAAACAAAGACGTTACTAATGCTTTCATTTTGTTTCAGCCTTATCCTGTGGTTCGCATACGAAACTAAACGCAGTTGCGGCGACTTTACCGCCGCCCTTAAGGTCCTTTAGCTCCCGGTTAATGTCTTTATCGTGGGACGCGAGGTATTCCCTCAGTCGTTTCTGAAAGACTGAACCCTCTCGGAGCAGCCAGGTTTTTATTTCGGGAATTCGTTCTACGGCGATATTGTCGTATTCCGTTCTGAGGTGGAGGTGGGGAACTGACTCTGAGCCGAAAATGTTTTCCTCTACTGCGCGAGTAATATTCTCAGTATCGCTGGCCAGCATGCGAAAACCTTCGTGGTAGTCGCTGCGTGGGATGTACATCTTCTCTTTAAGAGAAACATTTTCATTTTCGCGTTCGACTATTCCGGCTCGTTCAAGCTCGGCGAGAACTGTGTATGGATTCACATCTTTACTTACTTGAAAAACGAGCGAATGAAATTCACTGTCTTCCCCGGTGCAGTTTAAAGGGCGAGGGCCGCGTTTTTGGTCCTGGTATTTCGGGTCTTCAAGCCATTGGCCGATAACGCGAGTGAGTAAGCTGCTCTTTGAGTCCGGCTGATGTTCCTGCATTAAGCTTCGCACTTCTTTGCGGTGAATTCCGGTCATAATTGAAATTCTGCTGACACTGGGTTTTGCGTCGGCTTGGTGCAGCTCGTCCTCGGCGAGCTTCACAAGTGCTTGCTTCAGTGCGCCAACCACGCGTTGAATCCCAATGCCGTGGCGCAGACAAAAGCGGGCCACTGGCCTCACGAGGAGCGACAGACAGTCATTTAGAATTTCTTCGGAGCGCGCCATTCAAGTAATGTATTCTTTTCCCACTGCTAGATTAGCCTCGATTAGGCCACAGGTCAATTCCGTTCTGCTCTCCAGCAATTTTTAAATTAGAAATAACAGGAACTTAATGCATTAAATCTTTAAATCCGGGATCTCGCCACTTGCGATACTCTTGCGTCTTTGCCATAGCGTAGTGGGGAAAATACCCACTATTTATAACATAGAGTTTAGGAGACGCAACAGTATGGGCAATCGACGGTTAACAGCATTCTTTTTTCTGCTGCTCGGCTGGAGCTTCGTTCCGGCGACGGCTACGGCAGCAGATTATCTGGCATCAATTGGAGATACCGTGTCAGTTTCGGGCGGAGTTGTGATGGTAGAAGCCGGCGACGGATTTCTTTTAGATACGCATCACGATCGCAGCTATTCGTGCGAGGGAGTTCCATCGGACAGCCAATCGGAGTTCGGCTTCAATACTGAGCTTGTTGGAACTATCGACAATTCTAATACGATCACCGCTGTGCCAAATGCTGACATGGCGCCGCATGTGACAGGACCACTCGGAGGGGGAGGAACAGCGAGACTGTCTTTCGTCGCAGTGAATCCAGATCGATATCGGCTCTCTGTTGCTACGGCCAGAACCGGAGGAGAAGATGTTGCGGTAAGATGCTTTGAAACTACTCTTTTTGGTGGGTTTAATACCTATCTGAACCAGTACAATTATTTGGAGCTTGTAAATTACAGCGACCGTCCGATCAGCGGTGCGTTCGTCCTGACAGATAACGATCACAAGGAGCGAGCGAGGCTACCGTTTAGCGTGCCTGGTGGGTCTCGGGTGGACTTCGATCTACACGGACGGGTTGGCCGCGACTTATATGGACTGGTGAAGGTAATCCATAATGGCCCGGTACGAGCACTTGGCGGTTCGGTCGCCTTTTACAGTAAGCGCGCTCCGGAGTCGACCGACATAGTTCTGCGCGGACGTTTTAGGCTGCGAAGCGCGCTTAACTAGTTTTTTAAGGCCCCGCCGTGGATCAGTATTCGCGGCGGGCCGTTTTTTGTTGGTTTGAGGCGGCGGCGCCTGCTAGCCTAGCTTGGCGAACGGGTAGTATCAGCGAACTCTTGTTGCGTTCGCCTAGGAGAATCGCCATGGAGCTGCCGCGCTACTGGGCTAAGTCTAGCCAGCCGTATTCCGACCAACGCATGGGGGACATCCTTGTTTGCTGTTGGCGCTGGTCGGCCTCAAGTTTAAGCGATGCGAGACGGGACGCGGAGCACGCAGTCCGTGCAATGGTCGATCGGCTGCAGGCCGGCGAGTGGTTTCCCAGCGCATACGATTATGGGGCAAAGCCGCTTCGCGAAGAGCTACTCCAGGAGCTGCGGGACCGCAGAGGAGAGGTTGTTTCCGCGGTCACACGAAATTACTACGGCGCCAAAGTTCTAAATACAGCCGAGGTAATGTTCGCCGATATCGATAAGAAGTCGTCCGGACTCGGCTCAATTCTTGGATCGGCCTTTAGGGCATTGTTTGGAGGCAAGGCCCAGAAGAGCGAACATCAGCAGCTGGACAGCGTAAAGGAGTGGGCGGCTCAAGATAGCCGTCGTTCGATGCGAATCTACCAGACCCACAGCGGCTATCGTCTGCTGCTGACACACGAGAAATTTGACCCGAGCTCCGAAGGCGCAGTGGAGATGCTGAACAGTTTTGGCAGCGACCCACTTTACGTTCGCCTTTGTCGCAGTCAGTCCTGTTTTAGGGCTCGACTAAGTCCAAAGCACTGGCGAATTAGAGTTAGCGCCCCGCCGAATAGATTTCCCTGGGAGAATGCACAGGAAGAGGCGCGCTATCGAGAATGGTTGTATCGCTACGAGCAGGAGGCACAGCAGTTTGCTGTTTGCAGATTTCTAGAATCTATCGGTCATTCAGTGCGCGATGATGCGATCGCCCAAGTTGTCGATTTGCATGACAGAGATTGCCAGGTCCACGCCGAGAAGCAATTGGCGTAGTTGAAATTAGTCGTCTAGTTTGTAAGTGCTTCTGGTGCGGCTTCTGCAAGGAAGCTTAGCACGGCGGGATGCTGGATATTAGTGTAGAGCACGATGTCGCCTTTGCGGCATATTGATTCAACGCCTGTGCTGGGGTCGCTCTGAGCGACCACTCCGGCGATACTCATAATACCTTCGTTTTCTACAAACAACGCACCGCCAGAATCGCCCCTACATGGAGTTGCCAATCCATCCCGATTTACGGTGAATAAGTGATTGATGGTTTGATCTTCGATGAACGTGCTGCCAGCTCGAATCACCGGCTCGATGCTGTTTTCGCTTTCACCGACACCCGCGACCACAGCCGGCTCACCAGTTTCGACTGCTCTAGAAATCAGAATTGGACTGGGAGTGACTGTGAGTTGATCGGCAGTTTCGACGACAGCTACATCGTTAAACACCAATCCCATCTTTTCATCGACCGTGAAAAACTCGTTTACGTATATTTGCTTTGCGGCATGTGAGCCGAACAATGTATCAACTCTGACAGCGGTTACTCCGCCGATGAAGCAATGCGTGGCTGTTAAGACCTTGGTCGGCGCGATGACTGTGCCAGTGCAAAGGTGAAGTTCATTAGTGGCTGTTAGAATGAAAATCCTTGCTACCGAGCTGCCGCTTACTGTGGCTTCAGGCGCTTCGCATGCTTGCCCGTTTGCAATTTTAAGTCCGATGGCGCTGCAGGCGTCTTTTGCCCCGGTGCCTGAAAGCGAGACGGGGGAAAGACTTTCGCTGGAGTCGCCGGATCCCCCCGAACCACCGGAGCACGCGCTTAGGCAAAACGAGCAGGCTATCAGGCAGCTTAAAAGTAAACGCATAAAAACGAAGCTCTATTTAGTTACTCTAGTTAGATCGGTCATGCCTGAGTTGCACTTAAGCGTGAGTAGTTCCATGTATCTATGATGTCGCTTCGGCCCACAGGTCTTCTTCGTCCCAATGCCTGGTCGCAAAGTGTGGACAATCACAATTTTCTTGGGCACTTATGCCTGTTAGACTGGATGAGGGCCGTAAGGGTTTACAGGAGGGCTTGATGGGGAAGCAAAATGCTAAACGACGCTGTGAATGGGTTCCCCAGGACGACCCACTCTATCAGCGCTACCATGACCGTGAATGGGGCGTTCCTTTGAAAAGCCGAGCCAAGTTGTTTGAGATGCTGCTGCTTGAAGGTGCTCAGGCCGGGCTTAGCTGGCGAACCGTTCTTCACAAACGTGAAAACTATCGAAGGCTCTTTGCCGACTTCGATCCGGAAAAGGTCGCGCGCTTCACTGATGCAAAACTTGAAAAGATTTTGCTCGACCCGGGAATCATTCGCAATCGCCTCAAGGTGTATGGGTTTCGCAAAAACGCACGTGCTTTTCTTAGGCTTGAAGAGGAGAGCGGAGATTTTTCGAAGTTCATCTGGTCTTATGTTGGCGGAAAACCGATTCAGAACAAATGGAAAAACTTAAAAGAAGTTCCTAGTGAGACAGAGTATGCCCGCTCTATGAGCAAGGACTTGAAACGGCGCGGATTTACCTTCGTCGGACCTTCGATTTGCTACGCGTTTATGCAAGCCTGTGGGATGGTGAACGACCACGCAGTATACTGTTTTTGTTATAAGCAAACCGCAGCCAAAGCGGAACGATTCTAAACTTCCCTGAGCTCCGGCTAAAATTCCTGTCTGGTTAGGACTAACAAAAGCTGCTACACATTTTTACCTATGGAGCCGGAAATTGAACAGGATGAGGACTTTGACTACACCGCAGTCGCGGCCTGCAATTACTACCAAATGCTCGAATCAAGCACTGTCGGCGGTGACCTTGATGAAGAAATGCTAATCGAAAATATTCTAAACCTTTCTGCCCCTAAGCCTAGGCTTAAACTGGCCGGCACAGATTAGACTTACTTCTTGCCCCAGAGCTGCTCTAGTCGTTGATCCCTGCCGCAGCTATAGCGGTAGTACTTGTAGCGAATCGGATTTCGCTGGTAGTAGTTTTGGTGATAATCCTCGGCCGGATAGAATGTGGAGGCCGCGGTAATTTCTGTCACTATGCCAATTTTGTATTTCTGTTCTACCGCCGCTTTTGTTTTTTCCGCCAACTGCTTTTGCTCGTCTGAATCGTAAAAGATAGCCGTGCGATACTGCTCGCCGCGGTCGCAGAACTGACCGCCGCCGTCAGTCGGGTCGACGTTCTTCCAAAAAACTTCCAACAGTTGTTCATAACTGACTTTCTTCGGGTCGTACTTTACTTGAAGCGCCTCAGCATGGCCTGTAGTGCCGCTTGAGACCTGCTTGTATGTCGGATTGGCGACTCGTCCACCGGTATAGCCCGAGGTGGTAGAAATTACGCCGTCAATCTTGTCGAACGGAGGCTCCATGCACCAAAAGCAACCGCCGGCGAACGTGGCCGTGCCTAAATTCTGGTGATGTGCCGGCTCAGTTTCAGCTACGGCATCTGAGGATGGATGTGCGCCAAAAAAGCTCCAGCAAATAATCAAGAACAAAAGCGCACAAATAATAGATAAATTTTTCGGCCCCACGGCAAAATCTCCGGTTTAAGAACGTATTCGCCCGTAACGACCAAACGTTACAAAAAAGCCGGAGGTTGAGGAAGGGCAGAAGCTACCTCACATAGGTCGGCATCGCGAAGTCCGGGTCTGTCGGTGAGCCCCATGGCGGCGTCAGGTTTCTCAGACGCAGCATTTCAGTGAAAACTGCTCCATCTGTGGGGGTCTCAATCTCGAGCGGCCCGTAGGCATTAAGCTGGGTGCCGTAATTATAGGTTTCGTGCAAACCGAGATCGATGCCGCTTCGCGGAGCTAAGGTGTAGTTTTTCACGGTCATTCCGCCGAACTGATTCGGGATTCGCAGAGTAACCGGAGTTGCGACATTGCGAATATTAAAGATGCGCAGCCAGTTGCTCATATTGAGATATAGGTTCCAGCTGCCCTGAATTTTGTTAGTGTAGCTGGACCTGAGCGGCGAACCATACATCGAAGCGATGCGTCCATTAGATTTGATAAAGTAGTACATGCTCTGACCAAGCAGTGCTCCTCCGTTGGCAGCTTCGACTCGGACGAGCCCTGAGCCACCGGGCGGCAGCACCGAGCTCGCGTCGTAGTGCTTTTGAGCGTGAGGCTGAAGTGTATCAGGAATCGTTGCGAGCAGTACGCCGTTATTACCGAACATCTTTACTGTTACCGGCAAGGGCTGCGAACTGCCGTTGGCGAGTTCGACGTAGTTCAGAGCATTAGAGCCGCGTGAAATTGGCGCGTGGATTACCTTTGCGCTCGGAGATACGCCGAGGAGTGGAAAGCCAAAACTATAACCCTCGGTCGGATTGCCGTCCGGGTTGTTGGCTCCATAACGCATGTTGGCCAGGATAAACGGCGTGTCCGGATCTTGTGCGACTACTTCGTTCATACCAAGTTCGTCGCCTCCAGGAATAAATCCCGGCAGATCGATGCGTTCAAATGGTTCTAAGTCACCGGTGATCACATTGCTCAGAACCCCGTTACGGTCGTACTGGTTGAGCGTGAAAATCTTGGCTTGAGTTGGATGCAGATTTACTACCGAAACCCAGTTGAGGACGCCGCCGTACAGGAATCCTGGAGGATTGATCTTGTTGTAGGTGACGTATGCTGTGCCCTTAAGCCGATTAGCGAACGGCACCAAGAAGGCAAAGTCATAAAACGGCAGAGCGCTGGACTGTTGGCGGTAATAAGCGATGCCGCCATCAAAGTTGTGGTGTGAGAAATCTATCTCCAGCATCCCGTATGTATACTCTGCAAAACCCTGCATTTCGTTGACAGCGAGATCCAGCTTGTCGAGCGGGCTAATCGCGACCTGGATCGGCGGATACGCGTTTCCTTCAATGTCGCGCAGCGTAATTGTTGCTGTCAGTGACTCGGTGGAGCTGGTGTTAATCAGCTCGAGATAACTGTAGATGTTTATGAAGCCGTTCCACAGCACGAATTGCTTGGTATCTAGTACTGGTTCGGCATCAACCTCGACATCAGTGATATCTACGCCTTCGACGTGCAGGGGATTGGGTTCGAACAGCTCCCGAAAAACATGCAGCTCTTTTGTGACTTCAACTTCATAATCGCCGTTTCGCACTTGAGTGATTTCGAATTCACCATTGGTGTCGGTTACGGCCTGCTTGTTAAACGCGGGGTTGCTATCGTGCGTGAAATCTAGCACTGCACCAATCAATGGTGACTGGTCGTGATCGCGCATATAAATTCTGCCGCTGACAGTTGCGACTTGGTAGCCGGCGGAGTTTACAACCTTGTTCTGGCAGCTCATGGACACGGAAGTGCTCGAAGGATTAAGCACGTAGTTGCTTTTGCTGAACGTGAGCGAATAGCTGAGGTGTCCGTCTAGACCGGATAACGTGAAATTACCTGAGGCGTTTGTAGTTGTGCTGCCTGCAGATCCGCCAACGCTGACTCCAGCGACGCCCGATGCAGTTTCTGAGTTAGTAACAGTTCCTGAAATTGAGTAGGTCAGTTCCGTCGCGTTTGCTCCCAGCACGACATCGCCGGTGCCAACCGTGCCGGCTGCTCCAGACGGAGAAATCGAATAGCACGGTTTAGAAAAGCCTATATTGTAAGGAGTGCCTTCGTCGTGGAGGCCATAAGAGAATTCACCGGCGCTGTTGGTAGTTCGATTACCAAGGACTGGGTCGCTTACCGTGACACCGGACAGACCTGCAGGACCTCCAGCGAGTGTGATTTTGCCGCGAATTTCGTGCTGAGGGACTGGAGGGTCTTCGGCAAAAACTTCTGTCACAGGAATAAGCGCTGCGGTGAAAACCGCGAGCAGAGCGAAGAGACGCTTCATTGTGGAACCCTCCAACAACATAACCCGATTTAAAACTCTCTCTCCGCTTAAAGCCCCGGGATAAGCGGTGATATTTCTCCTACCTACGCTCCACAGTTGTTATGCGCAAAAGCAGTACTGACGTGCGGCAATCTTTGGGTGTAAGGCTAAGTGACTGTGATCGCTCACTAACTATGGGGCGCTTCGAACCGAGGGCGATTTGCCTTTGCCCTCAGCCAGTTGGCGGCATGCAAAACCTTGGGCAGGCGCATCACGAAACGTTCCAGGCGATACTTGCCGGGGAAATTCATCATCATCAAGCCGACTAAGATTGAAAGCAGGCCCTGGCCAGGCAGGACAAGCATTGCGAGTCCTGCTAGCACCAGCAGCAATCCAGCTGCATTCTTTAAAGCTAGACCTAGAATTCGGGCCACAGGATGCGCATCGGCAGCGGGCAAGTGGCTACGCTTCTCCCTGGTAAAATAATCCGCCGGGAGACGGATCAAAATCAGGGGCACGGCAATTAAACTCACAAAAAAGAAGATGATCGATATGCCGCCGGCCCATAGGAGCAGGCGTTCGTTGGAACGCAGAGCAGCCCAGAATTGATTGATTAAAGCCATTACGGGAGTATATGTAGCATACACGCGGTAGGGGAGGGAGAGCCTTAACTGCTTAACGTAAAACCGAAATGGCGGAACACTGATGAAAGTCGATGGTAAGCATTACTACACCATTTGGAAGCATCCCGAAGATATTTCCAAGATACAAATTATAGATCAGCGACATTTGCCGCATCGCTTTGTGATTGAAGATATCACCACTGTCGATCAAATGGTTGCCGCGATTCGGGACATGCATCTACGGGGTGCGATCATCATCGGGGCCGCTGCAGGCTACGGTGTTTACCTGGCCGCTCGGGAAGCTGCGGAAACTGGAAATTTCGACCAGGCATTTAAAGATCGCTGCGACGCGCTCAAAGCCGCTCGACCGACCGCCGTTAACTTAGAGTGGGGTGTTAATCGAACCGCTGCTGTTGTGAATGCCGCAATAGATATTAATGAGAAAATACACGCTGCGCTCCAGGAAGCGGACGATATTGCACTGGAGGAAATTGATCGGTCACAGCGAATCGGAGCTCACGGTTTGTCGATTATCAAAAAGCTGAGTCAGGCCAAAGGCGGCGAACCGGTCAATATTCTAACTCACTGCAATGCTGGTTGGCTTGCCTGCATCGACCACGGGACAGCCACGGCTCCGATTTATGCCGCCTATGATGCTGGCATCGATGTGCATGTTTGGGTCGATGAAACTAGGCCGAGAAATCAAGGGGCTCGACTGACCGCTTGGGAGCTTGGTCAGCACGGCGTGAAGCACACAGTAATAGTAGACAACACCGGCGGTCATTTAATGCAGAACGGAATGGTTGACTTGGTGATCGTCGGAACGGACAGAACTACCAGCAACGGCGATGTCGTTAATAAGATTGGCACCTATCTTAAGGCGCTTGCAGCGCACGACAATGGAGTGCCGTTTTACGTAGCGCTGCCTTCCTCAAGTATCGATTGGGAACTGCAAAGTGGAAGCGACGTGCCCATCGAGCTGAGGGGCGAGGAAGAAGTGACCTCGATCTGGGGAGAATCTGACGGTGAGCTTCTGTGCGTGCGCTTAACTCCAAAAAACAGTCCTGCCGCAAATTATGCTTTCGATGTGACCCCAGCGCATTTAGTCACGGGACTTATTACGGAGCTCGGTGTTTCCAGCGCAAGTGCTGAGGGTCTGCGCGAGCACTTCAACAATGCACGATGAGGGTTATGTTAAGTACCGGGCAGAGCTGGTCGAAGCGCCGCCGCCTGATTCTGAGCTCGCTGCGAAGCTGAATTATTCTCGATCGATTCTACGCAGCCGCGGCATGATCGGCGTTTATCCGGATGGGGTAGGTTTTGGCAATATCAGTGCGAGGCTTGCAGGATCAATTTCTTTCGTAATTTCCGGCACAGCTACTGGCGGCATCGAAACGCTTGAGGCAGAGCACTTCACCACAGTGACTGCGTTCGACATCGAGCGAAATTGGCTGCGCTGCGAAGGTCCGATAGCAGCCTCCTCTGAAGCGATGACGCACGGAGCAGTTTACCTAGCTGATGCGTCCGCAGCCGCGGTGATTCACGTTCACAGCGAGGCATTGTGGACTGAGCTGCTTGAACAGAGCCCGGCCACGAGTGCTAAAGTTGAATACGGAACGCCAGAGATGGCTCGGGAGGTTGTTCGGCTGCTGCGAGAAACGGCTGCTGGGCGCTTAAGGATATTTGCGATGGCAGGTCATCGCGAGGGGGTAATCGCTTTCGGTGGCAGTTTGGATGAGGCACGCGAAACGATTATTTCTGCCTACAATAAAGTTCTAGAGCGTTAGGCTAAGCGGCGTTAACTACGCGCTGACCAGACTGCGTGGGTGCATGAATACCGCGAGTGTCATCTGTCTGATATTTACCGGTAAAAACTTCTCCGCGGCGGAGTTTGCTTTCCTCGATCTCTTTGCTGACATGCGCGAGGACGCTGCTCAGCCGAGGCTGCCACTCTTCCCACGGAAGTTCCGGAATCTCAACATCAAGCTGGACGGTTTCTAAAGGCGAGGCACTAATCACTAAGGGACTGTGGCGAAGAGCTTGGGCATGAAGCAGATGGTGCTCGGTGTTTGAGCGCAACAGCGTAGCCATCTCACCCAGAACTTCGCGCATCGATGAGCAGATGCGCTTAGCAAGTTCCATTGCCCGCATGCACTCCGCGCTAATTGGTGGGAGGTATGTCGCGATATAAAGCTCTGTATTTTTTATTTCCAAATTCTTGGCAGAGACGAATTTCGCCATTTCTTCAAAGTCAGCTTCGAGACGGTGCCTGATTAGGAACCGATCGACTGCGGACCAGATTCGCATCGCCATCAACAGGAGAACTGGAATGAAAAGGGCGATAATTAGGACAAGATTGGTCGCGCCAAAGCGAGGAACTAAATCACTCAGCGCGACAAATACATCTTGAAGGATGCCAGCAATATTGTTTACGAAATTCTCAACCATGGCCCAACTTCCCGCCTAGGTTCTGCACACCAACTGGATGAAACAATGCCTAAAACCTAGGAAATTTGCAAACCTCATCAGTCAACTCGCATATTTACGCACCAGACTTGACGGCAATAGCCGATTCTGGTTGATTACGTAGCCAATTGCCGTGTGTTTGTCATTGCAGGTGGTGGTTTATAGGAGCGAGATGAAATTGCTGCAAAGATTTAGCAAGACTGCGGAAAACCAAAAGGGAGCGGTGATGTATGAATGGAGCCTGATTGCGCTGATTATCGCAGTCGGACTTATTCTCGTGATTATCAACCTTGCGGCCGGCACTGAAAAAAGTTTTAGCGACCCAGATCTTTCGAAGGCGCTAACGCAGGAATAATTGTCGAGCAGCGTTAGCTGTTCCTCAGAAGTCAGTGCATTCCCTAGTGCAGATTGCCTTTTATTAGGTTTGGTGTATTTTTTTGTCGTAGTTTAGGGAATTTTTTTCATTAAGCCACTCACGCAGTTTGGTTTTTCGAAACATGTTTTTTTGTCCTCGATTGCGGTTTCGGTGGAGCTCATAGAAAGCGGGAGCTTCTGCGTAAACGCGGCCGGGGATGGACAGCGAAGGCAAGACCATACGGTAGTGTCGTCAAAGTCCGATTTAGAAGATGTCCTCTCGCCTGCTACAGGAGCAGTTTGTCTGTGTTAGGCACAAATAAAATCATTAAATCTCGATGCAGTCTCGACGAACGCGGTGTGGCTATGGTGGAGACTGCAATTACACTCCCGCTTTTTGTCCTTATTTTGTTTGGACTAATACAGTGGGGGATGATCTTGGCAGGTGAGCTTACACTGCGCAACGCCGCTGCAGTCGCCGCTCGTTCGATGATTGTTGGCAGCACGCCTCCGACTTCGACCCAAGTTGAAGCAACCGCTAAAGCCGCCATGCGCCCACTGCTAGACCCCGACAATAACACTACCTCAGTCGTGAGCGATCCTGACTACACTTCTGGCGGACTCAGCGGGGCAAAGCGTGTTCAGATTTCTCACTCGTATCCTTTATTGTTTTCGTTTGTAGTTCCTGGTTCTGCCGGCACGTTTACGATGAATGCTGAAGCTGTAATGAAGTAGGAGTAAAAGCCATGATACCGAATTTTAAACGTGCTGGTGAGTCCGAGAAAGGCGGGATGGCGGTCATTGCTTCGGTTGTTATTGGGAGCATGCTGATATTTGCTTCATTGGTGGTTGATGTCGGGATGGTCCGAGTTCAGCATCGTCAAATTAATGTTGCGGCAGACGCGGGCGCGATGGCTGGAGTGCTTAAAGTCATTGAGCCAGGTGTAAGTAAGTCTGACGTAATTGCTGAGGCCCAAAATGCGGCTCTAGCCAACGGACTTACGGCGGCAGAGATTGCTAGTCGTGGAGCGATAGAAGTCGGCAATTGGAACGGAACCAGCTTCGCTGCTGACGTTACACCGTGGAATGCGGTTCGCGTGCCCGGAGAACGCTCGGTGCTTTTTTCGCTCGGCCGTCTGATCTGGACACAGATGGATCCAGCAGTCGATTCAATTGCGACCCTTGCCTCCTCTAATGACGTATCTTGCTTGGTCCCGTTTGGTCTCGAATGGCCGACTCTTTTTGACGTTAATAACAATGACGCGCCCTTGTATCAGCCCGGTGACTTGTTGACGATTACTCGAGCGTCGCCCGGTAACTGGGGTAAGATAGACGTGGGCGGAAACATGTCGAGTGCTCCGAATTTTTTGCACGCGATGCAGGGTACGGGCTGCGAAGTTACTGTTTCAGTTGGAGACGAGTATGATTCAGCAACTGGATTTGCCGGCGTTCGCGATGGCTTCCAGTGGCGATTGGACAACGACCCAGTTATTACCGTTATGGTCGTTGACGAATTTGGTAACGGTGCGCACGAAGTAAATATTCTTGCATTTGTAGTGCTTGAAGTTGTTTCGATCGTAGGGAACGGGAACAACTGGGCAATCACCTTTAGATTTCTGGATTCGCAGCCTGTAGGCGGGACCGGCAACGGTGGTCCGGCTACGGGGATACTGGCTAACGCGCGAGTACTGGTGCAGTAGGCGCGTAAACACGATTATTAAGTTAACTGGAGTGTAGCAATGAAAAGTAAGAAACCTGAGTTTAACGCGTCGGTAGACAGGTCTTTTTCCCGCTTCCGAGTAGCAATCATGTCGATGGGCATGGTTGTCTTAATTATGGCACTGTTGCTGATTGGTGCGCTCCAGGAGATATCTGAGCGTAATGGCACCTCCAAGCCTTCCGGTGATGACTATGCTGAAGCCAAGGCGCTTGATCAAAAAGAAATGGTCAATCTGCTTGTTGCAAAAGAAACGCTGCCAGCCGGTGTTTTGTTGGCCGACGTCAACTTCACTGTTCGGCCTGTAAAACGAATTCACGCTCCGGCAGAAGCGTATTTTGAAGCAGACCTGCCGTTCGTAGCAGGTAAATATTCCAAGCGCGAAATCAAAGCAGACTTCCCGATTAGTGGTGATGACATTAGCGACATTCGTGTCGTTAACGAACTCGATATCCCAGAAGGCTTTCGCGCAGTCACGATTGCTGTGAACGTTCGCACCAGTGTTGAGGGATTTGCTAAGCCTAATACCCACGTTGACGTATTGTGGTTCCATACTGACGAACGCGGCATGCAAAAAGTTGCGACTATCGTTCGTGCGGCTAAAATTCTCGCCTTTGGTGGTATGACAGACAGCGAAGCAATGGCTGCGAACCGCGGAGAGAATCCATCCGGCCCGACTTCCTCGACTGCAACTCTGCTGGTAAAGGAGCGCGAAGCCCAAATGGTAGAGCTCGCTGCAAACTTAGGAACTCTTAGCTTGTCGCTCGTCGGCTCCGAGGAGCTTCAGCGCAGACAGAATGCAGAACAAACTGGTGATATTCCGCGCATTCAGTCAGTCAGTGTTAAGGATATCTATCGTCTCGGAATGGGAGATGAGGAAATGCACGAGCAAGAGCGGGACGGCTTAATGCGAGTTCGCGACCCTCGAACCGGCAAGCTGGTCAAATACGAACTTGTTAACGGCAAGTGGAAGGAAGTTATCGAAAGACCGAGCGACAACGGCAGCCGAGAAGACGACTTAACCCGCAAATTAGCACGTGCGTCTCTGGCCGATAGCAGTACATATCAGCCTGGAGTTGTGACAGTTCCTGAATAAGCTACAGCTGTGGTGATTGAGTGGTAGGCGAAAGTTGCAGAGGAGTTCTATGTTCGCAGATATAAGCAGAGCGATTACACATATGAGGCTGAAAAAGTCCGCTGAGAACCAGTATGGACTTACCTTGTCTCATCGCTTGGCTATCGAGCTGCTTAAGCGCGAATATGGAGAAGACCTGGATCGGGTGCGCGATGGTGAAATGGCTCGGCAGCTCAGTCCTCACATTAGCATTAGGCGTAAGAAAGTGCTTCGCGCGGCGAGAAATCATGAACTCAAGACCCGCAACGAGTACAGATCCGACAAAGTTATTTATATGGGCTGTGCTGGTTGGAGAGCTGAGAACTATCTAGATGTTGTTCCCGAGGTCGTTCAAGAGAACGGATGGATAGACGTTGCGCAGACTGCGTCGCCCTTAGAGGTTGTGATTCAAGCCCAGCAGGCCGACACAGATTCGCAGTCGTTTGCCGCGAATCAGTAGCATGCCCCAGAACCCCCGATGCTTGGTTTCGGGTTTAGAATTCAGCATTTCCGAATTTGAAGCGGAATACTGCAGAGCCAACAATATCCCGCTGCCGCGTCAATCTCCTACCGAGCGCCTGCGGGCGCTGCTAGCATTTCGCAATCGGTCAAAGCTTTATCGTCGTGAGTCCGATTATACCGGAGATTTGGTGCTTTCCGGTATTCCGCCGGAGGCGGACGTAGTCGTCTATGAAATTGACTACTGGGCGTCTCACGATTGGGATGCAAGAGACTACGGCCGAGATTATGACTTTAAACGACCGTTCTTCGAACAGTTTGCTGAGCTGTTTAGTTCAGTTCCGCTGCCGGATCGAGCCGTAGTTCACTCCCGAATGGAAAACAGTGACTACACCAATGGAATCACAGGTGCGAAAAACTGTTATCTCATTTTCGCTTCCTCGCGCAACGAAGACTGTATGTTCGGCCAATACTTGATTGATTGCCGTAATGTCGTTGAGTGCGTTTGTGCGATTAACTGTGAGCTTTGCTTTGACTGTGAGGACGTTCACGACTGCTATAATTTAAAATTTTCATCTCACTGTATCAGCTGTTCGGACTCTTATTTTCTCAGCAACTGTGTAGGCTGCTCCAATTGCTTCGGCTGCGTTAACTTGTCTCACCAAGAATACTGCTTCTACAATGAACCGCTGAGCAAGGATGAATATTTATCGCGGTTAAACGGCATTGAGCTAGGTAGCTTTGTGCAGCTTAAGCACGCAAAGGCCCAGTTCCAAGAATATTTTCAGCAGTTTCCAATCAAGTCGTATTTTGGAAGACAGGCTTACGAATCTACCGGCAATTATCTTTACAACACAAAAAACTGTAAGTCGTCTTATTTTGTTTCCGATGGGGAAGACCTCGAGCACTGCATTTGTGTCGACGGTGCTAAAAATAGCATTTGCTATACTTATTACGGCAACGACTCCGAGTTAATCTACAACACCGGCAATTCCGGCGATGGAGCTTACAACTTGAAGTTTTGCGTAGACTGCTGGCCGACTTGCTCTGACTTAGAATACTGCATGTTTACCGGCTATGGATCGCAGAATTGCTTTGGCTGCGTCGGGCTCAAAAAAGCAAAGTACTGCATTCTAAACAAACAGTATTCAAAGACTGAATACTTCGACACTCTAAAGCGAGTGCTTGCGCACATGCGCTCGACCGGGGAGTATGGAATGTTCTTTCCGAGCAGTCTTTCGCCTTATTATTACAACCACAGCGATGCAATGCAGTTTTTACCGCTCAAGCCCGAAGACGCATTGCGACGTGGGTTTGGCTGGGAGTCCGCAGAGGATGCCTCTGTGGAAAGTCATTACAGTGTTCCAGATCATATTGCAGATGTAGACGATGGAGTGCTCGGAGCGGTTCTGCGCTGTGAGAAAAGTGGCCGACCATTTAAAATAATTAGGCAAGAACTCGAGTATTATCGAAGCAACAATTTGCCGCTTCCGCGAGTTTCTCCCATGGCTCGGCTGCGGGAACGCCTTAAATTCTTCAACATACACCCCGTACGTGAGGCGGTTTGTGCAAAAACCGGTGAAAGCATCTTGACAGCACAGGACCCGTATAGAGAGCATATTTACTCAGAAGAGGCGTTCCAGCAGGAATTCTTTTAGAGTTTGTGTAAGCGCAAACTGTTGGAGTCGCCTAATACTAGCACTCAATTATTGCGTCAGGGAAAATCATGAAGAAGAAAGAGCACAAAGTCATTCCCGGCGAGGCGCTGCCATTCGATCCCGAAGCGGCTAAGCGTGTCGACGACCCACTTGCAATTGATGCTGTTGCTTATGTTGAGATCTTCGCCGCCAATGCCAAGCAGACTGCTTACTTTTACACGCGCGCGTTTGGTTTTAGACCGCTTGCTTACCGTGGGCCGGAAACCGGATATCGAAATGCTGCCACTTATGTTCTGGAGCAGAACGATATCACGCTAGTCATATCCGGTCCCTTGACACTGAGCCATTGGATGGCGCCCTATGTCATGATTCACGGCGACACCGTGAAAGATGTCGCGTTCCGTGTGCCAGACGTTGAGGCGTTTTATGCGGAAACGATGATGCGCGGAGCACGATCTGCTGAATCGCCCACAATTTGGAGGGACGAAAGCGGATTCGTCAAACGCGCTGCTATTTATACGTACGGCGAAACGGTGCATTCGGCAGTTGAGCGAGGGGAATACAAGGGCTGTTATTGGCCGGGATTTGTGCCGTACGAGGATTATTTTGAGTCTATTCCCTCGCAGACGGAACCCGGACTAATGAACGTTGATCATGTGGTCGGAAACGTCGAAGAAGGCCAGATGGAACATTGGGTTAAGTTCTATGAGGACGTGCTCGGCTTCAAGGAGATGATTCATTTTACTGATGAAGACATTTCGACCGAATATTCGGCTTTGATGTCTAAGGTCATGACCAACGGCACAAGTAAGATTAAGCTGCCGATCAATGAGCCTGCCGAGGCAAAACGAAAGTCTCAGATTGAAGAATATCTGGAGTTTCATCAGGGTCCAGGGGTGCAGCATATTGCACTGCGCACTGACAATATTATTCACACTGTAAAGGATCTACGCAGGCGAGGGGTGAATTTTCTGCGAGTTCCCAAAGCCTACTATGACGAGGTCCCGGCACGCGTCGGAAGCATCAAGGAAGATTTAGCTGCGATTGCTGGGTTGGGCATTTTGGCCGACAGGGACGATGACGGCTATTTGCTGCAAATATTTACAAAACCTGTCCACGATCGACCGACGCTTTTCTTTGAAATTATCCAGCGTGAAGGCTCCCAAGGCTTCGGTGCCGGAAACTTCAAGGCTCTGTTTGAGGCTTTAGAGCGCGAACAGGACTTGCGGGGCAATCTCTAGTTTTTTCGCTAAATTCGTCCCAGCGTAGTATAATAGTTGATAAGTAAGGTTTTTGCTGCTCTGACTCGAAGCTTGGTTTTGCGATGCGTTTTTTCTGTGCCCTTTACCTTGTGCTTTCAGCCTCGGCCTGTGTCTTTATGCCGGGCAGCGCAAGAGATCTGACAGATAACCACCGTCCGCAATCCGTCGAAGATTACTACAAACAAGGCGGTTACACCGTCGTTGACCGAGAACATTTGCGCGACGTTTCCGACTGCGAGGTCGAGCGAATTCGCTTAAACACCGCTTCAGGAGAAATCACGTTAGATTACTTTCGCCGACCCAAGCCGAACGATGCATTAGTTCTTGTTTTTCCAATTCTCGGCGGCAGAAACCAGTTTGCAAACTACTTCGCAGAATACTTTGCGAAACGGGGTTTCGAAACGGCAGTTGTCCATCGCGACGGCAGCTTCAAGAATCCGGACTACTTCTATGAGCTAGAGGAAGTGTTCAGAGGCAATGTGATTAAAGATCGGATTGCAATGGACTTTTTCGAACGAGAGCACAACAAGCACAGGTTTGGCTCATTTGGGATCAGCCGCGGAGGGATAAACGTGGCAATAACTGCCGGTGTCGATGAACGACTTAAATATAACGTTATAGCGATGGGTGGCCAGGATTTGGTAAATATGTTTCGTGACTCGGCGGAGAACGGTATTGATCGCTTTCGCCAGCGCGTTATGGATAAATATAATATTACCGAAAAGGAGTTCTTCGACTTTTTGACTGAAAATGTCAGGACTGACCCCAAAAATCTGGCAATGTACATCGATGCGAAAGACACCTTGATGATTCTTTCGGCGTTCGACAGGTCTGTGCCGATTAAATACGGAATGAGGCTGCGTGAGACAATCGGGCATCCCGATACTATCTTTCTAGCAAGCGGACATTATACCAGCGTTGCTTTCACCCGCTATGCACCGATTATCCCGCCGGCGACTCCGGTCGGTATCTTTCCAATGAATTATATCGAAACGGAGGCGATGGCGTTCTACGAACGCAAATTAGGAAAAGGAATGAGCGTTAATCACTGGCCGTATAGACTAATTCAATTGCCTTTTTCTTTGATTGGCAAACTTGGCGAGCTGCTCTTTGACCACTAAGCTAAGCCTCGCGTAGTATCTTCGCTAAATCTATATGAGTGTAGGGCGAATCGGCGGCTAAGCTGCTCCTGTCTTTGGCGTTGTTGACCCAGATTTGCAGCTTCCGCGGCTCGTAGATAACGTTTTGGAAATTGCTTTTCATTACGAGTTCGGGAATTAGCTTGTTCTGAATCATCTCGAGTGAGTAACTGCCTCGATTTTGCGCAAGTAATTCAGCCATTTTTTCTTCATAGTGCCCGCCGTATGAGACGTCGGCGATAGCCGGGAGAAATTCATTTTTATCTCGTGCTTCCTGACCCGCTTTGAAGACTACGAAGCGATCACGATCGCGGATGTAAAGTTCTCCTTCACCTGTTTTGCCATCAGTCATTACGTAGCCAAAGGAGTTAGTTCCGGGGCTGGAGCTTATAATGCGCCTAACGTCAGCTAAGTTTGACGAATAGCTAAGTACGTCACGCAGCAAAAATATCATCGGCACTCCGGCAAGAGTTTCGTTGTCTGGATCTCCGTAGCCCATTTCCCCCAAGGTAATTCCCTGAGCATTAATTCCCGAAACGGCTCCGAGAAAACCGACCCATCCAATATTTGCCGAAGCAATTCCTTTCTCAGGAATGTTTACGGTCACAAGTGGAAACTCATGAAGTTTCGAAATACGATGCAAGCCCCAGTCTAGAATTCGAATCACGTAAAAGTTGCCGTCAGAAGTTGTGGCAGGTGCAAGGCTAAAATTGCTGCACGAGGTTCCCAAGTCCCAGTCTTCTTCAGGAGCGCCCTTCATCATTTGTTTGATAACTTTTTTGACTTGGCGCTTTCCACCCCATTCGCCCATTGCCGGCAGGATATGTAGATGATGCACGAGTTTTAGCGGCAGGCGAGCTCCATGGGCCAGCCCGTGCATTTCGTCGACATACTCCTGGGGGATAAAGGGGCGCATGCGCTCGTAGACTTCCGCGAACAGCTCTTCGAAGTAGAATTTTTTGAGAGCTAAATTGTAGATGTACTCAAGGTTCTCCTGCACTTCATCACGCAGCAGCGCACCCTGCTGGTAGCCCCGTTCATAAGCGTTTCCGCGGGCGACGAGAATCCTGACTTTGCCGTCATCGGAGAGAAAGAGGTTAGCTTTATTCAGCACTTCCTTCTCGTGCTTGATTGAGGTGAAATACGGGCTGCGGATGCGAAAGTGCCAGGGGTCAATTCGCATGTAACTGCAGCCAGTTGCGAGAGGCAAAGCGGTAGCCGATAATCCTTGAAGAAATTTTCGCCGTTTCATTCAATCAAAACCTAAACTCTAATTTAATTATAACTTACTTAAACTCGCTTGTTAATGCAGTGGACGACTAAAAATTCGGGGGAAGGGAATGCGCAGTCATATGAAGTGACGCGATTCGTCATTTTGCGTCTGCTTGGAGCGGTGTACTTTGTAGCGTTTTTGGGACTACTTCTTCAGTCTGAAGCGCTTATCGGACACTTCGGACTGCTGCCGATCGATCTTTGGCTTGAGGCGCGTGAACGTTCGCTCGGAGCTGGTTTGTTCGCATATTTCAGCTCCCCGACAATCTTCTGGATTAGCTGCGACGATACGTTTTTGCTGGCCTGCGCCTGGCTTGGAACCGTGCTTAGTCTGACTGTAGCTTTGGGAGTAAGCAACGCTGCCGTGCAGTTTATTCTTTGGGCTTTATATCTTTCCTTTGTCGAAGTGGGGCAGATTTTCTATGGCTACGGTTGGGAGATCCAGCTGCTCGAAACAGGCTTTCTAAGTATTTTTCTGTGTCCGCTGAGAGAGCTGCGGCCGTTTCCGCGGATGCACCGCGCTCCAATAATTGTTGTTTGGCTGCTGCGATGGCTTGCTTTCCGCATAATGTTTGGAGCGGGATTGATTAAAATTCGCGCGGACAGTTGTTGGAAAGATTTTAGCTGTTTGCTGTATCACTTCGAGACCCAGCCGCTACCCAACCCGCTGAGCCCTTTCTTCCACCGCCTACCTGCGTGGCTGCTGAAGTCCGGGGTATTGTTCAATCACCTTGTTGAATTGCTAGCTCCTTGGATGATGCTCGGCCCTCGGAGGCTGAGAATTGTTGGCGGGTTGTTGACGATAAGCTTCCAGCTAATTCTTATACTCAGCGGTAACTTATCTTGGCTTAATTGGCTGACGATTATTGCAGTGCTTGCGTGCTTCGATGACTCGTTTTGGCAGAGCTTTGTTCGAGTGGTAGGCAAGGACCCCGAAGCGGAAGTGCCGCTTAGCCGTCGCGTGGTTTTGTATCTTCTAGTCGGAACGATTGGCATCCTTAGCGTGTTTCCGATCGTTAATATGCTCTCCGCGTCTCAGGCGATGAACGCGTCGTTTGAACCCCTGCGGCTAGTTAATACATATGGCGCCTTTGGCAGCGTGGGGAGTCGCCGGGCTGAAGTCGTGTTAGAAGTGACGGATTCGGCGAAGATTGATGCCGATACGGAGTGGCGAGAACTGGACTTTCCGTGCAAGCCAGGAAGCCTAGACCGAGCACCTTGCGTCGTTGCTCCTTATCAACCCAGACTGGATTGGCAAATTTGGTTTGCAGCTATGTCCCGCATCGAAAGCAATCCGTGGCTGATTCATCTCACAGCTAAAATTTTGGCGGGAGAGCCGCGAATTAAAGAACTTTTAGCGAAGGGTACGCTGGACGGCCCATCACCTAAGTATCTTCGGGCTCTGCTTTATCAGTATAAATTTCAACCGCCAGATGAGGAACCCCGTCAGAATTGGTGGTCGCGACAGCTGCTCGGGGTTTATCTCGATCCCGTCTCATTAGCAGATCCCGGTTTGCGGCATTACCTCGAGCAGCGCGGGTGGCTGGAGCGTCTTCAGATCCAGAATAGCGAAAACCCTTAAGTTCAGTTCTTAGTGCTCGGACGTTCTTCGTATTGAAAACATGTTAGAATGTTTGATACAAAGTAGTTTATGTTAGCAAAGCGTTTTCAATTTATTAGTTTGATCGCCTGGTTATTGCTGACCGCGCTGCCAGCACTTTCTCAGTCTGAGGAAACCTGCGCCGGAGTGCTAAAGGACATCCGCCTGAAACAAACCGTTGCAACGGCAGGTGTGTGGGCCAACTCGACAAACAGCTACGGCTCCCTGCGGTTTGAGTCCGCCGAAATGTTTAAAACCGCCGGATCCTCGCTTAGTGACGACGCTCCTGAGAACTTGTGTCCGGGAAGATGTACTGCCTCTCCAAGGCCGCGAATAGTATTTCGCTCCGTGCCGAGTAAGTTTCTTGACCGCTATCGAGGAAAAGCAAATTGCGAGGAGCACTTCGCGGTGACGACTAAAAACCCCATCGAATATCGCAAAACTAACTTTGCATCGATTGAAGCCATCAATACTTGGTTCTCCGACTTTTCCCAAGGTAAGGGCAAAGATGGTGAGAATCTTTATCAACGCTGTGATGGCCTTTGCAGTCCTCAGTACACAACCATCATCGAGGAAAAGGAGAGGGGCAGCTACGATGTTCACGCCCAAGTCGTTTGCGGACCGGCTCGAGACAAGAACGATAATAATTATAATCTAGAATTATTCCTGCGTTGGACCTGCGAAAAACCACGAGTTGTGAGGGGGCCGGATACTAATCTATAGTACTGCCTGTATCTGGTTGTGGGTGGTGAATTATGTTTATTCCGATCGGAGATGATAACTCAAAGCGGCATCTGAAGCCGCTAGTCGTTTGGCTGATTTTCGCGGCGAACGTCTACGTGTGGTATCTGCAATTCTCGGTTGGGGAGACTTTTACTTACGGTTTTAGCGCTGTCCCGTACGAACTTATGCACGCTACCGACTTGGTCGGGCAGCAAGTGGTGATAATTGAAGGTAAGCGTCAAGTACTTCATCAGGCACCCGGACCTTCCCCAATTTATCTAACGCTGCTGTCTTCCATGTTTATGCATGGTTCATGGATGCACATAATCGGAAATATGGCGTACTTGTTGATCTTCGCGGACCAGATCGAAGATCTGCTCGGTCATGTAAAATTCTTGTTCTTTTATCTTCTCTGCGGGCTTGCGGCGAGTGTTGCCCATGTTGCGGCAGACCCCAACTCAACAATTCCTTGCCTCGGTGCTAGCGGAGCGATTGCGGGAGTTTTAGGAGCCTATTTGCTGATGTATCCGCGCAATCATGTTCATTTACTTGTATTTCATCGTGTGATGCTCGTTCCCTCTTATATCGTATTAGGAGGTTGGATTTTTTTACAGCTTTTGTCCCAGGTTTCGGTGAAATCCGGCGGCAGCGGTGTTGCGTATATGGCCCACATCGGAGGCTTCGCGGCCGGCGCGATTTTGATTCTACTTTTTAAGCATCGGGAGCGCAGGCTAGGGCATTTAGTTTGAGGTGTAATGGCAGACCTT
This sequence comes from Bdellovibrionales bacterium, assembly GCA_020434585.1. Taxonomy (GTDB): domain Bacteria; phylum Bdellovibrionota_C; class UBA2361; order SZUA-149; family JAGRAN01; genus JAGRAN01. Next base: position 85,539 of record JAGRAN010000032.1, read on the forward strand.
GATTTTCTGAAGCAGGACCACGAGCCGCTGTGTTGGCATATGGTGCTGGGACTTGGTTAAGAAACGTCTATGGGCTTGAGCTATGAGTGACTTGGAGGAGCGGGTTGCGGAGCTTGAGCGCGAGCTGGCAGAAGTCAGGCTTAGAAATGCTCGAGTCGAGTCGGATAAAGCTTGGGAGACGAGTTTGATTCGAGCCGCAACAATCGCGGCGATTACCTATCTCCTAGCGTCCGTGGTGCTTTGGGTTATTGGGGCTGCCAACGCTATGTTAGGAGCGCTGATTCCCACTCTCGGGTATGTGCTGTCGGTTCAGTCTTTGCCGGTGCTAAAGCGCTGGTGGCTAGGCCAGAGGTAATAGATAGATTTGAGAGCCACCAGCGCTTCGCTCGAAATTCGTTAGCCTGATTGGCCATAGTCTTCTTGCGCGCTAATCTCCCTTGATTTGCTGCGTCGCGTACCACGGGCAAGCTGCAAGACTGCGTCGGCTACGTCGTTTGTTTCGTCGATCAATTTCTGGCACTGCCTTTTGCAGCTGCGTTTAAGGTCCTCCACTCGAGCACGCAGGATGGATCTAGGCAATTCGTCCCTGTGGTTATAGCTGCGCTCTAAGTCTCTCGACAGCGCTGCGTTGATAACGGCTAGCAGAAAGATAATTCCTACTACTGCCAGGGCGCCAAGGGCGAAAGCTTGAACGCAAAACGTTGAAGCAGTCATGTTTTGTCTCCCGAAGGGCTTAAGTTGAACTTTTCGATATATGCAGGCAGTGGGGCGCGGTAATCACCGGACCCGTCTTGGATTGGACATTTCGCCTGCAGCTCAAGCGGGATTACTCCCGCCCAAGACCGAAGTTCTCTATCGCTTGGCGCATCCTTAGGACCGCCTTCGCGAACTTTGGCAGATGCCTGTTCAATGCTAAGCGAGGCAACGAAGGTAGCGTCTATTTCGTGCTCCGTTGTTTCTCTGATGTCATCGCTTCTGCCGGGAATCACGTGTTCAACAAGAGCACGAAGCGACGCGCGCTTCTCGCTGCGATCGGTGACCTCCTCAGTTTGGCCAAAGACAAGCACTGAGCGGTAGTTCATCGAGTGGTGCATCGCCGAGCGAGCAAGAACCAAACCGTCAAGCAGAGTAAAGGCTACGCATACCGGACCGCCCTGTCGCAACACTTCAGCGATTCTACTTTTGGGAGACCCGTGAAAGTAGAGTTTCTCTCCGACTCGAACAAAGGCCATCGGAATGACAAACGGCTCTCCGCCGGTTTGAAAGCTCAGGTGGGCGAGGAGCGAGCTGTCGATGATTTCATGAACCAACCGCTTTTCGTAGGAGCCTCGGTCTTTCTTGTGGCCGAAGGTGGTGGTTGAGGTTTTGGTGTAGGAAGCAGCTGTATTCATTATACTTCTCCTTTTGTGCTAGAACAAAAAGGTTAATGTCTTGTAACAATCTTATACTTGATGTAATGTTCTAGATCAATATATTTAATGTTCTAGAACAAAAATTAAGTGGAGACTCTGAGATGGTTGAATCACACGCCAAGATCAGCGGAGACAATGCATGTTCAATTGCTGAGAGCGTAGAGTCGCTTATTGGCAGCGGGGCACTTGCACCAGGAGCTCAGGTGCCGACCGTGAGGGCGCTGGCAGAAACATTGTCTGTAAGCCCAGCTACTGTTTCAGCAGCGTATCGCACTTTGCGCGAGCGTGGTTTTTTGATCTCTCAGGGTCGTTCCGGAACAATAGTGAACTATTCACCTCCGCTGCGCTGCTGCAGCAGAACACGGAAGGTGCCAAAAAACAGTTTTGACCTCGCCCGAGGCAATCCTGATCCTAAACTACTCCCTAAACTGCGACCCTATCTGGACAAACTTGACGATCGTCCCCGCTTATACGGTGAGGAGCTCAATATTGTCGATCTCGTTGCTACTGCTAAATCTATGTTCGCCGCTGATGGTATTGAAACCAGTAGCGTTGCAATTGTCAGTGGTGCCCTGGACGGCCTAAAGCGAACTCTCGAAGCACATACGAGGCGAGGGGACAGAGTTATTGTTGAGGATCCATGTTTTACAGGAATTATTGATGTGATTCGCGTGCTGGGCCTGGCCCCAATTCCGGTCGCATTAGATGATTTCGGTATGATACCTGCCGCCCTTGAAGAAGCGCTGAGGACTCGGCCCGCAGCTGTAATCCTGACGCCGAGGGCTCAGAACCCAACAGGAGCAGCGGTCAATCAGAAGCGTGCTGAGGAACTGGTCAGGGTGCTGAGCAAGAAGCCAGAAATTTTCATAGTTGAAGATGATCATGCTTACGGAATTGCCGGAGCAGATTATTTTCCGATAGCTAGTCACTCGGCAGGTAGCTGGGCTGTCATTCGGTCTGTCTCAAAGTCGTTCGGGCCTGATTTGAGGTTGGCCTTTGTTGCGGCGGATGACTTAACTCTTTCCCGAGTTGAGGGCCGTCAGTTAATTGCTGTGCGCTGGGTAAGTCATATTCTGCAACAGATCGTGCTGGGAATGTGCCGTGACAAGCAGGTGGACAAGCTGCTGGCTAAGGCTGAGGCTGCTTACGGCGAGCGCCGCGAAATGCTTAAATCAGCCTTGGCGCGCTATGGAATTAAGGGCAGAGGCCGTTCAGGACTTAATGTGTGGATTCCGGTTGCAGAAGAAACAGCGCTCTGTCAGGGTCTGCTCGATCAGGGCTGGAGTGTAAGCGCAGGTGAAAAATACCGACTTAAGAGTACGCCGGGAATTAGAGTAGCGGTTGCTGAAATGACGAAAGAGCGTGCGGAAAAGTTTGCGTCAGATATGGCAGCGCTGTTTGCGCCGGAGAGAATTACAGGAGCAGCATAGTGCAGCAAACAGATGTAGTTATTGTCGGGGCCGGGCCGATTGGAATCGAATTAGCCGCTAACTTAAAGAAGCGCGGCATAGATTACATTCATGTCGAAGCCGGGCAGGTCGGAGGAACGATTGACTGGTACGCGCCGGATACAATGTTTTTTTCTTCCAGTGAAAGAATCGCCATTGCCGGCATTCCGCTTAACAACACTTCTCAAACTAAAGCTACTCGCGAAGAATATCTGACCTACCTACGTGGAGTAGTGCAGCAGTTGAAGCTTGAAATTCGAACGTATTGCTTTGTTCGGAGCGTGACGCCTACCAAAGACGGGAACTTTAAAGTTTCTTTGTCGAGAAGTTTACACGCTGTCGGCGGGCCGCAAGAATCGTCACGAAGTAGAGCTGCAGACGAGTTTGAGGAAGTTACGGCGAAAAGGGTTGTTTTGGCAATTGGAGATATGCATGCGCCGCGGCTGCTTAATATTCCTGGTGAAGATCTGCCCCACGTAAGCCACTACTTGGAGGACCCCCATAAGTATTTTGCGAAAAAAGTGCTGATAGTAGGAGGAAAGAATTCTGCCGTCGAAGCCGCAATTCGCCTGTTTCGTGTGGGATGTGATGTGACGCTTAGTTACCGGGGTGCTGCGCTCGATGAATCCCGCGTCAAATATTGGCTGCTCCCAGAGATTAAGGGCCTTGTTAAACGAAACTTAATTCACTTTGTGCCCGGGAGCAGTCCGGTCGAGATAACTCCTGAGTCTGCTCTGCTGGAGTCCGGAGGTGGCCCGCTTAGAGTTCCTGCTGATTTCGTTCTTCTGTTAACTGGCTATCAGCAAGATTCTTCCCTGTTCGAATCCGCAGGTGTTCAGCTTGAGGGGGAGGGCAAGAAACCTAGCTACAGCCGACGAACGATGGAAACTAACGTGCAGGGTCTATATGTCGCGGGAACCGCTGCGGCAGGAACCCAAATTGGCGGCGTTAAGGAGTTTATCGAAACAAGCCACATCCATGTTGCGAGAATTACCGCAGCCCTTTGCGGAGAGGCACCGCCAAAAGACCCGGAAGTGCCGGCGGAATATCAGCTTGAAACGTGAAGTGCCGCTGCTACGGCACAACTTGCACGTTCTTAGGGGAACTTTGGGCGTGGGAGCAGCCGATGCGTTCTGTGCTGACCACGACTTGATCTACCCAGCTATACTGATTTTTGGGAACTCCGGGACTCCCATACCAGCCGTTTAGCTGCAGAGCGTTCCAGCTGACAGCTTCATCGCGCAGTTTAATGTTGTTTCTGTCCATGGCGAGTACGTCATTCAACCAAACTCTGACTCGCCCATCAGAAGAGCCCGGGGTGTTGTGAACTACTTCAATTTCAGTGCACTCCCACTTATCTGTTTGATAGCGATAGACTGTGGAGTTTTGCTGCATGCCCATCCACTGACCATCCCACTGCGAACCGCCACTCCAAATGAATCGGTCAAAATATGGTTCGTTGAGTAGGACGCCCTGGCCGCTGTGTTCCTGTCCGACAAGATGAACGTAAATTTTCCAGCTGGCAGTTTGCCCCCAACCGCTTTGAGGCTCGAGAGCCTGTAGCATAAACAGTTTTTGATCACCGGATGGGCCGTTGTTCCATTCAAATCCTGGCTCCCAGCGCTGCCACCAGCGAACATACTGCGCGTCGTTGTTTGCGTTGTCGGGCCTGAGTGCTTTCTTCCACATCCATCCAGCGCCCTCCGAGCCATTTGGGTAAAAGAGTTGAGCGCTATAGGTGCCGTTGTGTTTTTTTCCGGTTCCACTAGCAATCGTAATGTCCGTGACGTCTTCCCAGCTGCCTAAGCTGCCGGACTCAAAATCGTCACAGAATAGCCACGCAGGGTGTTCGGTCTGCCAGTTAGTGCACTCGTCAGCGAAAGCGGCGGCAGTGAAAAGAAATGGGAGAAGCAGAATTGCAGATTTCATTTTAAGGCTCGGCAGCAAAATTACAGGTTTGACAGGAAATTCTAGCTCACAGCTATCGGAAGTCAAAATTCTTCTAGAATGTAGGTATACCTTCCATTTGGGGTTTGTCTAAATAAGCCTGTAGCCAAGTTCCCGTCATCAAGTGTGGAGTCAAGCTGTTCCAGCAGTTCTTCTTCAGCAGTCGCTTCGAATAGGCTGATACCGGCATACGGATATCCATCCGGTCCTTCCCAGTTGTAGCGGCCTCCCAATTGAGTTTCAGCTTCAAAAACTCCAGGGTCGATGAACTCTTCCATGCCGGCTCCGGGAGGAAGCTGATTGTGGGAATCGGGAGGGTATTCGCCCTCGAGAAATGCGTATGCGCGAAACGCGGTTGCGAAGTTTCGCAGGTCCGAGGCGACCGCAATCACTTTTGCTTTGTCGCGGTACTTTGCATACTGCGGTATGGCGACTACCGCTAAAATGCCGACAATCGCTACAACTACGAGTAGCTCGAGTAGCGTGAAGCCATTTTCGTTAGAAGACTTATTCAACTTGGGCCGCTTACCCTAATTTGCCTGCCTGCTGTATTTATCGGCTGCGCGGTCCGTGCGCTACATCGCTTCCTAGGTTTCAGCAACTTTGCAAGGATCGTGCTCGCAAACTACATCACGTAAAGCTGGAGGATTGCTTACAAGTCCCCAGAAACAAACAGATCCCTTGTGTCGCTGACGACAATAATTGTCAGCAGGGTTCGCTTTGAGCCAATTATCGCGGCAAGTCAGACTCCAGGACTAAGCGTCCTGGGCTTGGCGCTGCAATTCACGCATCATCTCAATCAGGGCTTCAGCACCGCGCTCACTGTTGTTTGCAGCTCGTTCGGCAGCCTCTGCAGCTCTGGCTTGAGCTTCGTCGGACGCGTGTCTGCCGGCTTTTGCGGCAAGTCGCAGCATTTGCTTCATCTCATCAATGACTTCTACCAGTGCAGCCCCGTATACGGCAGCACCCACCGGTCCAGTAAATGCTATAGCTTCAGTGATCATCACGTTGAGTTCACGTGCCTGCGAGCCCATTCCCATAGCCTGAAGCATCGTAGCTAAAACCATTGCTTTAGCCAGGTCCATCGCCGCGCTAGCACCGTGCTCAAAGGCATCTCGTGCTCTTTCCTGGTGTTCGCGAATAGTTTGCGCAGCAGCTCGCTTCATTCTCTCCGCTTCTTCTTTTGCTTCATCGAACTGCGACTTAACTTCGTCGAGCAGACGCTCTGCATACTGCTGAGCCTCGTTGGCAGCGCGCTGAGCCTCGGCGGCTGCTTCGTGAGCTTCGCGAGCAAGGCGATCTAGTTCCTCCTGCATGCGTGGATTCTGGTTGTGAGCAGCGCGCTGAGCCGCTTGCTGAGCCTCGACCCATTTTCTTCGCGCTTCCGCGCGAGCTGCGTCAGCGGCTCGTTCCGCTTGCTGCAGCGCATCGCGATCATTCTCGCGATTATGCATTTCATCTTCTGCTGCTTCGTTAATGCCGTTGGCGTTTTCGTGATTATTGCCGCCTTGCTGCATCTGACCGTTCCACTGAGGAACCGCGTATGCGGGAATTGGTGAATAGGCGAGGAGAATAGCAGCGGCGACTGTGCTGTTTAGGATTTTACGAAACATTGATAACCCCCATAATGACCACGTGAACCCGGGCAGCATATAGCCGAACCCCCCGATGTAAATGAGTATCGGGCATTCGCCCTAGAATGTTTATGGACACAGGCGCTCTACCGTATGGTAGGCTGCGAATATAATTATTAATGAGTGGCGGTAGGCAGATACCTATTCGATCTGAGGGGAGGCACTGATGTCTCAGTTCGGCGGCGGCTTTGAACCCAAGCGTTCAGAAGGTTTAGCGCAGCAGCTTCGTTCTTTAGCGAGGCGCGCTCCGACCTTAACTAAAGATTACTCCAAGAAATATGCTAAGGGCCTTCTCGGCAGGGATCTCAGTGAGAAAGAGGCGCTGATTGTAGCGGTCGGTTCAGTCCTGCTGCTCTTGGCGGGGATCACTGCGATACTTGTTGCAGGAACAGGGTCAAAGCAGATCGCTCTGCGTGAAGAATTTAATCGATTTGAACTAGCTCGTGTTGATGGAGAAACGAATAAGCTCTACTTCGAGAATCCTACGCAAATTGCGGGAGAGCTCAGTCAAATTGACCCTGCCGTCGACAGTGCATTGTTCGATCGTACCGACCGAACTCTTGTCATCCGAGATCTTTCAGCCCTAGAAAACTGCAGCACCAGCGAAGAGACGAGTTGTGGGGAGGCAATCAACGTCCGGCTTCGACTGATTGCCGTTAAGGAAGGTTTCCGCGATGCGCTGCGAAGCTTCTCAGCGGTTGAAGGAACCTGGCTGTCAGTTGGGGGACGAAAAATCATCAGCGATGAAACGAAAATTCCTCATGAACTTAAGTGCTCCCCTGATGAAATTTGCATAATATTTCAGGGCTTTTCTGAAATCGGTAGATAATACAGGCACTTAAGCCGAGCAGCGCCAAAACTGACCAAACTTGTAATAATTGGTATTTTCCTGTAGATTCTCCTGCGTCAACAGCAGCACTCAGGAGTCTACCGATGCTTCGAAACCACGCTCAAAAGTTCGTTCGCTACGTAAAAGAAGAGTATAGCTGCATGCAGTTTGTTTCGGCCCTTGCTGCCGGATCTGCCGGAATGACAATTCCGATGCGGGTTGCAGTTGATTTGCGCCACCCAATGAACCGCTCGGTTCGGCAGGCGGGAATTAGCAAGCACCGCATTCTTAGCCTACGCTCGCGCAGCTTAAAAGTGCGGATTTCGCCTAGGCGAAATGTCGTAGCTGCTCCGCGCTCGCTTACCCGACTCGGGGTTCACGGAAGCGCGTTTGAAGCGGTTCGCGGAACTCGTTCTGAACTAGTTCTTCCGACGGTTCTTGCACAGCGCGATCTCTCGCGAGCTGGTAACATTGCGGTCCCGGTATGGGAGCCTGCTCCGGCTCGAGTCTAATTTCGTACGAGAACCTCTCAAACGAGTCCGTCCACGCCTAGGGGAATCCCCTAAGTAGCTATAATTATTGCTATAATTCGCGATCTCGGCGCGAAGAAACCTCATGGACGATCGCGCTCCTGCCGAATTCTACAATTAGACGCGGATGCAGCGAACATCAGCTGCCAGCAACTGCCGCGAGGAGGTTAGCACGATGGACCCAATTTTTTTGAACGACGAACTAGCAGAGGCCTTCAAGAAGCACTATCCAGAAGGGACAGATCCTGAAGAGCTGAAAAGGGCGTCGCTTACCGACTTGAAATGGTTGGTAGATGTTTTGCGTGAACAGCACGCAGAGCGCAAAGAGCTAATCGACAATACGATTTTTATAGATGCAGCGGGCGAGGCGAAGAAGCAGTGATAGTCGGTGAGCTAGGGGGCAGCACCGATTTTAATGCTTCATCTAGTTGAATCTGTCGTATTCTTCGGAAGCTTTTTGTTCTCTTAGGTTTTTTTTTGGCTCAGATATTAACCATGCAACTTTTGCCGTCGATAAATTATTTGTAGGGTATAAACGGCGAGTATCGGGAGAATCTAACATGCGTTCCTCAGAAGGCGGATTCACGCTCATAGAATTACTTTATTCCACGGCAATCATCAGCATACTTTCGGCGATAGCATTTCAAGGCTTCGTTCTTTACAAGGCTCAGGCGTACGATGCGCACACGGACTCTCTGCTCCACGACGCGGAAGTTTCGCTTGCTGCCGGAAGAACGAACTTTAAACATGGTGTTATGGATTTCTTCTGGGCGTGGACAGACAACACCGGCACCTTGCAGGGCTGGCGAGTTGACGAAT
>JAGRAN010000033.1:0-4240 GCA_020434585.1 Bdellovibrionales bacterium
CAATTGTTATCAGCGGCGCATTGGCACTTTTTTTGAGCTTTAGCGCAAAAAACGTGACAATTGGGACGCCGCCGAATCCCCCCCTCTCCGCCACTCTTCCTTATCCCTGCCCTTCACCTTTTCCACCCCATAAACCCAAATCCTCACCTAGCAACATCTCCTCCGTCCCTGTCGTCATCACGCGCTGTCGCGGCAAACACTTGCAAAATCCCACCTCTAATGATAATCGCATATTATTATCATTCGGACGTGGGGGATTTTGCTATGAATTCTAAATATTTACTTACGCTACTCTTTATTGCATCTCTCCCACGGACAGTTTGTGCCGAAGAGGAGCACACTCCAGACGACGGGCATACGGTACGCGAGCACGAGATTCACGACCTAACCGAAATTCGCATCAGCGCTGATCCCTTTAATCCGAGCCTGCTCGAATACAGCAGTCCCGTTACAGTTGTGGAAAAGAAGAAGCTCGTCGAACAAAGCGAGCCAACAATCGGCGAAACCTTAAGCAAAGAACCCGGGGTAAGTTCGACTTATTATGGACCTGGAGCAAGCCGACCAATTATCCGCGGCAACTCAGGCGAACGAGTGCGAATCTTGAAAAACGGAGTCGGGACATTAGATGCGTCAGGCATCAGCGAAGATCACGCCGTTGCGGCGAATCCACTTGCAGCACAATCTGTTGAAATCCTGCGTGGTCCTGAAACCCTTCTCTATGGAAGCACCGCCGTGGGCGGAGTCGTAAACATCACAGATAACAGCATCCCAGAGTACGCAATCGGAAAAGATGCGACCGGCGCACTAGATTTGCGTCTAGGTACTGCCGACAAAGAAACTTCGTGGGCCGCCCTGCTTGAAGGACAGGCTGACAAAATAAATTGGCACACCGAAGCGTTTTACTTAGACACCGACGACATAAGAATTCCAGGCAATGCTGAGAGCGAGCAATTAATGCAGCTCGAGGAAGCGTCGGGAGAAGAGCATGAAGAAGAAGGCTCATCTGGGACGCTTGAAAATAGTGCGGTGCGCAGCAGCGGAGCTACCGTCGGCGGCTCATACATTTGGGACAAGGGATTTGTTGGTATCGCTGTAAATAGTTTCCGCACTCGTTATGGAGTTCCGGGACATGAACACGAAGAGGAGGGCGAGGGTGACGAAGCGGAAGGACACGAGCACGAGGAGGAAGAAGGCGGCGTAAGAATTGACATGGAGCAGCTACGTGTAGATTTACGCGGACGCGTCGACGATGTCAGCGACCAAATTGAAAGCGTTAAATTTAAACTTGGTGTCTCAGACTACGAGCACGATGAACTCGAGGAAGACATAGTCGCCACCACCTTTAAGAATAAGGGAATTGAAGGCCGCTTGGAGGTTCTGCACGCACCTGCGGCCCAACTTGAGGGGGTTATTGGTTTACAAGCAATCTCATCAACCTTGGAAGCCACCGGTGAAGAGTCGTTTCTGCCGAAGACAGACACAATAGCTCCGGCCGTGTTTATTTTTGAAGAGCTGCCGCTTGGAGACCAATGGGCGCTGCAGTTCGGTGGAAGATCAGAGTATGTAGCGCATGACCCAGAGACATTTTCAAGCAACGAGTTCTTTCCGTTTAGTCTCTCTCTTGGAACAACATGGGATCCGACCGGAAGAAACAATTACACCATGGGGCTTTCGCTGGCATACACACAGCGTGCACCTGCTGTTTCAGAGCTTTATGCAGACGGAGCACATCTAGCGCGGGGAATCTTTGAAATCGGAGACTCCTCCATCGACAACGAAGAGTCTTACGGCGCGGAGCTAACTTTTAAAAAGAACACTGGATTTGTAACCGGTTCGAGCGCGTTGTTTGTGCAAGACTATGGCAACTACATAAATCTTTCCGCAACTGGAGCTGAAGAAGATGGTCTTCCCGTCTACGTCTACAACGAAGTCGAAGCGCTATTCTACGGTTTTGAACTAGAGACGGCATTCCACCTTCACGAACTGTTCGATCTTTTCCAGCACGATTTGGACTTGAATGCACAGTTTGATTATGTGCGCGCTAAGGAGACTTCTGGGGACGAGGAAGATCTACCGCGAATACCTCCATTTAAAACGGTCGTCGGCCTGGAATACGCGTTTAAGGAGATGTTTAGCGCTGCAGTGGAAGGTGTCTTCGTTGCTGAGCAGGATAAGGTGTCACAATTTGAACTGCCCACCGACAGCTATCAGCTCCTCAACGCTTCACTGGGATTCAGTCCAAAACTGAACAGCGATCGCTACGGCCTTACGTTCTACGTCCGCGGCACAAATTTAACCGACGAAGAAGCTCGGGTTCATAGTTCTTTCTTGAAGGACGTTGCACCGCTTCGCGGTAGATCGGTTCTATTTGGAGTACGCGGCACATTTTAGGCTGCGACAGTTTGTCGCATTGACCTTGTCGGGTATCGCTCCTATTCATAACTCTCGTCGGAGTTGAATAACTTAGGAGGGATTATGCGGGTCATATTACGATTGGCGATTGCGTTTAGCTTGCTAGCAGCTACCGCGTGCGGAGGAAGTTCCGGCGGTGATTCATTCAGTGGAACTGTCGGTGAGAATGGTCAGAAGCTGGTAATTATGTCGCCCGCTGACAATTCGGTATTTCTTCCCGGACAGACTATTTCATTTGTCGTGGAAACTGAAAATTTTTCTCTAGCTGTCCCTCTAGATCGACGCACATCAACTGAAGAAGCAAAGCATCATATCGACCCAAACGAAGCTGATATCGAAGAGCTCGCAGAAGCTGCAGAGGCTGCCGGGCTTATCGAAGGCGATGAAGCTGCTGACGAAGAAATGGCGATGATGGAAGAGTCGGAACACAGCTCCGAAGACGGACATAGCCATGATGAAAGTTCCACTCATGGCCACGCAGTCGAAGGCCACTACCATGTTTACCTGGATGGGGCTCAGGATACCGACGCTCATGTTACTGAGTGGGCAAATGACTTCGAATACGCTCTTCCGAATGAGATATCGGCCGGCAATCACTCACTACGCTTTGAACTGCGGGACAATGAGCATGTCAAAGTTGGCGCTGAAACGATCTATTTCTTCTCAGTTGATGCGAACTAGCGGTTTCTGGTTATGAAATACTGTTTTCGAGCCGGAACGGCAGTGGTAGTGCACGTTTCGGCTCTCTCTATCCTCCTGCTCGCATTGCTTCCGACAACGGCCAATGCGTGTGACTTATGTGCAGTTTTTAACGCAATCGAAACGCAGCGCGGCGGCTCTGCGCATTCGGCGTATCTCGGACTTGCTAATCAATATACTTATAGCGGCTCAGGGATTAAGCCTCCCGAACTAGACAACCTGAAAGATCAATATTTGCGAAGCAATATTTCACAGGTTTACGGAGGGTACTGGTTAACTGAGCGTATTGGCCTCCAGGCTAATGTCCCGTTCATTTTTAAGAGTTACCGACGCATAGAAGATGGACAGAACGAAAGAGGTTCAGAACGCGGTGTTGGTGACATGTCCATGTTGCTAAAGGCCGTGCCGTACCGACTGCTGCGCGACGATGTCGTGATTAACACTGAAATTTTCGGCGGCATAAAGCTTCCCACCGGTGATTCTGATAGATTGCAGGAAGAACTAGATGAAGTAATCAATATTGTAACTGGCGGCCCCTTAGATACTGGAAACCTTGTCGGTGGAGACGACTTGGCTCTTGGTTCGGGTTCGACTGATTTCTTTGGTGGAATTGGTTTATTTACGCGCTACCAGAACTGGGTAATCAGCGGCAACGCGCAGTATACTTACCGCCAGGAAGGAGACTTTGAATATCGCTACGGGAATGACTTTCAGTGGGACGTTGGCCCCAGCTACTATGCCCTGCTTGAGCACGATCGCACGCTGCTTGTGCGCTTAAGGTTGTCCGGCGAGTACAAAGACGACGACGAAATTCTCGGCGTAAATATCGACGGCTCTGACGAACAGAATGTTTTTCTTGGCCCGGAGTTAATTTATACCGGTGGTTCTCATTTTTCCGCCAAAGCATCATTTGAACTGCCCTTGGAAGCCGGAGACGCGGCGGATGGAGTGGTCCCGCGCTACAGAGCTGTGCTTAATGCAGCTTGGACCTTTTAAGCACGCACCTGCTGGACATTTAGCGTAACTTGATGTGAATTATGCCCGCCGGAGAGGTGTCCGAGCGGTTTAAGGTGCTTGATTCGAAATCAAGTGTGGGTTCGCGCCCACCGGGGGTTCGAATCCCCCCCTC
>JAGRAN010000033.1:4317-15331 GCA_020434585.1 Bdellovibrionales bacterium
GCATTGGCGCTTTTTTTGAGCTTTAAGCGAAGCACTGACACCCCATTGTTCTTCTGCTAGAATACCGCCCATAATTACGAGCGGCTGTGTCCGATGGCGAAAAACAAGAAACCCCACGCGTTTTCTTCCGACCTTCAAGAGCGATTCGGAAAGATCAACAAAGAACGCGAACTTGAAGACGAAGTCGAAAAGCTGCGTGCTTCCGGCATGCAGTGGAGCTTTATTCTACAGACCACGCCAGACTTCCTGGTAACGCTAGACCTCGATTACAAGTTCACCTTCGTTAACCGGATAAAAGAAGGACTTACCGAGGAAGAAGTTCTCGGACACTCGATGCTCGAGTTCATCATGCCGGAAGAGCGGCCAAAAGTAGAGGCAGCCTTAGAAAGTGTGCGGGAAACTGGTCTACCCGGACAGTACCAGACAAGCTACAAGCACGTTGATGGCAAAGTTTACCACTACGATACTCGAGTTAGATTGCTGACTAAAGAGGACGAAGCAATCGGATTTTCTATCGCCTCTAACGACATTACGGAAAAACGTGCACTTGAGCAGCAGTTGTATCAGGCTCAGAAAATGGAAACTCTCGGAACTCTTTCCGGAGGAATTGCACACGACTTTAACAATATCCTGACTCCGATCATTGGAAACCTGGAACTAGTGCTGGCTGGCACTGACGATCCGGCGCAGCAGCGTCGGTTGACTTCGGCGCTTAAAGCCGCGCTACAGGGGCGAAACATCGCCAGTCAGATACTAACTTTCAGTAAGCATCAGGAATTAACGGAACTCGAACCGGTTAAGCTCCAAGACATCATTCTCGAATCGGTACAGCTGCTGGAATCTATTTTGCCTTCGTCGATTTACTTGACCCATGCGATTGACGAGGAGTGTCCGCCGATAACAGCCAACGCCACTCATATTCATCAAATGTTAATGAACTTGGGCACTAACGCATTCCAGGCGATCGCCGACAGAAAGGGGGCGATTGATATCAATCTCGATCAGTTTACGGTCGATGAGAGATTTGCGTCTGAGCACCTAGACTTGCAAGTTGGAGACTATGCTCGCATTCGCTTCAGCGACACTGGGGCCGGAATGAGTGCGGAAGTTATCGAGCGGATTTTTGATCCATTCTTTTCGACAAAAGATGTAGCAGAAGGTACCGGACTTGGCCTTTCAGTTGTGCACGGTTTGGTTAGAAGCTACGGCGGCTGTATCTACTGTCAGAGTGAGCCAGGAGTAGGTACCTGCTTCACCGTTTTGCTCCCGATTTATAGCCCCGAAGCACAGGAGCAACTTCAGCAGACCAGTGCTTCTACCGGACCATCGCCGGACAGGGAGTTTTCCGCAAACGTGCTGCTGGTGGATGATGAAGCACCGATTGTGGAAGTCGCAACGCAGATACTTGAGCGAACGGGGCATAAAGTTTCTCATTTTGAAGATCCAAATGAAGCTCTCAAAGCTTTTATCCAGAACCCCCAGGCGTTTGACATAATGGTCTCCGATCAAACCATGCCTGGGCTTAGCGGAATTGAATTGGCGCGTGCCGTTTGGGAAAAGCGGCCCGATCTGCCAGTCATCCTTACATCCGGCTTTAATGGGCTCGGGGCTTCCGGAACGTTCTTGCAAGGTAAGCGTATATATTTCTTGAAGAAGCCTTACCGAACCGAGGAGCTGCGCTCGGCCGTGACCAAAGCATGTACACCGCTGGAAGCACTGTTTTGACCCCAATTTAGTCTTCTTCTATACTTCCGGTCCTATTTTCTCAGACAGCCAGTAGCGGAGTGAGATGCAGCAGGAACGATCGATCAATCATAGACCAACGCGGACCATTCGTGTCGGAACTTGCAGCATAGGCGGCGACGCTCCAATTGCAGTTCAAAGTATGTGCGCAACTCGCACAACGGACATACCGCTAACTCTCGGACAAATTCGGCTCCTTGAATCGGCAGGGGCGGACGTAATTCGGATTGCCATCGACAGCAAGAAAGATGTCGAAGCGCTTCGTGAAATTCGCAAGGAAACCAGTGCTAATCTTGTGGTTGACCTGCAGGAGAACTATCGGCTTGCAGCAGACCTCGCTCCTTTCGTTCAGAAGATTCGCTACAATCCGGGCCATCTGCACCATCATCAAAAAAGCGTACCCGTGGCCGACAAAGTAAAGTTCCTCGTCGACACAGCAGCTTCAAACGACTGCGCTCTGCGGATCGGAGTAAACTTTGGTTCGCTGGATCCGGATAAGAAAGAACAGGTTAACGATCCGATGGAGACAGCTCTTCAGTCGGCGGGTGAACATTGCGATCTAGTCGAAGCCTGCGGATTTACGAGATTTGTAGTCTCCCTTAAAAGCTCAGACCCACGCTCAGTTATAAAAATCTACAAGCGCTTTGCAGAAATGCGCCCAGAAGTACCCCTACATCTCGGCGTAACTGAGGCTGGCATGCTGCCTGATGGGGAAATTAAGTCACGCATCGCGTTTGAGCAGCTGCTCGCAGTCGGCATTGGCGATACCGTCAGAGTATCCTTGACTTTGCCGGACGAGGAAAAGGACAAAGAAGTGTTAATCGGTCGCAAGATTGTCGATGATGTTAAGGCGGGCCGCTTTCGCTCCGTCCCAGAGTTTCTCGACCGCGGCCTAAACGTTATATCGTGCCCTTCGTGCTCGAGGGTTGAAAACGGGGCTTTCGTTAAGCTCGCTCAAGAAGTCAAAAAGGTTACAGAAAAGTATCAGGACAAAAAGCTGACAATTGCCGTGATGGGCTGCCGAGTAAATGGTCCGGGAGAAACTGACGAAGCAGATATTGGGTTGTGGTGCGGCCCCAACTTCGTCAACCTGAAACTAGGCCCGCAAAAAGTTGGCGCCTTTCCGTACGATGAAGTCATTCCCCGCATGCTGCAGGAAGTTGAGCGAATTGTTGCTGAACGCTAAGCGTCTAGCCCGCGAATAACTTCGAGTAAACGCTTGCTGTCAAAAGGCTTAGGCAAGACTGTTCCAGCTCCCAGTTGCTTGGCAACTTCGAGGAATTTCTCACCATACTCGGGCACTCCGGTCATCGCAATCACGTGAGACTGCGATGACTCCCCTCGCAGCTTGAACAGAGTTTGGATTCCGTCCTGCTTCGGCAAATCGATATCAGTTAGCACGATCTCTGGATTGTGCGCCTTAAACATTTCCACACCTTCGATACCATCCGCCGCCTCTAACACTTTATAATTTGCACGTTCCAGAATTTGCCGCAGAGTTTTGCGCAGCTGTTCTTCATCTTCAATGATCAGTACGGTCAACATAGAAAACACTCCAATGATGAATGAGACCCTATCAAACCTCTAACGACAAATTACGAAGCTCCCTAGCGAGGCTAGGGGTTGATATATTTTTCGAGTCTGCTGCGAAGATCTGCCAAAGTCTTCGATTTAAACGACTGTTTTGTTTTTTCAAGAACATCGATAGTTTGGTTTATCATTCGTTCGTGAGATTCGACCCTCGGACACTGAAACAAGTTGCAAACATTCGCCGTCGGCGCACTTCTCTCCTGCACCAGACCTTGCGATAAATGCACCAAATCAAATAGAGGATCGATAATGTTCTGTACAGTCAAAGTAATATAAGCATCAATTGGGACCGCAGAGGCATACGAGCTATGAGACAGCGACGCCAAAGATTCTATGTCATTTAGATTTTCTCGCCAGGACTCCATGCGCTGTTTGGTATGTTTAATGTTTTGCAGTAGCCGACTTCTCAAAATAGCCTGCTTAACATTCGAAATCAGCTCTTCATTGGAGAACGGCTTTTTCATATAGGCGGTTACCGGAAGTTGAATCGAATCAATCGCGGTATCAACTGAAGGAAATCCGGTCACAATGATCACTGGTGTATTGGGAGCAAGTTCGGGAACCAACTTTACGAAACCCAAATCCTCATTTCCCGGCGCGTTAATATCAGAAATGATTAGGTCAAACGAACTGCTGCGAAGCGCTTCGGCCGCAGATTCGGCAGTGTCAGCCTCGGTAGCCTCGTATCCGCTGCGACTAAGCAGTGTGACGACCATTGTGCGAAAGCCTCCGTCGTCATCAAATACTAGTACTCGATGCCTAGCTTCCGCGAGGTTGTTCGCCGATGCTGGTGCGTCCTCTATATGCATGCCAACCTCCGATTTAAGATCATAATATTGTAACACGATAGAAATAGTCGTCGAGCGTATTGTGTTTACTTGCATAAAATACTGCTTATACCTACGTGCTTTGTGGTATTGCTTGCTGAGTAAGGTTTGTCGTCGCAAATTGCTCTACTGATGGCTCCCTACTGAACCTAATAAAACGCTCATGATTCACATGGAATCGACCACCACTATTTTAGTCGCCGACGACGAAGCAACTTCCAGACTTCTACTTAAATCTATCTTGGAGGGGGAAGGCTATTCAGTCATTGAGGCCGTAGATGGGCAAGATGCGCTGGAGAAAATTGAGCTCAGCAAACCAGATATCGCCGTCCTCGATTTGCTTATGCCAAAGTTGGACGGGTTGAACGTTTGTAAGGAGCTGCGGAAAAAATTTGATATTATCGAGCTGCCGATCGTAATGGTTACCGCTGCGAATGAAACTGACTCGCTGATCAAGTGTCTGTCTCAAGGTGCCAATGACTTTATTTCAAAGCCGGTCAACAAAGACATTTTACTCGCACGCTTAAACAACATTGTTATGGCTCTGCAATCGCGACTCGCATTGATTGAAGCGCATAAAGAAGCAGCTCGCAGGCAGCGCATGGAGACCGTCGGCCAGTTTGCCGCTGGTGTAGCCCACAATTTCAACAACGTGCTGGGAGTAATCATGGGCAACGCCGAACTGCTGATTGAAGATCTGCACAAAGCCAGAATGTCGGCTGAATCTGCGGCGATGATTCTCGACTCCTCCCGCAAAGCAGCGATTTTGACGGAAAGTTTGTTAACGTTCACCGGCACCCACGGCCATAAAAACTGCAAAGATCCCTTAAAAGCTGCTGAGTCGCTGCTGCCGCTTGCGAAGGCTTTTTCAGGTACCAGAGTTACTTACGAGCTAACTTGCACCGAACGTCCTGGGTCTGTTGTAATTTCCAGTTCCGACCTGGTTTCAGTACTGCTGCAATTGGTGCGCAACGGAATCGAGGCGATCGCAGACAGCGGAAGCGTGCAGATCGAGATCAAAACTGTCGAAATCGAAAACCAGAAACAGGTGCGTTTTCGGGTGTCAGATACTGGTACGGGAATGCCCGAGCACCTTATCGAGCATGCGTTTGAGCCCTTTTATTCTTCGAAGAATGTCGGTGTCCGCGGCGGAATTTCGTTTGACGGCTCGGGCTTAGGCCTCTCTCTGGCCTACAATCTTGTCAGTAGCGCAGGCGGCTACATTAGGGTCGTCAGGTCTGGTAAGAACGGCACGGTGATCGAGTTCGTCGTGCCCTGCGCCGAAAGCGACTCCTAGCATTAAGTGCCCGTCATTCCTGCACGATAATAGAATTAAGCTATTGTCTTGTGCTGGGGGTTAAAGGCGCTGCCCTCATTCGTGCATGGGTCGAAGATACAATGACGGCACCACTTAAAATCGCTGTATACTGGCGCGGAAGCAATTCGCCGCTTACCGAAGTTTTACAGCTGCTCACCGAGCAGAAGTTTCGCATTCGCGAAGCTTCAACTGTTAGCGACGTCGTTAGCTTATTAGTTCGCTATAATAAGCCTTTGATCGTCGCCGACGGATCGGCCAGCGAAGCCGAGGAGAATGCGCGCTTACTAGAACTTTCAAGCATCGACGACGCAAAGAAATGTCCCGCTGTACTGCTCGGCGCGTCTGCCAGCTCAAAAGCCGATCAACTGGCGAGCTGCGTAGAGGCCTTCGCAGCGATTGACTTTCCCTGCGAACCGGCAAATGCCGGGAAAATTATCAATTCCATCTGGTCTAGCGTTCACGCTGCAGAACTTCCGTTGGTCATGGGTAGACCCGGAGGTCGGAAAGGCATTTCACGCAAGCGTGTGGAACACTCTATTCCACTTAACAATGAGCAAAAGCAGCTTGTATCTGAGGCAGGCAACGTGCTCGCCGGTGCTGCGATCTCTCAGCAGCGGCCGATAGAGGAATTCATTCCGAATCACCCATATAAGCCGTTTATCCTCGATGCTGTGAAGCGCATGGACCAAGAAGATGAGTGGATTGGTGGACACGGTAAACGAACTAGCGCTGTTTCTTCCGTCGCTTCAACTATCACAGTAGGCGACGAGAGCCGCCTAGAGAATATTCAGCTTTCAAGCATGCTCCTCAACGTCAGCACGATCACCAATGGCTCTCCCTGCGCACACGTTGACCTTACCCGAGTAAGTGCGGACCGCGACGAGAAGCAGAAGCTGGCCGCGCTATATCGGGCGAGTGCAGAATTCGTTCGGCAAGAATTGAAGGACGATCGAGTTTCCAGGACTATCAACGCCGTTAGCAGCCTTTTGCTCGGTCAGCCGGTAGACGAGAAATTTGCGATAGTTAATGATGCCCAGTGCATTTTGGGGGCAGAGTTTGTTGACCGCGGCTGCTGGGCCGACGGTGTGTGGAACCCACGTGGAGCCAACCGAGTTATCCGCAATCTGCGCAGCTCCCAACCAATCGTCAACGACGACATCTTACTCGGTGTTTTTACTAAGATTGTCGGAGAAGCGGTAATCGCCAATCCCCGCATAACTAATACTCAGTTTACCAACAGAAAGATTCTCGAACAGGCGCTCACATTACCTAAAATTGGCGACGGGGAAACATACGTTGATGTCTCCGACCTAGCTCCTGGCATGAAGCTGTCTCAGCCGATCAAAACGCTCGACGGTCTAATAGTCGTGCCTGGGAATTTAACCTTGGATTCCGATCTGATCAGACGGCTCTGGCAACTCGCTGGAGTTCGAGCGGTCGGAACTAAAGTTGCGGTTATTACAGACTCAATTTAGCGCTTGGACAAGCGGCCAAATGCGACTTACAATGACTTGGCAATAGTCGACTATTTACTGCGATTCCTATGAGCGCCAAACTTCCCTTGCATGTCTTAATCGTCGAGGACCAACTCGAAATGCGCAAGATTGTCCTGACAATCCTGCAGACGATGGACTTCGAGCGCACCACCGAAGCCCGAGACGGGCGGGAGGCCCTGCAGTTGCTGAAACGCGCAGCCGACCCCGCAGACAATACCATTCCCCCAGTTGATTTGATTATCGCCGACTGGATGATGCCGCGAGTCAGTGGAGTAAAATTACTTCAAACTATTCGTCAGGATCCAAATATCGGCCCCATGCCGTTTATGATGCTGACCTCCCGCAATGACAGCGAGGCTGTTTCTGAAGCCATTCAGAACGGAGTAGATGATTATATTGTCAAACCATTTACAATTTCGCTGTTTACTTCGAAGCTCGAATTGCTGCTGAAGAAGTATTTCCCCGAACACTCGTCCGCTGCAAAAAGCATCCCATAGCGAACCTTAGACGATAAATGTCTTTGCTTTGAATGATCACCCGTGCGCAAACTTGGTAGAATCTTTCGATTAAGGCATGATAGAAAACTTGCAAACTGAGCCCAGTATTTGAGTCGGAAATGGACTACCTGCGGAAACTAGAGCAGCACAGCATATACCTGCTGCGAGAAGCCTATTATTCGTTCAAAGATTTGGGGATGCTTTGGTCGATCGGGAAAGACAGCACTGTGATGCTGTGGCTTGCCCGCAAAGCGTTCTTTGGCCACGTCCCGTTCACTTTGATTCACATCGACACCAGCTACAAAATTCCCGAAATGATTGATTACCGAGATCGGCTCGTTATGGAGTGGAAACTCAATTTGATTTTCGGACGCAATGACACTGCGCTGCGCGACCAACAAACATTTCCCGCCGGCGCCGTTGATCGAATCACCTGCTGTAGTCTGCTTAAAACGGAAGCGCTGCGAAGAACGATAGATGGGAGTTGGACGCGCTATCGGGTTAATACTGATACCGGTGAGTACGAAAAGCACAGCAACACTACACCGTTCACAGGAATCATTGCTGGTGTGCGGTCTGACGAAGAAGGCACTCGGTCGAAAGAGCGTTACTTCTCACCGCGCGGGCTAAGTTCGGAATGGGATGTAGCTCAGCAGCCTCCCGAACTTTGGAACCAGTACAATACGTCCTTTCCCCCCGGAACTCATGTCCGTATCCATCCGCTGCTCGATTGGACAGAACTTAATATTTGGGAGTACATCCAGCTTGAGAACATTCCCACAGTTTCCCTGTACTACGATCAGGGAGAAGGTAAGCGCTATCGTTCCTTAGGCTGCTACCCTTGTACGGATCCCGTAGAATCCACGGCCAAAACTCCGGCAGAAATTGTAAGCGAGTTGCGTGAGGGAAAATTCGCCAATATCGCTGAGCGATCAGGGCGCGCACAGGATTCTGCAGGCGGAGGAGGACTCGAAGTCCTGCGCCGCGGAGGCTACATGTAGTGGGAGCCGGGAATTTAAACGAACAACTGCGATTAGTGGTAGTCGGCCACGTCGATCACGGCAAGAGTACTGTCGTTGGACGGATGTTAGCTGATACAAATTCTCTGCCTGAGGGCAAGCTGGACCAAATTAAGCTGCTGTGTGAGCAGACTTCAAAACCGTTTGAATACGCCTTCCTGCTTGACGCACTGCGTGACGAAAGAGACCAAGGCATAACAATTGATGCCGCAAGAATCTTTTTCAAGTCCGCCAGTCGCCACTACATTATTCTCGATGCGCCGGGACATATCGAGTTTGTGCGCAACATGGCGACCGGCGCTTCTCACGCTGACGCTGCCGTGCTGGTGATCGATGCTAAAGAGGGCATTCAGGAAAATTCTAAACGCCATGGCCATCTGCTATCCATACTAGGCGTTAGCAGCATCATAGTTGCAATCAATAAATGTGATTTAGTTGACTACGACGAGTCAGTGTTTGATGCCCTAAAATCTGAGTATTGCGCTTATTTGTCAGAGCTTGGGGTCAACCCGCTCGCAGTAATTCCGCTAAGCGGACGCTTCGGAGATAACATCGTTTCGAATTCGCCGAAAATGCCGTGGTACCATGGCCCTTCACTGCTTCAAGCTCTGGATGATATTCCTCTTCCTGACTCTTCGCAGAATTTGCCGCTTAGGATGCCGATTCAAGACGTTTATAAGTTTACTAACTTTAACGACAATCGTCGCATCGTCGCCGGGCGCATTGAATCAGGACAAATCAGCGTAGGCGATGAGCTTTTATTTTTACCGTCTGGAAAACGTTCGAAGGTTTCGACTGTGGAACCTGGCGAAACAACGGCGGCAGCGGGAAGTTGTACAGGTGTTACCCTGGAGGACCAGCTCTATCTATCTCGCGGGGATGTTATCTCAAAAGTCGGCGAAGCTGCCCCGAGCGTAGCATCAAATGTGTTTGGAAACATTTTCTGGCTCGGCCGAAGTCCAATGAAGGTGGGGCGGACTTATACGTTCAAAATTCATACTGCCGAGGTCAAAGGTCGGCTTGAGAAGATTAATTGCTTGGTCGACTCACAAAACTTAGACCGACAGGACGCCGCTCCTGAGATTCCGCAAAACGGGGTCGCGCGCTGTGAACTCTCCTTTGATGAACCGGTCGCGTTTGATCCATCGGCGTTTATTGCGGAAATGGGACGCTTTGTAGTCGTTGATGACTACAGAATTTCAGGCGGCGGAATTATTGAAGGCGCAATCGAATCCAAGCAGACTGAACTTTCTCGCGGAGGAGTGACCCGAGCACTCAAGTGGGCAACAGGGAGAATCAGCACGCGTGAACGGGCACAGCGTTTCAATCAGCGCCCGACACTGCTGCTAATTACCGGTGAAGACAGTCTGGATCGAAAAGCCCTCGCACGTGAACTTGAGGCAAATCTATTCGCTGAAGGAAAGGTTCCTTATTTTCTTGGTATCGGCAGCGTGCTCTACGGGCTCGACTCTGATATTGCAGACAATCCTCAGGCCGGCGAGGAGCACTTTCGCCGCATCGCTGAAGTCGCACATATTCTGCTTAACGCCGGCTTAATTGTAATTTTTACGGCTTCCGAATTGTCTGCGAAGAACGTTCAAATCATTAAAACGCTGACATATCCCGACTGGATTGAAACTGTTTGGCTAGGATCAAAAGTCACTACCGATCTCGAATGTGATCTACAAATTAGTAGTGACACTTCAACCGAAGAAGCAGTTTCTCAAATAAAGAGCTACATGCAGCAGCAGGGGATAATTTTAAAGATTATTTAGGATTTATCTGCGCCTGAGACGCTGTCAGCCACCCACAGCACTAAATCGCTCACTAGAGCAGAAACGGCTTGATTGAACCCCTCTGCCGCACCCTGCGCGCTGTAACCAGATGCCGGTGCTTTCTGCTCGAACAACTTCGACGCAATGATTTCACGGTGGCGCAGGTCAACCAATTCGGCTCGCAGTTTAACAACGACCGAGCCGGGACTCTTGCTGACATCATGATAGAAGTCGAGCAAATCTGTGTTGAGCTGTAAGTCTCCGACCGTACCGCTGCCTTCACGAACAACAGATTGAAAGATCTCAGCGGCCTGAAGTCGATTGGCAATAATTGAGGCTAAGGAACGGGTTGGACTCTCGACCCAAAATGCAAAGCGATAGTACCCTCTCGTCGAGGCATCCTGGGCGAAGACCATTCGCTGACTCGAAACAAACGAACTTGAGTCGACATTTCGAATTACGATGTTTTTATCTGAAGTAGCTCGGACAACATCGTCTGATTCGTAGCCAACGTCTTCTAAAACGAAATAGGTCCGATCGTCCCCCTGGGTCGGAATGCCTAGTTCACAGCCAGCTAGAAACAAACATATCAGAGTCGCAAAAAGTACTTTCACCTGTCTACCTCAACCGTGATTCACCCGGACCTAGTGTATTCCTATTCGGGCCAAAAATGGCACCTTTTGGATCTTCGAACTGGTCGGCTACTCTAGCTATACTTCGAGCTGCTTCGTCGATTGACTTGGATATTG
>JAGRAN010000034.1:0-10266 GCA_020434585.1 Bdellovibrionales bacterium
GTTGCCCCCGGCAGTGCTGCAGAGGAGATCGGCCTGCAGGTGGGTGATCGTTTCGTCGCCATCGAAGGCACGAGCGTGAACTCACTTAGCGACCTCAAGATGGGACTGATGCTCGGGGCGGAAGGTCGGAAGCTTGGGCTGAAGGTCGAACGCAACGGAACCCACCGCGAGTTCACTGTCGCGAGCGAAGCACTGTTTCGCGACAGTGCGTGGACGTTCCCGCAGCTCGGCGTTCAAGTGGACGCATTCGAGGTGCGAGACGTCGGTGGTCCGGTCGATTGGGCTGCGCTGAGTTTGGCTGACTGTGGGCGGGTGGTCGACGGATCGAGGCGCTTCTTCCTCGGACTGTTCAAGCACCCGACCAACGCCAGGCACGCATCCGGTCCGATCGGCATGGTCCGGGCAATCAAGCAGACCAGCGAAGTTCGTCTTACGGCACTGTTGTGGGTCGCCGCTATGATCAGCATGGCGCTAGCGGTCTTCAACTTGGTGCCGGCTGCGATCCTCGATGGAACTCGCATGCTGTTTGCATCGCTGCACATCGCACTCGGCAAGGCGATTCCGCGGCGCGTCCAGTCCGTCTACACCGCAGTCACGGCGATGATGCTGGTCTGGCTGATGATCTTCTCGACCTACGGCGACGTGGTTCGGCTGTTCATCGCTTGAGCTCCCGGCACAATGGGCAAGCAAGGAGGTCTTAGTCCCAGGTGAGCCAGCCCACTCACCACAACAGTTCATCAGGCAGGAAGGCAACGCGCTTGACTTTAGCCAATAACCTGCTAAACTTTGCGGTTTCTCGCCAGTTCCTTCAATCCATTAGATATTTTTGCATGTTCGACATACAGGCTCCCGGATAGCTGTACTTACGTTTATAGCTACCCGGGAAGAGAACTAGAAGGTTACCCTAACGGAGTTTTCTTTCGTGAACGAGATTCACCTCAGCGATTCCGCCGTCTACGAGTTTGTCTGTTCGCCGGTGGCCCCCTACAAGGCGCGTCGCCACCTCCAGACAGGCTGCGACTTCTGCCAGGCTAGGGTCGTCGACCGCTTCAACCGCGCTCTGGAGGTCATCGACAACGGAGGCTTGCCCCCGCTTGGCCTTCGAGTTGACTTCTGGCTGAAGCGCTTGCGCGGGCGTTACTCGGCTCGGTACTGCTGTCCGAAGACGCTCGCAGACGATCTAGCCGCGCACAAGCCCGGTGCAGCCTTGCACCTTAAGTACTGTCAGCTCTGCAGGCAGGATATGGACGATCGGGGAAGCTTGGTTCGCAATAGTCCTGGGACTGATTGATTTTCAGGCAGCCTTAGGCAACTTTTCTCGAGAGGTTTGTTGATCGCCCTAAGATCGATTCTCTTCTTGGGAAAGTTTTTCCTCGAAACTATCCACGCCGGATATCAAGTTGTTACCAGCCTCTACGGCTGGCCGTTCACCGACTTGGGCTGCTCTATCGCCGTGCCGGTCGGAGTCGGAGTACTTGATTGAGGCAGCAGCTCCCACAAGAGATCGTCGATAATTGGCTGCAAAGTTGGCAAAGGATAATACGGAAGTCTTCCGCGCGGCTTGTCGTTGCACTCGCATCCAGGGATAGTGAATCTTCCCCAGCAATATGCATCGCCTTCCCGGTTCACAGTGATTCCCATGTAGGGGTTGAGACCATTCTTGCAGAAGTCACTTAATCCTTCACATGTCGGTTCGATATCAACCGGCGTAAAGGTACATTCTCGGCCTTCTTTCAAGCTTTCCACGTCGTCACACATTCGTTCGAGCTCGTGGTTTATTTCTTCAATTCCATCTGTAAGCATTTCTTCCATCGAAGGACAAAGCCCTAGCAGTGAACCCAAATTGACGGCCCCCTGACCTACGGAGCCCGGTGCATGCGCCATTAGCGCGTCACAAATATCGCCGGCGAAATGCATATTCAGCTCACCAGGAATTAAGCTGGTTTCATCTCTGATTTGTTGAACTTCTTCAGCCGTTAAGTTGAACGAACCACCGACGGTGATTCCACCCGAGCCGTCTTGCGCAATAGCAACCTGAGCTGTGCTGATACCAACGATTGAAGCTGACAACGCTGAAAAGAAAATTTGCTTTACGAAATCCACGCGAACTAACCCCACAAAAACTACACGATCACCTACGCCCGCCCGTGGCGATGCTAGAAAACATTTAAAGGTTATTAACTAAGTTGAAACTCTATCCCCGGTTTAACCCTAAGAAGGTTATTAGGATCGGCTTCACGCGCGTGCGCTTAAGCGATCGCCCTGACTCGGGCAGATTCTTGCTAATCGAGCCAGATTCGATTGAGAAGCATGGATAAATATCAACCATTACAATATGTTACGAGATCAAGCGGCGACTTGAAAACATACCAAACTACTGACATAATAATACCCTTCGTTTGGTCACGATTCTCACATCAACCGCATCCGGGTAGTCGCACCATTCGCCCCCCTCGTGCTTGGGCGAAATACAGTTCTCTGTATCAACGTTCTACCACACACTACTTGCGGTCCGTCCCGGACCAGGAGGTTCCCTTTGAACATCTTTCGTGTCACCGTTATTCGCGGTGGCGCCGCAATTCCCCTCGATGAAGTGGTTGAGCTTCGCAGCCGCTACTTCTACGAAGATCCCCTCGATCCTCGTTACGCAGTGACGGGTATTCACAAGAAGCTATCAGTCGATCAACTTCGTGTGTCACACGAGGCAGACTGGGGTTCACGCTATGTTCTCGCCTTCAACCCGACCGGCCAGCTTGCAGGCTATCTGCGGCTGTCTGTGATCGAGCCTGGTGAGAAAAGTCAGCACCTCGGCATTCGCCATGCCGTCGAGCCCTTCGTCGACTCGAACCTAGCTCAGTACGCGTTCCTGATGACATGGATCGTCATGGTCTCCCCCGAGTACCAAGGTCGACCCGTCAGCTTCGGCGGTGGTCCACCTATGAAGGTCGCCGAGGCGCTCTACGATGCGGCCCTGAACCACGGAGCAGGAAACGGAGCTCGACTTGCCCTGGCGGACATCTATGTTTCCCCGAGCAGGAACGAGCGCTCTCTGGCTCTGCACCACAGGCTGGGCTTTGTCACAACGGATCTGGCGCAGATCGTCGAACTCCGTGGAGGAGTCGAGATCGTGTCGGAACGCCTGCTGCGCCCCATCACTCGGTGACGCAGATGCTTTAACAAACGGTTCAACCCGGTGGTCTTGGCGGCGCACAGTCGCTTGAGACCACCGGCAGCGCAAAGAACTGTATTCCGATCAAGCACCCAATCTAGTCTCTGCTTTATTGACCTAAAGCGTATTCAATGGTATTGAAAAGGCATGAACAAAAGTAATAAAAATTTTTCGCTTCACTCCTTCCATGCGCTTCATGCGCACTAAACACCTAGTACTCTACAAATTCAGCACGTAACGCGTCTTTCTCTCGGTTTACCTACACCGTAGCGACTCCCTGTAGTACGCCCGGCCAGTGCGCCTCAGGGAAGCGGTGTATGGTTCATCGTGTTTTTCAAAGGTTACCCAATTAAAAAGGGGGTAGACGTGACTGCAACTGACAAGACTGACTGCAACAACGTTGGACTCATGCGGTGTATCTCTGCGGTGATCGCACCAGAAGAAGCTGTCCGGGAAACTGGCGAGCTTCCGCTGGGAGATCCGAAACAACTCGGCGATCCCAACTCGCTCTACGAGCAAGGCGGCAACCGTTTTGTTCAGCTGGGGAGGTGGCGCCTTCCAGTTGCTGCTGTCAGCGAGGAGCAGCAAACTCTCCGGCAGGCGTGGTTTCTCAAAACCTCGGCAAACTGTCGAACAGAGTATACTGCGGGTCCCCAACGAGCGCTGCTTTTGTGCGCCCCAGCTCTCCCTACCGGCTGGTGGAACATGAAGGCGGTAGGCGTTGTGGCAGTTCTCAGTGTCGACTCGGATTCGGCGTTCGCGCAGAACCGAAAGGACTGGGAGGTTTGGTTCGATCGTGGCGGATCTGAGGGCGCCATGCAGGTGTTCGCTGTCTCGGACACCGAGTGGGTCGTTGTCGGTACGGGGTACGTGAAGTTGTACTTTTTGTACCGACAGCAGCTTCGGGACGCGATCTTCCTCGACCCCAGTCGAATGGAAGACTCCGAGCCTGCGCCAGTCCTCACGCGGGTCAGTGAAACGGCTCTCGCCACTTCAAGAAGTCTCATGACGGGCAGGGGCTGTCGTGAGATCAGCCAGACCGGCCTCGTCTCAAGGCTTGAGCCTAAGACGGACTTCTACTTCCAAGGCATCAACTAGCGTTATTGCGCAGCTCGTGTATTCCCACGAGCTGCGCCGCTTCTCCACGCACGCTAAATTCCGCTTCTCGATTTACAACGATCCATGACTCCTCTCCACGAATCAATTTGAAGATGTTCTACATGATCGGCACCCACCTTGACTAAAGCTCCTCGCCCCTTCTACACTGCCTCGACGCCGTAGGGAGAGAGTCCATGTCAAATAGACCACGATTGAGAGCAAGCTTGTTGAGTGCTTGTTTGCTGAGTTTTTCGGTCGATGTTGCATTGCCGTTAGAGGCTCGGGCGGACAGTGCGTTTGAAACCCTTCATCAAAACCTCGGCACACTGGGTGGATTGACCAAGACCGCCAAGTCCACAAAACCAATTGGGCCCTATTCGCTGGGCACTGATCAACTCAACAGCGACGAAGGTATCAACACTTACTCGGACGACGACTCCGATGCCGGTAACGATCCGGTCCCCTATCCTGATATCCCAGTGAAGGATAATCCGAATCCGAAAGTGGATCCGAAAGACGATATTGAGGGTGACCGCGACTCAGGCAAGGGAGGTGCGCAGAAGGACACCACTACGAACGATAAAAACAGACCGGAAAATTTAGGTGGAGGCGTCCCTGACGTTTACGTAGAAGGGAACGGTGGTATACCCTCGGGTATGCCGACTCCCGGACACTAGATTTTAAGCAATTCAGACTACTCTGGATTTCCCGCAGGGTATCGCGTAATGAATACCTCAGCCCCGCATTCGTTTTAACAAGAGTTCTATCGAAATCGTTGGGCTTGAGAATTCTCGGTATTCACCCTTCGTGAGGCATCTCTATGAAACAATATGTCAGCTACAGTGTGCTTCTAACTGTGTTCTTATCTCTCAGTGTCAGCGTTGGTTTTGCAGACGATGCTCTCAATAAGCAACTGTACCAGGCAGTTCAGTTCCAAGACCTCCCGCAGATTCAAGGACTCGTCTCTAAGGGTGCCGATGTAAACCACAAAGAGAACGGTCGACCGATACTTGGATGGGCAGCGCAGAATGGAAATGCTGAAGTTGTCTCTGCACTGCTCAAGTTAGGAGCGAACCCGAACATAGCTGACGATGGAGTCGGTCATACCCCTCTGATGCGAGCAATTGATACACAGTTCGTTGATATCGCAAAAGCACTGCTAGACGGTAAAGCCGATCCGAACGCGAAAAACTTAGACGGTGAAAGCTGCCTGATGATGGCAATGCACAGTGGCAAAGTCGAATTGGTCAAATTGCTAATCGATGCCGGAGCAGACGTTAATGCGGCATCTCCAGAAGGTAACACCGCTGCCCTGATTGCAGCTCAAGATGGTTCCCCCACCGCCCTGGAAATGATCAAAATTCTTGGCGATGCAAAGGCCAACTTCAACATTTCAAACGCCTCGTACACCCCTCTCGTCTATGCCACAGAGCAGGGAAATCTCGAACTCGTAAAAGCGCTCATCAGCGCAGGAGCTGATGTGAATGGGAAAACACAGTTAAATGCGACACCGCTACAAAGCGCAATCAGCTACCCTGAGGTGCTGAAAACCTTACTCGAGGCAAAGGCGGATCCGAATACGGTTACCAGCTACGGAACTCCCTTGCTGATCGATGCTCTGCAGAGGAACGAGTTTGAAGTGGCAAAGATCCTAATTCAGGCTGGGGCTGACACCCAAAAGCCCGATCAGTATGGCAACGCGGCGCTGGATGTTGCCGAACGAAATGGAGCAACCGAGATTGCCGAACTCATTAAAGCTGAGAACTCCCAAAAGAACGGCAATGCCGTCGCAGACGCCGACATGGGAGACATCCCAACGTCAGCTTGGAAAGGGTGCACGATCGCGGATGCTGCCCAAAAACAAATGGAGCTGCATGGGCTTTTACAAGCACAAGTGAATGCGGGAAAGATGAGTAGCGATATCTTCCGAACATTCGGTGACGACACAAAAGATTACGCTTCAATGCTCGCCTCAAACCCAGAGGAAGCCTGCAAACTATTTGCGCGCTTAAGGAAGAAATACGGTGTGTAGCAGACCGAGGTAGTTCCACTTCGGGAGAACGGCACACCATAGTGGCGATGTATGTTCCCAAGAGCTGCTTATTCCTCATATGTCTCCAGACCTACGGGAGAGAAGAAGTCAATGCACATACTGAGGGGTTAACTGACCCCAAATTGAAAAAAATGTGGACGAAGGATCTCAAAACAAATGCACTGATAGCAACGACCAATAAACTTGTTGCAGCTCGATAAGCACCAAATGCGCCGGAAATAATTGTCCCTATTCCGGCAACAACCATGAGCAATGCACCCAAGTTACCTTCGGTTAGTGCTAAAAGTTGATGTGCTGCACAACGTATTCTTTCATCGTTTAACACCAAACTTTGAGCCGTAGCAAAGTGCGCAAGTCCTCCAAAAAGAAAGGCTGCACCTCCAATATAAAGGAACTTTTGCTCGTGTTTCTTCAACCATTGGACAATCTTCGAGGTCCCGAGTGTCGGGCGATCCTGATCAGGCCGATTGGCTAGTGTTCTTTTGCTCATGCTGTAATTCCTCATTATTACTTGTGCGCTACAAATAGTTGGTAATAGCGTTGCCACCGGCTCGATGCCGAACTAGTTCATCACTTGTATCTTTAGGAATAACAGTCAGAGAGGATTGATTGCGGGGTGAGCACGACTAAAAACTGCTCTCTGTTATCTTCTTTCCGAATCCACGATTCCAGTAACTCCAGTAGGGTTATTGCAGCAAAAATTTGCGACGTGACGTTAATATGTGTGATTAACCCATATTTTACGATCGGCGAATTGGTTCTAAATCCCGAGTGCATCACCCCAAACCACCCCCCCTCACACTTTTTGGCCGATTTCGCGATGCATGTTCGACCCTGGGCCTCAAGCTTGCTGCTCCAGACCAAGGGTCTATCAATGGTTTGAACAAGCGACCAACGAGCTCTGCGATATTTGACGTCACGCATTCTTGAGTAACATTTGTGCATATAACGTACTTATGCGCTGGTATGCATTTTGCAGACCCATCATACGCATAAAGTGAAATTTTGCATGCATCGCTTATAAGCACGGAAGAATAAGAAAAAGGAGGAATCGATATGAATCGGAATGCGGTACCTGTGGTCCCTACAGGTGTTAGAAAAGCTAGTCCTGCAAAGGCTGGCATCTTGGGTTTAGTGATTGTAGCGCTGGGAACGCTCTCGCTGCTCCCTGCTGAAGCAACTGCTCAAGAGTTCGTTGGAACTGAATTGGCATTGCCGACAAATGCCAGCTATGTCTCCCAGGACTTAAATTCGTCGCTTGATTTAGCAGTAGCAGCGTTCATTAATCCTGTAATGAAAGCCGGAATTCTTTTTCAAGACGGCACACTTAAAATATATCAGGGCAGTCTTGATTGGACTTGGAGGCTATCCGATGTTTTGCCAGCCGGTTATTCCCTGGCGCTTATTGAAGATGTGCAGTCGGGTCAAATGAAAGTTATGAAGAGTGACGGTAGCGAGCATCAGCTCAGTCCGACTGGAAAGAAACGTGCCATGACTAAGCTCGGGGTTGTGGCCGGCCACACCGGCTCCGGTTCAACTCGTCAGGCTTGGTTATGGTACCCGCTTGGACCATCAATCAACCTTCATAGTATCATTGTGGGTCATGACAGCTCGATAGCCTATTCGTGGGCAACTGAAGTCTTTAGTGATTCTGCGCTCGGCACAGAAATCGTTGTCGGCTGGGCTTTCACTACTACCGGTAATTATCGGTTCATGTATGAAGTCGAGACTGACAGTTACACGGATTTAGACAGTGTTAATATTCGCCTACGCTTTGCAAATATTCACAATGCGCTAACTATGGAGCAAAACAAAATCGTTCTAGTATGTAAGGACAACCAAGCGCCTTTTCTGTATGACATCTCAACTGGGACAGAACAAAACCTTTATCCGCCCGCGGGTTTTGACTATTTTTTGGGGGACCAACAAGCTGGCATTTTTGAAGGACGTATCGTGATTGTTAGGGGAATCTGGCAAAACGGCTGCTTAGGACCGTCATGCGAGTCGGTCGGAAGGTGGATTCTTTCTAGGACCGCCGATGGAAAGTTCGAACCATTCGGCCCACCGAGCGACATCTTTGCCAATACTAGATTCGATGTTCAACCCAGTAACCTCGCGTATGTAGGAATCACCAGGATAGATACTGCAACTGGATGTTTTGCTGTTACCGCAGATAACGGCACTGCATATGGCCAAAAATACCGCCCTTACCTGGTATGTCCAGGACCAGACTACCCCGAAGCACCACGCGCTCAAAGTGCGGGTTAGTAGGAGAACTCGGTATAGATTAATTCGAAGCCTCACAGCAGCATATCGTAAGTAGATACACCGCTGTGAGGCTCGAATAATTGCAGTATTACAACACACAAGTATGTTACAGTGCGCTTGAGGAACTTTCAGCACCTTCAATTCGGAGGAAAGATGCCAAAGAGAGCCAATCAGAAAGACCGGGCATCCTACAGACGGCTAAACATTACTATTCGCGAGGATCAGTATCAGCTCCTAGCAGACAAGAAACTGTCTATATCTGCACTCATCCGCGATCTCATCGACGACCGCTTCTGCTCTAATGCTGTTACCTTCCAACTGAGCGCTGAGGGAAAAGACCTTTACGATAACCTAGTGGGCAATTTTGGCCTGCACGATTCTGACCTTGAAGATTTCTTCTTAGCCGCAATAAACAGCTTCCTTGAGGGAAAAATCGAACAACTGGAAGAGCTTCGCAATCGCCTAAATAGAAAGTAGAGGAGCTTCACCCCCCCAGTGCGCTGACCGCTCCAGCCATGACTGTTGAAGTTGCCTAACACCCTGTAGTCCCTTGCAAAAACAATCAACCCTCAGAGTTTGGGATTACCCTATTCAATTGGCAGGCCAGCACAATTGAGAACTTAATACAGATAATCTTGCATTTATGTGCACTGTGGTGCTATAATACAGATTAATGCGTCATGGAGCGCAGTAAAAGGTGTGCAAGGGCTCATCAGTCTCAAGCGGCCCGGGGGTAACTCGGGCTTTAGGCTGAAGCTTTATTCAGGGAGAGAGGTAAGAAAATGGAACGTGCAGGTTTTTTTAGGCGATGTGTCGCATTTTTAGTGGACGGGTTCGCCATCACTATTCTTTCGGTTTTGGTCGGGACTGCGATTCTATTTGCATCAGATGGCAGCAACGACGCTAAGGAGTTCATTGCGAGCAAGAACTACAACCTCGTAAACCTAGCGCTTTTTTGCTTGTATTATTTATGCGAGGCGTGTTTATCGGGTAGTCCCGGTAAGAAACTAGTCGGCCTAAGCATACGCAGCGCCGACGGTACGAAAGCAACTTTCGGACAACTTTTGTTTCGATTGGTGATTAAGTTCCCCTTTCTAGGTGCCTCTTTTGTGATGATAGTGGGAGGAGGACTTCTGATAGTTCCCCTCTCGCTCGGTATCAAGGTTCCTGGCTCGATAGTGGCAGCAGGTATGACAGTTACATTTGCACTGTTTACAGCTTTACTGCTTCTGTCGGCAGTTTCATGGCTAGGCTGCTTCTTAGCTTTGTCGAGCTCTCGCCGTGCTCTACATGATAGGATCACAAACACGGCAGTATACTTCGGAAGCGAAGAGCCGGAAGATTTTCGGGAAGTCTATTCTGCCAAGATGCTAGCGCGCCCGAGAAGCAGAGCAACAACTGAGTTAATATTCCACTAAGGGGTAATCGTTTGGGGGCCTATCGGCCCCCATTTAAGAAGAAGGGCACCACTTGAAGGCAAGAACACGCTAGGACATCCATAACTGTTCCAGCGCCTAAGCTCGAAGATCTAAATCAACAGTAAAACTAATATAATAGTGAGCCTTCGCGGCGAATGAGCGAGCCGAACGCAGTGGGATTAATCAGCACCATCACGGCGCTAATTTTGCGCTAGGCGCAAAATTCGTGACGTAGATGGTGCGCCCTGAGGGATTCGAAC
>JAGRAN010000034.1:10294-10978 GCA_020434585.1 Bdellovibrionales bacterium
TCTATCCAGCTGAGCTAAGGACGCACAGGAGGGGAACAATCTGTATCGGATAGCTGATGGTGTCAACAAACTCTAGCAAAATCCACCTAAATGGGGCGTCGAGGCCGTCTGGCCTGGCTAACAAGGGATTACTATCACCTCGCTGGCTGGAATATTGGCTTCGAGTTCGGCGCGAATGCGTTTTGCTGAGTCTCTGATGTCAGCCATGGTGCGGTCATCGGCGAACATT
Source organism: Bdellovibrionales bacterium (assembly GCA_020434585.1). Taxonomy (GTDB): domain Bacteria; phylum Bdellovibrionota_C; class UBA2361; order SZUA-149; family JAGRAN01; genus JAGRAN01. The sequence continues at coordinate 10,524 of JAGRAN010000034.1, forward strand.
AGAAACAGCTCTACGTAGACGCGGTTGCCGGAGCGGCGTGAGCGGATGCGCTCGAGGCCCATATACTCGTTGTCGTACTTTACGAGGGCAGCGAGTATTATCATCTGGAGCGCTTCTTCAAGTGAACGATCGACCAAGTCATTCATCGAGTCGGATACAATCGTAATTGCTGAGTAAAGGATGAAGGCAGACAAGACCAGTGCGCCAAAAGGGTCTGCGTACTGCGCAAACGAATAGTCAGCAAAGAATGTCCCGACACCGAGTGACAGCACGACTGCGCTGCTGGCGGCGGTCTTCGCGCGAAACAGGCGCCACTGTGAGTCGATTACTGGAGAGGCGGCGGAGGATTCGTGTTTGAAGTTCAGCTGCCAGAGCACGGCATTGCCAAAAACGGAGAGAATCGCAAACAGCAAGCCGTATTCAGTATTGACCAAGACTTCGGGATACCACAGGCG
>JAGRAN010000035.1:0-8326 GCA_020434585.1 Bdellovibrionales bacterium
AGTCTTTAGGAACGGAAATCGTCGTGTTGCAGATCTTTTGCTGAGTCTCTGCGGACCAGTCGCTGAGAATTAGCTGGCGAGAGTAAGTTTCGATCTGTTAGAGGGTGAGAGTCATTTTAGCGGCGCTCGATTATTACTTCCCAGCGGTTTGTTTGGGGTTCGTGGGCGGCGGGGGTTACGGTGTGGCCTTCTTTGGTGCAGGAGGTGCTTACTTCAGTGCAGGACTTTTCGTTGCCAAAGAGGACGCGGAGCTTACCGCCTTGAGGGATTTTCTCTAGGGCGAGTTTGGTGTGAAGAAAGGTCATCGGACAGGTTTCGCTCTTTAGGTCGAGGACGGCGTCTTCGCGCTCTGAACAGAGCGGACAGTCCGGAGCCGGTAAAACAGTGCTCTCTGCGACCTGAGACATGCCAATTTCAAAGCGCTTAAGACTGCTTGAGGCGAGCGCTTCTGGATTTTCGAAGTAACTAAGTGTCGCTTGCGCTTGCAGCGTGCCGATTACACCGGCGGCGGCTCCGACAATGCCCTGGGCCTGACAGGCAGCGCCTAGCTGGTCGATGTCGTCATCGGTGAAAGTGCCGAAGAGGCAGCGCACGCAGCCTCCTGCTCCGGGATTGTTCACGGCTAGGCACATACCGCCCCAGGCGCGAACCCCGCCGTAAGAAAAGGGGATGGCTTCGGCGATACAAAAGTCATTAATCGCCAGTTTTGCGGCGACGGAGTCAGTGCCGTCGATGACGTAATCGGAGCCGGCTAGGAGCCGAGCAGCATTTTCGGGACTTAGCCGTTCGCGAATCTGTTCGCACACCGCAGGTGCGAGTTTTGCGGCAGCGGCATCTACCTTAGGCTTTCCCAGGTCATCGGCGCTGAACAGAATCTGGCGATTTAAGTTTGAGCGTTCGACTTCGTCGGGGTCGATGAGTCTAAGGATGATATCGGGTCCGGCTGCGGCAATGCAGAGTGCAGCAGGGGAGCCGAGTCCACCGACGCCGACAATTGAAACTAGCTTAGGCATACAAAGAAAAAAGCTCAGTTCCGAAGCACATGGCCACTTGGAACTGAGCTTTTATAATACTCCGTCGGCGCCTGCATCGTGCGGGCACCGACAGAATGCGCTCTTGATAACGACAGCCTAACTTCGGCCGACAATTACTCAGGCTTATAGGTTGCTTGCGGAAGTACCAGCAGCAGATAGGCCTGAAGATGCAGCAGAAGCAGCAGCGGTGAGGCTGTCAGCTGTGTCTGCATCAGAAATGCCGAGCTCTTTCGCACGCTGGCAAAGATTTGCCAGTGAAACGCCGCGAAGCGTCGAATGAAAGGAGCCTTCAATTTCCGACCAAACTGTGTCGATAAGTTCTGCCAGCGCCGGAGCATCGGTGCGGTTGTCTTCTTGAAGACGCGGGCGAAGAGCTCGCATTACTTCTTCGAGACGAATGTCCGATGGGTCCTTCGCGAGTGAATATCCACCGCGAGGTCCGCGCTTGCCAATTACTACGTTCGCCTGACGAAGCTTCGCAAAAATCTGCTCGAGAAATCGCTGAGGAATTCTCTGTCTTTTTGCAATCTGCCGAACTTGGGCAGGTCCCCCGTTCAAGTTATAGGCGAGGTCAACGAGAGCCATAATCCCGTATTGCTCTTCTCTAGAAAGCTTAACTGCCATAGTAGCTAATCCATCCTCTGAGTTACCAAAAACGCCAAGAAAATCTTGCGCTTAGCAATGATTTTCACTCTCTCATGCTCAACTAGCGATGATTTAACTAGCATAATCAAGAAAAATCAAGGCTCATAGGTCATTTATTTCTAAGTGTTGGATATTATTTAGGAAAAATTTATGGTCTAGATGCTGTGCATACATAACCGGTACAATAACTATGAAAAAACCAGTTGATGAAGGCGATAAGCGATGCGGTTTTTGTTTAACGCGCAAGAAGCATGACCAAGCGGTTTGGTCGGTCGAGGGAAATTAATGATGCGTCGCGAGTTCCGGCACCTTCGGCGCGAATTTCGATCTCTGCTTGGCCGCCGTTCAAAAACTCTACAGCGCTGAACTCAACATTTCCGACACTGCAGCTGACAGTCTTTTGCAGGCGAACATTTTCCGCGCCGTTTGCGGAAATTGCTTTCGCCGAAAGCGTGTCGCCGGTGCGTTCGACTTTGCCGGCGGACAGCGGACCACGGACTGCAATCGAGAAAGCCAGACTATCGCCGATTTCTTCACAAGCGCCCTCGCGAATTAGTCCGGGGGCCTCTTGTTCCTCAGCAAGCTCTGGAGTGTCTTGGGCGGAAGAAAGTTCCGAAGCGCTTTTCAGGCGTGCTCTGGCACTGGGCTCCGGCAAGTTCGCGAGCAGAACGCGCGGAGCATCTGGAATCGGTGATTCAGTTGTTGCGACTGTCAGCGGAAGCCTGCGGTATTCGCGGCGAACGCGTCTAGGGATATGGTCGTTGTCGCCTTCAAAGAATTCTGCAAATTTCTCTCGCGTTTCTTTGGCGCTGTCGCTTAGCGGATACTTTTCTTCGATCGTAATCAGCCGGGAAAGGGCAGAATCGTATTCGCCAACTTTTAAGTAAAACTCTGCGACGAGGGCTTCGTGGCGGGCGATTTCATTCTCCGCTTCAGCAAGTCTGGTTCTTGCGCGCTCGGCGTATTCGCTCTCAGGAAACTTCTTAATTAGCGCCTTAAACTCGTCAACTGCAGCAAGCAGGGGGCCTTGGTCGTGGAGTGCGTCTTTGTACTGCATCCACAGTGAATTCGCCATTTGGTAGTACACGTAGGGCAGGGAGCTGCTGCCTTGATGCAGGCGTGAGTACTCCTCGTATGCGACGAGGGCTTCGCTAAAATTTTTACTGTAGAAGAAGCAGTCGGCAACTTTAAGTTCGGCCAAGGTGCCGTAGTAGCCTGTCGGGTAGCTGTCTCGCAGTTCGCGCCAGGTTTCGCCGGATATACTGTAAAGTCCTCTGTCGTAAGCTTCGACTGCTTTGGTGAGCAGCTGGAGTTCAGGAACTGAAGCGACCTCCACAATGTGGTGCGGCTTTGGTTCTTCTTTTGAGGAGCAGCCGATGCTCACAACTCCTAAAGCTGCAGCGGAGGCTAAGTAGACTAATTTTCTGGAATACTGCTTAACAGGCATTAATCTTTTGTCGACTCTAAGTGTTTTTCAATTACACGAACTCGTTTAAACAGCTCAGGCAGTTTGCGAAATGCCATAACGCTTCGCAGCCAGTCTTTTGCTGGAAAGGCTCTTTCGCCGGCGACGTCTTGATTGCCGGTATAGTGGCCCTGAACACCGGAATTTCCAGCTACTCTTAGGCCGTCTTCCAGCACCGAGTGGTCGCCAACGCCTGATTTTCCGCCGATGACGACGTTTTTGCCGATAGAGGCGCTGCCGGCGATGCCGACGTGGCCGCAAACTAGTGACTTTTCGCCAATTTTAACGTTGTGGCCGATTTGAACCAGGTTGTCGACTTTGACGCTGCGACCGAGCACGGTTTTGCCGAGGGTGCCGCGGTCGATTGCGGAGTTGGCTCCGATGTCTACACCGTCAGACAGCTCGACAGTGCCAATATGCGGAATTCTGCGGTGGCCGAGCTGGGGATCCGGCACGTAGCCAAATCCGTCAGAACCAACTACTGCATTGGGCTGAATCAAACAGTCGTCTCCCAAAGTCACGAACTCGCGCAGTACAGCTCCCGCGTGGACCAAACAAGCTTTCCCAATTGAGACGTTTGGATAGAGGACAACATTCGGATGAATAACTGTGTTGTCGCCTATTTTTGAGTTTGCACCGATAACTGCACCCGGTCCAATCGAGACGTTCTGGCCGATTTCGGCGCTGGGGTGGACGATGGCTCGTTCGTCAACGCCCTGGAAGTCTCGCGGGGCCTGATAGAACTTCGAGGCGAGCATGATGATCGCCTTCATCGGGTCGGGGGTTACGATTTGAATATTATCGATTTCAGACTGAAATTCCGGGACCAGAAGGGCTCCGGCCTTAGACTGCTTAGCAAGTTCGAGCAGGGCTCCCCATTTATCGCGTTCGCGCGGGGCAGTTAAAAAGGAGATATCAGTTGCTTTAGCTGACTCGAGGGGCTTGATGTTGGAGAGCTTGACGGTTTTGTCTCCGTGAAGTTCCGCTCCCAGGACCGCTGCTAATTCGCCGGACGTTATATTCATTTAAGATTACAACCAAAATTAGGTTAGGAGGCCAACTAGCAGGCGCAGCTCGGCAACCTGCTGGTTAAATGTTTAGCAGGAAAAGCAGGAATAGGCCACGGGCCGGGATTAATTCGGATACTCGTCGGAGGACTTAACTGCTTCCTTCAGCGCTGTGCCGGCTCTGAAAGTTGCGACGTTTTGTTCTGCGATTGGCATTGGTTCGCCGGTTTTCGGGTTGCGGGCAACGGTCGCCTTTCTGCGGCGACGTTCGAATGTTCCGAATCCGGACAAAGTGATCTTCTCACCTCTGGCTAAATGCTCCTGCATTGTTGTCAGCATGGTGCGAATGATTCGTTCGCTTTCTTTCGGGGTTATTCCAGCTCGTTGAGCAACTTCGGCTACAAGTTCCGATTTTGTCATTGTTCAGCCTAGTGCAAACAAAACGTTAGTTCCTGACCACTTTCGTCAACTTAGCGCTTATCAAATTTTCTGGCAAGGAGAAAAAACGAATCTGAACAACTATGAATCGCCGCCGAGTGAAAGATCGACGATCTCCAGCTGCCCGACGTACGAGCGCGTGCGGTACGAATCGACTTCGTTAAGCGCTTTGAGAATATGATCCATAATTTTGCACTGTTTTTCGATACGAGTGAGCACGTCGATTAGCTCTGGCTTCGACTCGATTTCACTGCGCTCGGACAGTTTGGCTAGTAGCTGGCAGTTAAGCAGCATAGCAGTCAGCGGCTGCCCAAGTTCGTGCGCTGCAGCTCCCGCAACTTGTGAAGCAACTAGTTCGCGCTCTTTGTGTGCCAGCAGCGATTGAGTTTCTTGAAGTCGGTTAGTCAGATCTTTTATTCGCAGCAGCGCTCTGGTTCTCGCCGCCAGCTCGGGCAGGGCAAATGGCTTGGTGACATATTCATCCGCTCCGCAGTCTAGTCCGTTAACCTTATCGATTAACTCGGCCTGAGATGTCAGCAGCATCGTCGGAGTGAAGGACGTTGCGTGCGATTTAACCCAGCGGCAAACTTCGATACCGCTTGCACCCGGCATTTGAACGTCGAGGATTAGCATGTCCGGCTGGAATTCACTGAAAGCACTGAGTGCCTGATCGCCGTCTTCGCAAATCCTTAAGTCGTAGCCTTCTTCAATCAAGGCCAGTTCAATTAAATTGCGGCTATGCTCGCAGTCGTCCGCAATTAAGATTTTAGCTGGTCTGCTGGATACTTCTGACACCGTCTCGTCCCCATTGTTTTTGGTGCACCCAATAAAGCCTCAAGGAGAAATAGCAAAAGCTGTGCCTGGGGCAGATCGCAGGTGATTGTAGTAATAACAGTCACTTACCGTCAGATACCGGCTCCGAAAATGTAACCGCGGACAGCTAACATCCCGCAATTCTTTCGTAGCTCCCGAACTTGCGCTGCTAGGAATCATTCACTAAGCTCCCGGAGGTTCAGCGAAAATAGTGGATGCGGAATTATGAAAATCGTACGATTGGCAGCCTTGGCGCTTTGTGTTTTGGCCTCAGCTTGCGGTGGCGGCGGCGGTGGAGGAGGCGGCGGAGACGGCCAATCCCTTGTGCGCTCGAAGAGCACAGCTATCCGCGTTATTCACGCAGGAATCGATGCGACACCCGTGTCCGTCGTTGTCGGTGAAGGCGAAGAACGACAAGTTGTTCAAACCGCCCGGTATGCGCAGCCGCGTTTTTATTCCTCAATTCCCTCCGGGTCTCTTGATTTGCGAGTAGAGCGCGCGAACACTCCCGGTTCAGTAGTTAAATCCTTTGCCGGTCAGTTCGCAGACCAGACGGAATACACCGTCGCCCTTTACGGCGAACTAGAAGGCTCCGGTCTGCGAGTAGCGCTTGTTGAAGATACAACGGTGCGTCCTGAGCCCGGAATGTCATTGGTTAACGTTTTTAACGGCTACATCGAAAACGGCATCTCTGTGTCAGTCGGCAGCGTTACTTTTCCTGACCTTAAATTCGGAAGTTTCGGCGGCTTCAAAGATGTCGCCTCTGGCGAAGCGCAAGTCGAAGTACTGCGTTCTGACGGAGTGCTGCTTGGGTCGTTTCTAATTGAGCTTCCGAGCGCAGGTGAGGCGACGATTGCGGTAGTTGGTTCGCGTGATCTTGGTGTGCGCTTCTTTCCGGTCTACAAGGATTTGGATTAGGCGCTGGGTTCGCGCGGTTTTTCGACCGTCTTAGCGATCAGGATGCAAAGCCCATAGAGCACAATTAGCGGCACGGCCAGCAGCACCTGAGTTGCGACGTCTGGTGGAGTTAGGATCGCCGCCACGACGAAAATCAATACGACACTTATTCGGGCTTTCTCGATTAAGAATGCGCTGCTGATTAGTCCGATGCGGGCGAGGAAAAACGTCAAAACAGGTAGCTCAAATACCGCGCCAAATACCATTAGCAGCTTAGTGACAAAGCTTAAGTATTCGCCGATGCGAATCGTCGGAGTAACCTCAATCGACATGAACTGCTCTTCGAAGAACTGAAACGCAAAGGGCAGGACCACGTAGAAGCAAAAGCTGATGCCGACGAAGAAGAAAAATGACGAGGCAGCAACAAAGGGAAGAGCTAAGCTTCGCTCATTTTCGTAGAGCCCGGGCGCGACAAATTTCCAGAGTTCATAGAAGCAATACGGCGCAGCGAAGACGAATCCGCCGGCAAGCGCCACCTTGAGTTTGACGATAAAGCCTTCAGCAACTCCGGTCCCTATTAACATTGGCTTCTCGAAGTTCGCACGCAGCGGCTCAGTCAGGAACGCAAACAAAGCTTCCGAGAACATGTAGGACGCGATTGAAAGAACGAAAACGGCAATCGACGCACGAACTAGGCGCGTGCGCAGCTCCTCCAGGTGCCCAGTAAGCGGCATATCAGAGTCGCTACTCATGTTTGTTCAGTTTGTTCCTTCTCTTGTTTCTCGCAATGCTCGCAGTCGTGTCCCGAGCAGCTTTCGGTGACTGTTTCGAGTTTGGAGGAGGCGTTTTCCGTTCTGAGTGAAGGTTTGTTTGTTTCGCGCTGTGCTTCCATGTCGCCCAGGGCAATTTCGCGGCGAAAGTCATCGGCGGTTCGCCTTAGCTCACCTAGCGCGCGGCCGAGCGACCTGGATACTTCAGGCAGCTTCTTCGGGCCGAATACCAGCAGCGCCACGACGAGAATAAAAAGTATTTCAGTGAAACCAAGTCCAAACACGCTTTAGGCTCCCGCGTACTGAATAATGGAAAAACTCTCGACTTGGCCCAGCTGTGCTCTGCCGTTTAAGTCGGGCAGCTCCACGACAAAACAACATTCGAGTACTTCTGCTCCGATGCGTTGGAGCAGCTCGACAGTGCCTTTTGCTGTTCCGCCTGTGGCGAGCAGGTCGTCGATTACAATTACCTTATCGCCCGGCTTGACTGCGTCCTTGCGAATTTCGAGCTCACCTTCGCCGTATTCGAGCACGTAATATATTTTTTCGACTTCAGGCGGCAGCTTCCCTGGCTTGCGCACAGGGACGAAGGGCTTGTTCATTTCATAAGCCAGCGCCGCTCCGAAGATGAATCCGCGTGCATCAATGCCGACAACGGCGTCGAAATCAGTACTGCGAAAGCGCTCGGCGAATGTCTTTGTAACGTGGTGAAACAACGAAGGATCGCGCATAACGGCGGTGACGTCGTAAAACAATATTCCGGGTTTAGGAAAATCCGGAATCGTCGGAATGGCAGAGCGTAGTTCGTTCTGGAGTTGGCTGAGCTGCATGCTGATATGTCCGCTTGGCTAATTCTCTAAATTGTCAGTAGCTTGTTCTCTCATTAGACCAGATGAAGGCGTTTTGCTAATCTTAGTTCGTTGTTTTTCCGGGTAAAAGTCCATTGGCCATTCCTTCAGAAATTATCGAAGCAGTTAGAGAGCGCACGAGTCTTGTCGACGTAATCTCTGAATCCGTAAAGCTTCGCCCAGCCGGGAAAAATCACCTGGGATTGTGTCCCTTTCACCGGGAAAAGACCCCGTCCTTTAATGTGAGGGAAGATGAGGGCACTTATCACTGCTTTGGCTGTGGAAAGCACGGGTCAGTTTTTGATTTCGTTATGGAAACTCGCGGACTGAGCTTTCCTGAGGCCGTAAGTTTTCTGGCAAATAGAATCGGAATTAAAATTCCTGAAAGCGGCTCCTGGAAGCGCAGTGA
>JAGRAN010000035.1:8435-20144 GCA_020434585.1 Bdellovibrionales bacterium
CGAGGCGCCGCAGCACGGCAATATCTGACGAAGCGCGGAGTCAGCGAAGAAATGTGCCGTAAGTTCATGCTGGGCTACGCCCCAGCTGGTTGGGACTTTATTGTGGAAGCCGCTCGGCAGCGACTTGAGCAGCACCCATCAGCGCTCCTTTCTCCGTCATTAGAAATCGAAGGAAGGCTGGAAGAGCTGCTACTCGACGCCGGGCTCGTGCGCCTCAAGCGCGAAGACCAAGCCGCCAACGATAAAAGCAAACGCCGCGTCTACGACACTTTCCGCGATCGCTTGATATTTACTATCTCGCGCAGTGACGGTGCGCCGGTGGCATTTGGCGGAAGAGACATGACCGGGGCCGACAAGGTTCCGAAATATATCAACTCCCCAGAGACCCCGATCTACCTAAAACGCAAAACGCTGTACGGCCTGAGCCAAGCGCTGCCTGCAATTAGACGTGAGCGCCACGTCTACCTGGTAGAAGGTTACTTTGACGTCATTTCAATGTTCCACCGCGGCTTCGAAAATACGGTGGCTAGCTGCGGTACGGCTATCGCTTCGGATCATGTCGCCATACTGAAGCGCTTCGTCGACCGTGCAACGATCATCTTCGACGGCGACAGTGCGGGGCGCAAGGCTGCTGCGAGCTGCGTAGATTTATTCATCAACAGCGGAATTGACGTGTCGGTAGTCATGCTTGAGGAAGGCGAAGATCCCGACTCAATCTGCCGGGCTCTAGACCACACCGCGCTGCAAACCCACTTCGCTGAACGTGAGCGGAAATTATCCGAAGTTTTCATTGCCTTTCAGTTTGAAAAACTCGGCGCGGATCGCGAGAGCGCAAGTGCTGTGGTTAGGGGTAAGGTCGGCGAAAGCTTTGCCACACTGGCTTCTCGTGTAACTAATAGTGTGGAGCGGGAGGCGCTGATTCGCAGCGGAGCCGAGCGGATTGGAATCAGTTTTGCAGCGCTCGAAGAATTGGTTGGCGCAAAAGCATCCGGCAAGCCGGGCCCAAAATACGATGCTGCTCCGTATTCTGAGCAGTCGGCTGAGCCAAATTGGTCTTCCTATGAGGAGGCTCCGCTTCCCGAGCCGCCAGAGTGGGTTCAGGAGGCGAACGAACAGTTTACTCAGGAGTCGGCGCCTAGAGAATCGACTTCCCAAGGGCGGAAAGTTACTGAGCAGACCCCTTGGTGGAGAGATTTGCTGGTAGTTGGGCTAGCCAAGCCTCAACTTGCGGATAGGTTGCTTAAGCTTCTGAGTTCAAGCGATATTTCTGTCCCAACAAACGTGCTCGAGCTGCTGCGAGTTCTTAGTGAGACGGAACTTTCCGAGGAGAGTTCCTGGGAAGAGCTTGAGGGATTGCTTGTAAGTCGTGAGTTCGACGCCAAGCAATACAAGGTGCACGTGGCGCGAGCTAGGTATGTGGGCGGCGTTCAGGTAGAGCGTTTACTAGAAAGCGTTGCCAGCGACTCTGCGCGCTCAGGGCTGAAAGATGATTTGCTGCGACTTAGGGATGAGGAGGCGCAGGCTTCCGACGAGGATATGTTGCAGCGGCTGGTTCAGGAAAAGCTCGATCGTAAGCGAGCAATTTCGATGATGGGTCGGCAAACAGGCGGGAAAAAGTAATTCCCGTAGTTATTTATATTGAAATCAATTAGTTAGAATTAATTGCTCAATACTTTGCGTAATTGACTGTTACATATTAGTGTTACTCAGTTTTTGGCGCTATGATAGCTGGTTCTTCATTTCAGCACCGAAGAATCAGGTCGAGTGCCTGCGTATCGCTGACAGGAGTAATTCGTAAGAATATGGCGAGAAAACGATCGAGTAAGTCGCGAAGCTCGGGTCGAGATCAGAACGGCATTCAGAGCCGTTCTACCGGAAAGAAAGAATCCGGCGTGGATGGCGAGATGCCTGAAGACGACGATAGTGATTCTGAAGATGTCGAAGGTTTGCTGTCGATAATTTCCGACGACGACGAAGAAATTGAAATTGTGGATGAGGACGAAGGTCCATCTAATCGTTCCCGTCTGCGAGTCCAGGATCCGTCCGACGATTCACCCGGCGCCTCTGCTGCGGCTGCGGCTGCGGCTGCGGCTGGAGTGGGCAAGACGAACGATCCTGTCCGTATGTATCTGCGCGAAATGGGCGGAGTCAGCCTGCTTACTCGCGAAGGTGAAGTAGTTATCGCCAAACGCATCGAAGAAGGCGAGATCGAAGTTCAAAGCGAAGTTCGCCGCTCACCGATAGCACTCCAATATATTATCGATCTTCAAGACGGCCTTAAGGCCGGCACTCAGCGCGTGCGCGATCTCTTCGAGGAAGAAGAAACCTCGAACGAAGAGGAGGAGGAAGAGGAGGAGGAAACCGAAGAGGGGGAAGGCTCCTCCGACGAGGATGCTGTTTCTAAAGCCGCCGCCGACGAAGAGGAAATCAAGAAAAAGTTCTATAAAAAAGTCACAGGAATTAAAAAGCAGCGCAAAAACGTCGAAGATTTGTTCGTTAAGCTGCGCAAGTGCAAGCCTGAGTCTAAAGAAGGCAAAGATACGCTAAGGAAATACGATCGGCAGCGCGATCGCTCTGCTGAAAAGATCGCCGAGCTTCAGCTCGCCCCTAAGCACGAACTGCACATAATCGAGCGCATGAAGGATCAGATGCGCGAGCTGTCCCGCGGGGAACGAATGCTGCGCCGTGCCTGCCAGGAAACAGGCCGCTCCGTCGAGGAACTTTACGATGCTGTTGACGAGATTGCTGGTGGAGATCAGGTCGCGTTCAAACGTGTCTGCCGCAGACTAAAACTGCGCGCAAACGAACTGCGCGATCTAGAGCAGATCGTGATCGATGCTCGTCAAACAATCAACGCAATTGAAGACAGCGTTCTGGTAACCGCAGAAGAGCTGCGGCGCACTGTGCAGTCGATCATCGCCGGAGAACAAAAGGTAAACAACGCGAAACGCGAACTAGTCGAAGCTAACCTGCGTTTGGTCGTATCGCTCGCGAAGAAATACACCAACCGCGGTCTGCAGTTCCTCGACCTGATTCAGGAAGGGAACATCGGTTTGATGAAGGCCGTCGACAAGTTCGAATATCAACGCGGTTACAAGTTCTCGACTTACGCAACTTGGTGGATCAGACAGGCCATCACCCGAGCGATCGCCGACCAAGCCCGAACAATCCGTATCCCGGTTCACATGATCGAAACGATCAATAAGCTCGTCCGCACCTCGCGCTATTTGGTGCAGGACCTGGGACGTGAACCGACACCGGAAGAAATCGCCAAACGCATGGATATTTCCGTTGAGAAAGTCCGCAAGGTACTTAAGATTGCCAAAGAGCCGATTTCGCTCGAGACGCCAATCGGTGAGGACGCCGACAGCCACCTCGGAGACTTCATTGAAGACAAGCGAGTTGTGTCTCCGTCCGATGCGGTCGTGAACATAAATTTACAAGAGCAAACAAGAAGAGTGCTCGCGACTCTGACCCCACGTGAGGAAAAGGTGCTGAGAATGCGCTTCGGAATCGGGGAAAAGAGCGACCATACACTTGAGGAAGTTGGTCAGAACTTCGATGTTACCCGGGAGCGAATCCGCCAAATCGAGGCGAAGGCGCTGCGAAAGCTGCGGCATCCCAGTCGTTCGAAGAAGTTGAAGTCCTTTGTGGAGCAAAACTGAGGGACTTGGTCAGTTGACTGGCTCAGTCCCTGCGGGTAATTTCAGCCCCTCTGGCCCCATAGCTCAGTTGGTTAGAGCACCCGGCTCATAACCGGATGGTCCTAGGTTCAAGTCCTAGTGGGGCCACTCAGTTGGCGATGATTTTTGCGTAGTTATTTTATTCACATCAACTAAAGGCGTACCGTGGCTAAAAAATCGAGTTCAGACGTAAACCAACTACTCCGAGAATTGTGCGACATCGACGCTAAGATATTTGTCGCCAACAAGCGCAAACAAGAAATCGACCGCGCCAGCTCCGAATATCGGACGCAGCTTGAGCTTCAGCAGGCCCGTCTTAACGAAGCCGAGTCCGCCGCCAAAGAAGGCAACCTGCATCAGGTGCTTGAAGAGCAGCGCTTAAAAGACGAACAAATCGCCATGGTTCAGCGCCGCAAGCAGTTAACCACGGTCGGCGGCGCCAAAGGCGCGAAGCTGATGGAGCGCGAACTCGACACAGCAACAAAAACCATCCAAGCGATGGAAGAGCGCGCGATGAAGGCGATTGAAGAAGCCGATGAACTCGAAGAGAGGTTGGCCAGTCTCCGCGACACAGTTTCAGAAATCGAACAGCGTCTGCAATCGCACGTCGAAGACACGAAAGATGATCTGGAAGAAGTTACGGCCACTCTTGCTGCCGACACAAAGGAGCGAGACAAAATCCTCGACGGCTTGGACGACAGACTGCAGCGCCTATACAACCGCGTAGCGGGTCGTTATCCCGGTGACGCAGTAGCGTTTGCGAGCAAAGGCTCTTGCCGCAGCTGCTACCGTTCGCTGCCCCCGCAGACTTACAACCAAGTCCTCGCCGGAAACTTGCTGATTCAATGTCCCGGCTGTCAGCGCCTGATTGTTGCGAGCGCCGAGGCTTTGGCCGAAGTATCCGCAGCTTAGGTCACCAAAATGGGCTTGCAGTTTGATAAGTCCAGACAGTGCTGGGATAGAGCCCGGCAAGTCATTCCCGGTGGCGTAAACAGTCCCGTAAGAGCATTCAAAAACGTCTCCCTCAGCGGAGAGGAAGCGGTGCCGCCGTTTATTAGCAGCGCCTGCGGTGCTGAAGTCACCGACATCGACGGCAATATATATTTAGACTACGTCGGTTCATGGGGACCTATGATTCTAGGTCACAGTGCCGAGCCGATTACTCAGGCAATCTCCGCAGCCCTAAAGAACGGAACCAGCTTCGGTGCACCCACAAAGGCAGAAGTCGATTTTGCAGAAATGCTGGTAGAGCTAGTGCCTGCGTTGGAGATGGTCCGCTTGGTGAACTCCGGCACCGAGGCGACGATGAGTGCACTGCGCCTTGCCCGCGGTGTTACTGGAAGGGACTACGTAATCAAATGCGATGGCTGCTACCACGGTCACAGTGATTCCTTTTTAGTCTCAGCCGGCAGCGGAGTTGCAACGTTTGGACTGCCCGGAACCCCAGGAGTGCCAGAGGCCGCGGCACAACTTACCTTGAGCGTCCCGTTCAATGACTTGTCAGCAGTAGAGCAGGCGGTGCAAAACGCCGGCGAGGACAAAGTCGCCGCCTTAATCGTCGAACCAGTTCCCGGCAATATGGGCCTTGTCCTTCCGAAACCCGGTTACCTCCAAGGCTTGCGGCAAATTTGTGACCGCTTTGGCATCGTGCTGATTTTTGACGAAGTAATGAGCGGATTTCGTGTAAGCCTCGGCGGAGCCGGACAGCGATTTGAAGTCGCGCCGGACATGGTAACGCTGGGTAAAGTGATCGGCGGTGGTTTGCCTGTCGGAGCGTTTGGGGGCCGCAAAGAGTTGATGTCTCAGCTTGCACCAAGCGGCCCGGTTTATCAGGCCGGCACATTGTCTGGAAATCCTCTGGGAGTTGCCGCCGGAATGGCAGCGCTTAGTGAAATTAAGCGTCTCGACCCTTATCCTGCGCTAGAAGAACTGGCCAAGCGCTGGTGCAGCGGAATGCAGCAGGCAGCAGATAAGCACTCAGTTGCGTTTCGTGCGAGCTGCATTGGCTCAATGCTCGGGTTCTTTTTTACCGACAAAGTAGTGGAAAACTACGCCGATGCGAAGTCAGCCGATGCTAAGCTTTTCGTAAACTTCTTTCACGAGATGCTCAACCGCGGGATTTATCTCGCCCCGTCGCCGTTTGAAGCAGGCTTTTTGTCGACGGCGCATACTAATGAGCAAATCGATCGTACGATTGCTGCAGCGGACGAAAGCTTTGCTGCTATTGCTTAGCTAGGGCGGAATGCCGGAACTTCCTGAAGTCGAAACCGTAGCCCGACGCCTCAATGAGGTTGCTGCCGGTGCGGTGCTCGAGCGAATTGTAATCAACGATAAAAAAATTGCGCTTCCCGGGAGAAAGGTTCTTAACGGAGCAGCTCTGCGGCGAGTCTACCGTGCGGGTAAAACCGTTGCGCTGGAGTTTGATGCCGGCGGTTCAATGCCGCTGCTGCAGATTCATCTGCGCATGACCGGTAGGTTGTTCTGGATCGAGAAGGGCGCCGATATAGTTCATACGTTTGACGGCTACGTAAATGCAGTCAAAGGGGTTGGGAGGAAGCACTGCCGCGCCCGATTTTATTTTGATACGGGCTCGTTGTTATTTGTCGATCCACGTCGCTTCGGTACGATAAAAATTGCGGCAGACGAGAGTGACTTGGATATTCCCGGAGCTGATCCCAGCACAGCAGCCTTTACGCTGGCGGTTTTTCGCGAATTACTCGCAGACTCCTCCCAGAACATCAAACTTTGGCTGCTGAGACAGGACAAGATTACCGGTTTAGGCAATATCTATGCATCTGAGATTTTATTTGATGCAGGGGTGCACCCCGAGCGGCCAGTGAACAGTCTTACGTCCGACGAGATTAAACGCCTGCATCGTGCAATAAAAAAGATTCTGCGCAGCGCAATTAAACACTGCGGAACAACGTTCTCCGATTTTCAGTCGAGCGAAGGCTCGCTTGGTGAATACCAGAACTATCTAAAAGTTTACGGCAGGGCGGGTTGCGGATGTTCAGACTGCGGCGCGGAGATCACTCGCCTAGTGCAGGGGCAGCGCAGCACCTTTTACTGTCCGGACTGCCAAGTCTAGATAAGTTTTAAAGTCAGCGGGAAAGCGACAGCGCCATTACATCCCGGTATCTGACCACTTTAACACCTGAGTCGGTATTGAGCAGAAAACAGTCGAAGGAAGCAGTTCTGACACTTCCGGACAGTTTCTCGCCGCCGGTGGTCTGCACGTCCACCTTGGAGCCGACCATTGCCAGCATTCGCTTAAACCAGTTGTCTTCATAAACGGCAGTGGCCATATCGGGCTGTCCTATTTTTTAAATAAATCGTCGAGTTGTTTCATTACGTCTTCTTTGCTCGTTCCACCTGCGGCTGCGGAGCCGCCAGTGAACGAGAAGTAGTCGCAAAAGTTTGAGCGATTTTTCTCCAGCACTCGCTCGGCCTGTGGTTCGCTGCACTCGTTGTAAGCTTTTTCGTCGTAATGTCGGCAGTTTTTACAGACTCTGACATCGCTGCCGCAGTGTGGACAGGTTTCGGAGCGCGCTACCGGCGCAATGATATTATCCAGAGAACCGCCGCATTGGAAGCAAAGAGGCATGCTGAAACCCTCGTTATTATTTGCAGATAATATAGCAATACCAGCCACTGGAGCGAAATACAGAGTGCGCTCAGCGAGTGAATATTCTAGATTCCTAGCAGGTGCTCTGGCCTTAGCGCCCTGGTGAAGTTAAACTATTGTGACGGCGTGAAGATTTGGATGCAATCGGGAATGAGTTCAGATATACGAGTCCACACATTTGACAACGACATCACGCTGGTCGGCGAAAACCGCCCGCATATGTCCTCAGCCGCATTTGCAATGCTTGTGGGAATAGGCGCCGCCACAGACCCCTCAGACCAAATCGGTGCAGCATCTATTCTCTCAGAAATGTTCAACCGTGGTGCAGGCTCTTGGAACAGCCGCGAGTTAAGCGCAGAGTTCGAGTCCCTCGGTGCCCAGCGCAATCACACCGCCGGAATCGAAGTTTCAGTATTCTCCTGTGCCGGACTAGGAACAAACCTTTCGCCGATTCTCGATCGCTACTCGACAGTTTTGCTTTCCCCGACACTTGATTCAGCAGAGCTCGAAAACGTCCGTCAGCTAGCGCTGCAAGAGCTCGAATCACTCGAGGATGAACCCTCGAGCAAAGTAATGGTCAATTTAACGAAAGCTTTTTATCCCGAACCTTACGGCAGACCTCAAATGGGCACAGTCGAAGGGGTCCAGGCCGTTAGTGCGAAGTCGCTTCGAGACTATTACTCAAATTGCTTTAAGCCGAATCGCTGCGTTATCGGCGTTGCGGGTAATTTCGATTTTGACGAAGCAGTACAAGTCATCGGCAATAAATTCGGTGCTTGGAACGGTACGAGCGAGAAGCCCCCGCTTGGCGCACTACCGACCAAGCCCTCCGTCCACCACACTCACCGTGACACCGCCCAGCTTCAAATTGCGCTAGCTTATCCCAGCGCCCAAATTGACGATCCAGACTATTACGCCGCACGAGTCGGAGTTGGAATTCTGTCGGCCGGGATGGCTGGAAGGCTGTTTATCGAAGTGCGAGAAAAGCGCGGACTGGTTTACAGCGTTAGAGCTTCACATAGTGCCTCAAAAGGCAGAGCTGCAGTATTTTGCTACGCTGGCACAACCCCAGACAACGGTAAGGAAACCCTCTCTGTTGTAATGGAACAGCTTCGCGGACTGCCAAACGGCATCGAGGAGGAAGAGCTCCTTCGCGCAAAGGCCGATATAAAATCCCGCCTAGTAATGCAGTCGGAGTCGTCAATTTCCAGAGCCTCTCAGCTCGTAAACGACTGGTGGTCGCTGGGCAGAATCCGAGACATTGAAGAAATTAAAGCCGGCATCGATGCAGTGCAGCCAGCCGATATCCAGCGGGTCTGCGAACGTTTTCCTGCCTCGGCCGCTACCCTGGCAACTATTGGACCGCAGAGCCTGGAGATTCCATCTTGAGCTTTCATGAAACCAAGCTTGAAAATGGCCTGACCGTAATCGGCGAACATCACAAGGCATCGCAGTGCGCGGCGATAGGCTTCTTCGTCAAAACCGGCTCTCGCGACGAGACCCCGGAAATCGCCGGTGTGTCCCATTTTCTTGAACACATGATGTTTAAGGGCACCGCGAAGCGCTCTGCACTAGATATCACGTACCAGCTTGCGGCGATCGGTGCTCAGTCCAACGCCTACACCAACGAAGAAAATACCGTCTACTATGTCTACGTCCTGCCGGAGTATTTCGACACAGCCTTCGAGATTCTGAGCGACATGCTGCGCCCCGCTCTGGACGAGAACGAATTCAACACAGAGAAGAAGGTCATTCTTGAAGAGATTGCACTTTACGAGGACCGTCCAACATTCAAGCTCTACGAAGCTGCAATGCGAGAGTATTTCTACAATCACCCAGCCGGCAACTCTGTGCTCGGCACTACTGAAACGGTTGGTGGAATATCGGTTGGTCAGATGCGCAGGTATTTCGACTCACGCTATTCTCCAGAAAACATCACGCTCTCCGTTAGCGGACAGTTCGACTGGGAACGGGTGTGTGAGCTGTCAGACATCCACTGCGGTCACTGGGATAGGCACGATGCCGATCGAGAAGTTAAGCCTCACATGCCAACTGCCAGGGAAAAGATTCTTACGAAAGAGAACCTCCAAATGTCCCACATGTGTTTGATGGGGGAAGGGCCAGCAGCAGGAGATGACATGCGCTATGCCGCGTATGTTCTGGCGTGCATTTTAGGTGATTCGACCGGCTCGAGAACTTACTGGGAACTTGTAGATAAAGGCCTCGCCGAAGGTGCGGCAGTCGATTCTGAAGATATGGACGGGGTAGGCATGGTCTACTCGTTCGTTAGTGCTCGGCCCGAAGCGCTCGATGATGTAGGCGAAATTCTCCAAAAAATCATGCGCACTCCGATGGAGTTCTCAGATGACGATCTCGAGCGTGCGAAAACGAAAATCGCCACACGTCTGGTGCTTCAGGGCGAGAGCTCCATGCGCCGACTGATGGCGATTGGCGTCGACTGGACCTATCGCCAGCAATATCATTCAATCGAATCCGAACTAAAACGTCTGCAAAGCGTCTCCAGGAAAGAGATCGAATCGATGCTGGCCCACTACAGCTTCACACCGACGACTAAGGTAAAAATGGTTCCGGCATAGCGCTTGGCCCTGCGTCGGCGCTACTAGCTGGGCGGGGTTTTGGAAAATAGACCGACCGCAATTCTTGCTCCGCCTTTCTTTCCCCGTTTGGGGTTAATGTCTAAATCGTATTTCGAAATGTGTTTTTCCACTTTGGTTTGGAAATCAGAGCACTGCTTAAACAGCCACTTGCGAATTTTTGGCACATCATCCGGACTGACGTTATCGTATTCAGATTTGGCATGATAATTCGGCAATTCATCGTCTGCACAGTAGATGTTTTCGCTGATTGCCTGCATCAGATCTGACGTATCTTCGGCGAGTAACCTGAAACCCTCGGTTGGATTGCCTTTCGGGACGTAAGCACCGGCTTGCAGTTTCAGACCCGTTGCTGTTCGCTCTACGGCCCCCAAGCGCTCAAGGTCAAACAGCACAGCGCCTGAGCGAAGATCAGTGCTCAGCGAGCGCACAATTTCAGCTAACTCGCTGTCTTCCCCTTTATAGGTGATAATTTTTGGCCGGCCGCTTGAGGTCTGATAACGTTTGCTGTCGCGCCAGATTCCAATCACACGGCTAGCAAAGCGATTTGTGTCGGTAGCGACGTTGCCTTCGCGGTGGATACGCACGCAGTCTTTGCGATGCACTCCCGTAATCGAGGCGAGTCTGCTCATGTTAATCTTCTCGCCGCTGCGCTCCATTTCTTCAGCAGCGGCTTCGATTAAAACAACTTTGGTCATTTCTACGATATCTTTCAAACCAAGCGAGTGCTTTACGCAGAAGCGCGCGACAGGCTTCAGAATGAGCTGAAGGCAATTAATTAATGTGCTGTGGTAGTCTTTTGCCATAATACCTCAGCATCCCGGAGGTACGCAGCCGCCGCTGCTTGAGCTGCCTCCACCAGGGAGACCGCCGCTCGACGAAGAAGAGGAGCCGACGCTTCCTCCGCTCGAAGATGATGAACTCGAAGAGCTGGAAGAACTCGACGATCCGCCTGGCAAGCCTCCGCTAGAGCTGGAGGAGCTTCCGACTCCACCCCCACTTGTTGAAGAGCTTGAACTGCTGCCTCCGACTCCTCCGCCTTGGTTGCCAGAACTAGTTGAGGTGCTGGAAGAGCTTGAGCTGGAAGATGAAGAACTTGAAGAGCTGCTTCCGGAAACCGGGCCGCCGCTCGAAGAAGAGCTGCTACTTGAGCTAGTTCCTCCGCTTGAGGTGCTCGTCGATGTACTCGAGGAAGAGCTGCTGCTCGAAGAAGAGCTGGAGGATGAACTGCTTGAAGACGGCGCAGGCGGGTCAACAGGTGTGACGATGACCTGTTCAATCACAATCGTGCTTTCAGCTGCGTTGATGATTTGAATTAGCACGTCAACTGCTGACGCAGCTTCATTGACTGTAATACTGGCCATCGCGTTTGCAACACCCTGTGACTCACTCGAGACCAGGAAGTCGACTTCGTCTTCATTGGCCACGAGTCCATCAAGTACTACTAGGAAGTCACCTTGTTCGTCCGTAGTGGCTTCGAATACTAGGGCAGAAAGAGTGCTGGTAATGAGCACAACTGCCTCCGAGACAGCGCTGCCGTTCGGGTCAATTACTTTTCCGCTGATGATTGTTTGGGTATTTGTGCCGCTGCGGCCTCCCGCACACGAGGTGCAAAGCAGCAGCAAGGCCGAAAATAAGATGAGGGCAAAGCTTAATCGTTTGTGCGAAACTAAGGAAAGCATCTGTTCTCGGCCTTGTCGATTGTAGATGAGAGCAAGCAGCCTATACCGACTGCTTATCTAGATTTATCGCTATGTGAGCGCTCAAGCTATAGATAATTCAGCCG
>JAGRAN010000036.1 GCA_020434585.1 Bdellovibrionales bacterium
GCTCGCCGCAGCTTGTTTTTGAAGGCAGTCAGTATTCTCTGCTTAAAGTCGGCGAAGTATGGGAGGAGGAGCGCAATGTTGATAGTGGCGGGAGCGTTTGAGCCCGAGTTGGAAGCCTTGCGCCGAGCCGACTTGGGCGGAGTGGATGTAGACTTCTTGCTTACTGGAATTGGTTCGGTAAGCGCAGCAGTCAGTGTGACCCGCCGATTGTGTCAGGAGGGTGCTAGTCGACTAGTTTTTGTTGGTAGCTGCGGCAGCTACGGCGATTATCTGCCGCTTCGAAGCTGTGCCTGCGTAGCCGCCGTATGTCAGACTGATTATCTTGCTGCGAGCTCCAGGGGGCACATTCCCGCTGCCGCGGTTG
Source organism: Bdellovibrionales bacterium (assembly GCA_020434585.1). Lineage (GTDB taxonomy): Bacteria > Bdellovibrionota_C > UBA2361 > SZUA-149 > JAGRAN01 > JAGRAN01. The sequence continues at coordinate 365 of JAGRAN010000036.1, forward strand.
AAACGATTGATGCAGACCCCGAGCTGAAAGCCCAACTAAGTGCGCTTGCCGACGAGGAATGCATCGCTAGCAGCCCCATCTCGATTGCTGATGAAAAGGAAGCAGCGGTAGCCTTGGCCGAATACAGCGGAGCCGGAGTTGAGAATCTTGAGCTTTTTGGTGTAGCTAAGGCCTGTAAGCAGGCTGGAATTCCATGGGGTGCGCTCTGCGCCGTAACGAATTTCGTTGGCCCCGGATCCGGCCAACAGTGGAGAAACAACCACATTCAAGCAGCTGAACACACTGCTCAGGTGCTGCAGCGGTTCCTCCAAGCCCTTTGATATGCGGCGTTAATTCGAAACGTTGCACAAATTACAAAGACGGGGCGCAAATATTACAAATCCGTGACATCTACCCTAATGCTCTGAGCTAAACTCGGATTCATCTTGGATTATTTCAAGGTTTTTTGGGACTTTAGAGAATCACTTCGTAGGAGGTGTCATGCGCTCAGAGACAGTAACGGATTTGGATCTTATCGAGCGATTCACGGGGGGCTGTGAGGAGAGTTTTGAAGAGCTTATTTCGAGGTACGAGACTAAGGCATACAATCTAGCGTATCGCCTGACTCGCAACGAGTTGGATGCAGAGGAAGTTCTTCAAGACGTCTTCGTAACGGTTTACCGTAAGATCGATAGTTTTGAGGGTAAGTCAAAGTTTTCAAGCTGGTTGTATCGCATTACAGTCAACGCTGCGTTTATGAAGCTTCGTAAGCGCAAAAAGCACCAGGCAATATCAATCGATGAAATGCTGCCGCAGTTGGAAAGCCAGGCGCTGTCACAGCGTTCAAGCTTTCGCGACAGATGCGACTCTCGCGCGCTTTGCAACGAGATGCGCGGTACGATTGAAGATGCAATCCGTCGGCTGCCAGAAGAGTATCGAGCAGTGTTCGTTTTGCGTGACATCGACGGACTTTCCAATAAGGAAGTCGGTGAGCTGCTGCGATTGAGTATTCCGGCCGTTAAGTCTCGTTTGCACCGCTCAAGATTAATGCTTCGCAAACGGCTAAACCGGTTCTACGAGGACTACAGGAGCGACGAGAAGATTGTTGCTGTTGGGCCCTCCGTTATGAAGCAGGCCGCTTAAACAGATTCACATTCCTCGCAATATTGGTTCACATGTAAAGCCTCGGAGTCCGCAGCTCCGGGGCTTTTTTTGTTTGTCTTAGGCTTGCACTTGAAAACCCGTGGAGCATGAGGTAGAAACCGGCTTTTGCTACGGAGATTTACGCTATGCTTAGTAGAGAAACAGTCGCAAGTCAGCTTTCCCACACCCTCTCTGAAATTGATATCCCAAACCTTGGAAAGAAGATTTCCGGGAAAGTACGTGACAGTTACGTTGTTGGCGCTAAGCGTGTTTTAATCACAAGTGACCGTTTAAGTGCGTTCGACAAGATTCTTACGACAATCCCGTTTAAGGGTCAGTTGTTGAACGCGATGACTGCTCATTGGTTCGAGCAAACCAAAGACATTATCGAAAATCATATAATCGATGTTCCGCACCCTAACATCTTCATCGCGCGCCAAGTTGAGATCATACCAATTGAAGTAGTAGTGCGCGGCTATCTTACAGGCAGTGCCTGGAGGGATTATCAGGCCGGCAAAGCGATTTCAGGCATTACTCTTCCCAAAGGCTTAAAGAAATCTCAAAGATTCGACACGCCCCTGCTAACTCCTTCAACCAAGGCTGAGCAGGGTGAGCACGATATGCCTATTTCTGAAGAAGCGATTCTTCAGTCTGACTTAGTTGACCCAGGCCTTTGGGAGCAGGTCCGAGACGCAGCACTTAAGCTGTTCGCGTTTGGAACGAAGAAAGCCGCAGAGCGTGGTTTAATTCTCGTTGATACCAAATACGAGTTTGGGACGAGTGTGAATGAGCGCGGAGAACGCTTTATCGTGCTTGCAGACGAGATTCATACGCAGGATTCCTCGCGTTACTGGATGTCAAACACCTATCAAGAGCGGTTCGAAGCAGGAGAAGACCCGCACATGCTCGATAAGGAGTTCGTGCGTCGCCACCTGATGCAGAAGTTTGACTACATGGGTGACGGGGAGCCGCCGGTGCTGAGTGACGAGTTCAGAATCGACACAGCCCTGCGATATATCGAAGCATGTGAAACGATCACCGGAACACCCTTTGAAGGGCGTCCCGGCGACACTGCTAGTGAAATTCGTGAAGTGCTTGCGAACTATTCGTTCTAGCTGACTGCTATTTGAAGTCGAAGAAAATTACGACCAGCGAGCGCAGGATAAAAGCGCCGACAGCTACGATCAGCATGCTTGTTGCAGCTCGATAACTGCCGAGTGAAGCGGCGATGATCGCCAGCAATCCTGCTACGATCATAATCAAGGAGCCTAAGTTGCCCTCGATAAGATCGAACATCCTGGTGCCCATGTCGTAAATTCTGTCATCTCCGGCAGCGACGCCCGAGCCGGGGGTGTTAGACAGCTGAGCCAGCGAAATATCTGCACCGGCCGTTGCCAGAAGAATGATTCCGAGAGCGAACAGCGAAACCGAAAAGATTGCTGAGCGGTTGACCTCGAATCGTGCAGCAGCTGCGCGGGAGATCGAAGAGGTGAATTTGGCTATGTCGTCAAAGTTTATCATCTCGATATTGCTCCATTGTGCGAGCTCCGCAGCGCCCGCATTTTCTGACGGGGATTATAGCCTTTTAGGGATCTATAAGCTAGTAGCCAAGCGCTGCGGGATAATTACTTCAATATTTGAAATAAATTGCTGAAATCGTCTGTCCATAGACGAATTTGCTGGTAGGACTGATTCAGTTCAACACGAGAGTTTTCTCCCGCGCTTACTTCAACTTTTGCCTGATCGGTGCTGAGGAGCATCCAAGTTGTTCCAGGCTCGAGCGAGCCCTCGCCTTTGTCGAGGTACTTAATTGCGATGTTTAGATTGTTGAGGCGCGCGATTTGCGCAATTACGGGCCTTAGGTCCAAATGGTGGTTGGTAATGTGAATCGCGATCAGACCACCGGGTTTCAAGTGGCGCAGGTAGATTTGAAATGCCTCTCGAGTTAGCAGATGGGCTGGAATTGCATCACCGCTGAATGCGTCGATAATAAATAGATCGAAGTTTTGAGAGCTTTCTCGCTCAAGCGACAGCCGCGCGTCGCCCATTACTATTTCAATTTTTGCAGAGCTTTTTTTCAGGAAGCTAAACAGCCTCTCAGCCTGATCGACGACTTGCGGATTGATCTCATAAAATCGCAGCGTATCCCCTGTGCGTCCGAAAACAGCCATTGTGCCGGTGCCCATTCCGATTAATCCAACTTTTTTCGACTCACCGTCTAGGCCGATTTTAAATGCGTCATTACCGCCGCTTCCTTCACGATAATATGCTGTTGGAGTCAGTTGTTTTTCCTCCTTAACGTATTGAAAGCCGTGTTGTATTCGGCCGTGATATTGAGCAATGCGGTGCAGCTCTGGCTTGTCCGCATCCAGCTCCGTTGCGCGCAGAATTCCGTAAAAGTTTCTTGATTGCTCAATTGCTCCGCTAGCCATTTTATTTGCGTTAACGCCAAGCGCTAGCGCGAGTGCGGCAAATGCGAAACCGAGGCCGGCCCATGCTTTGCGCGGCTGGCCGCCGGCGATTGCGGATTCGGGATCAATGTATAGGACAACCAGCACCAAAAAAGCGCAGCTAATTAATCCGACATGCAGTTCAAAAAACGCGGGGAAGATCAGCGGAGAAATTATACTGACAAACAGCCCGCCGAAAGCGCCACCAGCAGAAATCATTAGGTAGAACGAGGTTAAATACTTTGGGTGAGGTTTGATTCGAGTCAGTTCGCCGTGGCAAACCATGCAGGAAGTGAACAATGTTAGGAACGAAACACCGATAGCTACTCCAATGTGCGCCCCAGCTCCGGTGATTTCGTAATCACAAATTAGCAGCATCAGCATTGCTAACGACGGGAGAAATAGTCGCCGTCGATACCACCAGTCGCTCTCGAAGCAGAAAATGAAGGTCAGCAAGTAGATGCTGAGAGGGGCGATCCATAGAAAAGGAACTACAGCGACGTCCTGACAAACGTGGTTGGTGATTGCGAGCAAGAGGACAGAGCCGCAGGCCGCGAGTGCAAACCACAATAGCCAGTAACCGAACGATGGAGCGGGCGGCCCAGCGGAGATTTCTTCAAGTGCTGTTTCAGGTGATTCTGTTTCACGCGGCAGGCGGAAAATCGATATTGCGCACATGCAGCACAGAACGAGAAACAGAGCGTATACTGCGGCCCATAAGGCACCCTGCTCGTAAACCGTCAGTTTAGGCTCGACCAAGAACGGATAAGTTAGCAGCGCCAACAGAGAGCCTACGTTCGACAGGGAATAAAGTCTGTAAGGTGAAAGCGACGGGAAACGCATGCTAAACCAGGCTTGCAGCAGCGGACCGGTGGTAGCCAACAAAAAATATGGCAAACCGACAGTCAGCATTAAGAGCTGAAGAATGTGCAAGGCCGGCTCATTTGATCCGATTGGTTTGAGTTCTGTGCCGGGAATGATGTCCAGAAAACACGCTGTCAAGGCCAGGACGCCGATGTGTACCATGGTTTGCAGTTGAGGCGACAGATTTCTGTTGAGTAAGTGAGCGTAAGCATAGCCCGCTAGTAAAAAAGTTTGAAAGAAAAGCAGGCAGGTGCTCCAAACTGAAGGAGTCCCTCCGAACCATGGCAGGATAAACTTGGCCATCATCGGCTGTACCTGGAACAGCAAAAACGCACTGGTAAAAACTGTCAGGGCAAATAGCCAGCCAAGGAGGCCGTAACGTGTGCTGTTAGATTTAAGATTGCTCATGAGGCTGCTCCGGCTTGCTTGCCGACTAACTTCGAACCGACAGCCGCAAGCGGCAAATACAACTTATACACTGCGCAGGCAGCAAGGAAGTAAAGAATAGGATGAATTGGAATTAAGAATCTACCGTGAGGAACGTTCCAAGTAAGCGCAATCGCAATCGTGTTTGCAACGAGCAGTCCTCCCAAAACTAAGAACGCCGAGGATCCGAAAACAACAAATAGTCCAATAAGCCCAAGTAGAATTAGAAAATGCTGATATCCCTGTGCATCCACCCACCAGAGCGACGTTATTTTTAACGCAACTAGCTGAGGTAAACGAGAATAATTTTTTGAAATCCAATCGACCGTTCTTTGTTTGCCCTCTTTGGCCATCATAACTTCGCCTTGTATTCCACCGATCGGCGCTGAATCAAATGATGAAAGAATTTTCATTTTGGTTTTAAATGTCCACTTGCCGCCGGTATCGAACATAGCGTCGGAGTAGCCAACCGCAAGAACCCGCGTCCCTTGAGTTCCGGTCGGCATAAATTCCCCAGTTACGAGACAGTTTCTGGCATACCACGGAACGGAAAGTATCAGTGCCGGCGCGAGGAACGCAAAGAGACGCCAGCAGCGGTCGGGAATCGAATTTACTCGCCCGGAAAGGACCCATAGCAGCAGCAAGATGAGCGGCAGCCAAATTAAGAAAATATTTCTTAAGAGCAGCATGAGTCCAAACACCGTGCCTGCAAGCAGAGCATAAAGCCGCTCGGGAGAGGCAGCGTATCGCAGCAGCGTCCAAACTAAAATTAAGATTAGCAGCGCTGCTAGTGGCTCGGTCATGTAGCGGTGAACGTAAAATAGAAAGCTAGTATCAAAAAAAGCAAGAGCGGCTGCGATAAGGGCTGGAATTGCTCCGGCTAAGGCGTAAGCAAATGCGGCGCTCAGTGTGGCGACAGTTACAGTAATTCCGATGTTGACATAGCGCCAAGTTGAAAACTTTCGACCGCCGATGCTGTAGATGCCGCTTAGTATGGCAGGGAAGAGCGGAGGCCTAAAGGCGGTGGGGTAGTATGGTCCTTGGTGTTCAAGTACCCAGTCGTAGTATCCGTCATTGTTGCTTTTAAGGTAGGGCTCCCGCCACGCCTCGTCGCTCCAGTCGTGGCCGAATCCGTTTCCAACAGCGAGATTGTAAGCGATGTTGTCGTAAGCTTGGCCATCGCCGACTTCGGGCGGAAGGTTCATGTATCCGCTTTCGCTAACTACCCAAACGGCAAAAGCGAAAAAACAAGCAGCGTAAATAATCATCAGGACGGTCGCCGGTACGCGGCGCAGCTCGATGTAGGGGAGCTTTGACTTGATCCTGATCGCCGGTTCGTTCATCTCAAAGGTAAAAGCGTTTTGGCTGAAAGTGCGTGCTTTCGCGCAGTCTAGGCAGTATAGTAACAGGCTGAGTGTGCAGGCAGAAGACGAATAATGCAACGAAACATTCACCTATTCCTAATCTATGCGTTGACCGCAGTCGGACTGTTGCAGTCCGTCGGATACATTATTCATAATAACGATTTGGTGTTTTTTGCGCTTGCAACTCGAGCGTCTCCACTTCCCGATGTTTTCGGCGGTTCTAAAGCGTTTGAACCGAATCCGTACATGGCTGAGTTTGTATTTGATTTTGAAGACGGATCTCAAAAGATCGTGCCGAAAGCAGATTACACAAACACGCTAAGAAGAAACGGTCCGACCGGAAGATTCTTTAGGTTCATCGGTTATATCGTCGTAATCAACTGGATGCCGGTGATTCCAGAATCAACATACAAGCCAGTGCTTCGCCACGGTTTTTGCACGGGGGGCGCTATTGCTGAGCTGCTTGGTCTGAAGAAGCCAGTGCGTGGATTTACTATTTTATTGAACAATGCCAAAGACGACGGCAAGCCTGATTATCGGTATTCGGTTTCATGCAGCGACTAGAGTCGTACACCCCGTATCAATTCGCGCTTTTTCGCATCGGACTTGGTCTGTTGATCTTATTTTGCCTAGTGCCGATGCTGTGGCACGGGACGGCATTGTTTAGCGATCAGTCAATGGTAGCTAATCCCGAACTAAACTGGACTTACGGATATCTCTACAATCCGCTCGATACTTACGACTCCCCCGCAGTCATTACTGCGGTGATTGCATCATCGATTATCTTTGCTTTGGGCTTCACCTTTGGAGTATTTAGACGCACCTCTGCTCTTCTGCTCTATGTCGGTTGGACGTGTCTCTTTAATCGAAACAATTTTATCAATCATCCCGGCATTTCATTTGTCGGCTGGCTGCTGTTGGCTTCGACGCTTGTCCCCCTCGGCGAGCCCTTGAGCCTTGGAGCTAGGTCGGTCCAGTTGAAGGATGATTGGTTCATGCCGCGCGCTCTGTTCGTCGGAGCCTGGCTGGTGATGGCCTTTAGTTACACGTTAAGCGGCGTGCTTAAGGCCGCAAGCCCTAGCTGGATTGACGGAACGGCTATCTACTACGTAGTCCGCACCGCGAATACGTATCAATGGTGGTTCGCAGACTGGCTGCGCGATTTGCCGCTGCCTTTTTGGAAATTAATGAATTGGGGCACGCTGGCTCTTGAAATTTTGTTTTTACCACTCTGCTTGTTCTCGAGAGGCCGGATGATAGCGTCTTTAGGTATGGTTGGGCTCCATGTCGGCATCGCAACCTTTTTCGATTTTATTGAACTGACTCTTTCGCTAATGGTTGTCCACTTCTTTACCTTTGATTCGCGGTGGTTTTCGGCTCGCAAAGTTTCCGACAAACAACCGATCATATTTTACGACGGAGTATGCGGTCTCTGTGATGGATTTGTTCAGTTCGTTCTTAGTGAAGATGTCTCAAGAGTGTTTAAGCTTGCTCCGCTTCAAGGAGAAACTGCTCGAGAACTTCTTGGCGATGATGCGAATTCGATGCACAGCATTATCCTAGTCGATGAAACGGGAAAAAGATTTGAACGCTCGGCCGCTGTCTTGAGAATCCTAAGCTGGATGGGCGGGCTCTGGTGGTTTGCTCGCGTATGCTGGATAATACCTGGGTTTATTCGGGATGCGATCTACAGGCTCGTTGCCCATTATCGTTACAGCATATTTGGCAAATACGACGCCTGTAAACTTCCAAGCGACAAAGACAAAGCAAGGTTTCTCGACTAGCAGCTAGGCACGTCCGTCGCCGAGAAGCGCAAATCTACTTCGAGTGGAAGAGTGCGTGTGAAAAGTAAGATTGTTGGTTCGATACTTGCGCTGGTAATGGGCCTCGCCGTCTGTGAGCTTATGTGTGCAGCGGTTTTTACCATTTGCAAAGCAAGATTCTCTTTTCACGAACCTGCCGAGTATATTGTCAGTCAAGAGCAGTTAGCTCAGGTTGCACCTGAATATAGTTCAGCTTTGGGCTGGCAGCCGCTTTATAAAACAACATTCGGAGAACGCCCCGGCTCTGCGAACTCGCAGCAAGCGCTTATTACAACGTTTGGTGATTCTTACACCCATGGTGATGAAGTACAAGATAGCGAAACCTGGCAGACGTATTTAGAGCCGCTAGTCGGTGGGGCTGTGCTTAATTTCGGAGTGGGAGGATATGGAACGGATCAGGCGCTGTTAAGGTATCGCGAGCTTGGAACGAGAGGTGAGGCGAAGACCGTAATACTAGGTGTGATGCTTGAGAACATCAATCGAATTGTGAATTGCTATCGACCGTTCTATTTCACTAAGACAGGGATTCCGCTTACCAAGCCGCGATTCGAGCTTATTGATGGAACCTTATCGTTAATCCCCAACGCAATCCAAAGCAGCGATGAGTTAAAACGACTCCTTTCCCTTAAAGTAATGCCAGAGCTTGGAGCGAAAGACTACTGGTACGAGCACAGCATTTATCCCGAGTTCGGGTTTCCCTTTCTGCGGTTGATGTTTTCAAGAACGATTTGGCTTGAGGCCATCGCGGCGGTGCGAGGAAGAAATAGATCCGATGTGGATGCTCGCCCGACTGTCGATCTTTGGCAGGATGAACGAAGCCGTAAGCTAATGCTGGCAATTTTTGACGAGTTTGTGGCTGATGCCCAGCGGTTGGGTCAGACGCCGATTGTTTTACTGTTCCCTCGTAAGTCAGATTTGGAAATGTGCTTTAACGGCAAGTCGGAGAAAGGAGAGCAAGTTATTGTTGATTACGCTCGCCGGCAAGGCTTGAAGTTGTTTGATGGAATCGAGCACCTATGCGGCTTAAGTAATCAAGCTAACTATCAGGAGTTGTACGCTGCGCAGGGACATCTGTCGTCCAAGGGCAATCGAGAGCTTGCGAAGGGGCTAAGCGAATTTCTGAAGAGGGGGTGAGGGTGCAAAAAAAAGTGGCGCTCCGAAGAACGCCACTTTTTTTGTTATTGAACCACTCGATGAAAGCGAAGGAGTCAGTCCCCACCGACTCCCGCACTTTACTTCGTCGTTGTTTACTATTTCCAGTCGAAGAAAATAGCGACAAGCGAACGAAGAATGAATGCACCAACTGCTACAACAAGCAGTCCAACTGCTGCACGGTATGCACCAAATGCAGCTGCAATGATAGCACCCAGTCCGGCGGCGATCATCACTAACGCACCCAAGTTACCTTCGATCAGAAGGAAGATACGGTTAACGATTTCATATATTCTGTCGTCACCAGCTGCAACACCAGAACCCGGTGCAGTAGCAAGCTGTGCTTCAGAAGCGCCTACCAGTCCTGTTGCCAAGAGACCGATACCCAACACAAACAGCAACGGAGTAGAATTCGTTGCTGCAGCAACATATGCTTTGCGACAAAGCTTTTTGTAGCCGATGGCTACTTTCTTAATGGCTTTCATCTTATATAACCTCGATTAGTTAATTATTGATGCCCTTCGCATCAAACTTCTACACGAACATCCTTACCGGATGCGGTTCTTCTAATGACTGTTATGGCAGTCCCTGATTAATTTGTTGCAAACAATTTGCTTTGTCTATCCGCGAAAAAGTGAGGAAATTCAGTTAGTTAGCAGGGCGACCGAAGATTTATTTTAAGTAAATACTGCTAGTTAGGGGGAGCTCAAGTGAAATTTGGCTCGAACGAATGCTCGGTTCACGGTACTTCTTAGGATTATCACCGTATAGAGTGAAGGAGTGATGAAGACCGCAGCCTGGGTTTTGATCGGGGCCGCTGCCGGCCTGTATATCTGCGGTTCCCTCGTGGATGTCGATTTGTGGTGGCACATCGTCGTTGGGCGTTGGATTTTGCACCATCACAGTCTCCCGACTGTGGATCTGTGGAACTACTACAGCAGTGGCGAGCCCTGGCGAGCATACTCGTGGAGCAACGAAGTCGTTTACGCTTGGGCTGATGCTGCCTACGGAACAACCGGCCTGCTCACTTGCAAAGCTGCGCTGGCGGTGGTGCTATCGCTTGTGCTGTGTCTTTGCTTTAGCAAAGTTGCGCAGGACTATATTGTTGGTGCACTGCTGGGAGTAGTGGCGACGGCAGCTTGCTATGCGCACTTCGTTCTCAGGCCCCAAACTCTGACTTGGGTGTTGTTTGCCCTGGCAATTTTGATTGGAGAAAACATCTACCGCAATGGTCCAAAAGCAAAAAGCCTCGCAGCGATCTTTGCGGTATTCGTCGTATGGGCGAATACTCACCTGAGTGCGATTGTTGGGATTTGCTTTTTGCTTGTTTGGGTCGGGCGGTACCGAGAGCGCCCGTTTCGCATCAAACCAATTCTGCTTGTTCTAGCTGCCGCATTTGCTGGGACCTTGGTTACTCCCTATTTCGGCGGTGAATGGCTTACGCTGGCTGGTAAGGTTTCTCACCCTCTGACTCATCGCAATATCGTAGAGTTTCGCGCGGCAACCTTCGCGGACTTTTCAGCAGCATTCCTTATTCTTTTGCTTATTTTGCTGCTGCGCTTGGTGCATGAACGACCTGCCGCATTGGAGCTTCCTGTCTTAGCTGCGGGGAGTATGCTGGCGTATGGTGGGTTGGCCGTGATGAAGTTTTTGCCGTTCGGCTACATCGTGCTTGCGGCGATGATTGCCAGATATTGGCGTGAAGAAAGCGAGACAATAGCAAGTGCCGATTTGCCTGGACTGGGAGACGCTTTGTTAAAACTTCGAGTTTTGCTTGCGAGGCTTCCTACTGCCGTGTTTGCGCTTCTGGCTTTGCTCGTAATAGCGCAAAAGTTGCTTGAGTTAAATGAAGAGCGCGTGCGTCCAGGTGCTTTTCCCGAGGCAGCTGTTTCGTTTCTGCAGAATCATGACTTGGGAGAAAAGGTTTCGAACGTTTTCGGAGATGGAGGCTACTTAATTTACAGTTTTAGTAATTCTGAGGGCTCCCCAAAACATAAGGTTGTTGTCGACGGTCGAACCAACGTTAACTCACCCGATGTTGTCGAAGCATATCAGGAGGCCTTGTACGGGCGTGCGGATTGGTCAAAGTATCTCGAGTTCGGGAATGACGTAGTCTTGTGGCGAAGCAAGTGGCCGCTTGCCTCGATTCTGGAGGAGCATCCCGATTGGTGTCGAGTTTATTTCGACGGCGGAGTTAGTAGTGGATGGTCAGTTTTTCTGCATGTGCGCCGGGTGCAGAGTCTAAAAGATATCGAACCGCGGTTTTGCCGAATTTCAACGGACGGTGCGGCATGAGACAATGTCTGGTTGCCTTTTGCGTTGCTGCCTTTGCCGGGGCGTATATTTGTCTTGCTGTCTCAGATTCTGACATTTGGCTCCATATTACTATTGGGCGAAATATTCTTGCGTCTGGCGGTTTGCCGACAACGGAGCTTTGGAATCGTTTTTCTGTGGGCAGCGATTGGTTGCCTTACCCATGGGTTTTTCAAATTATGTCAGCGGGAATCTGGGATGCTTGGGGGCCCACCGGTCTTGTTCTATGTAAAGTTATTTTAGGGGTGTTGTTGGCATCGGTGCTCGCGTGGACATATTCTTTGCTGTCAAGCAGCGTGTTCACCGGGACTTTAATCGCCGTGATTACTGCATTTGCTGCGCACGCGCACTTTGGTCTAAAGCCCGATGTTATAGCGTGGATTTGCTTTGCGTTGGTAATTGTTCTTGCACACGGAGTCTCGAAATTACAATGCATCCGATTTTCAAGTGCTGTAGGAGTAGTCGGAATCTTCTGCCTGTGGTCAAACTCGCATCCCTCGACTTTGTTTGGATTGGTGTGTTTGATATCTTTGCTCGGGAGTCAGTCTCGACGGCGTTTGATTGGCAGTTGTATCGGGCTTTGTTTTATTGGGACATTGCTGACTCCAGTGCTCTTCCTGGGTCCGCACCGGATTCTTTCGCGCTTCTGTGAAGCTTTTGTGCATCCCTCATTGTTTCAGCTGTTACCCGCGTCGTTCGACCTTTATCCGGTTAGCTTCTTGCTGCTGCAGTTGGCTGTGTTATTCACATTGCTTCATTACCGCTCGGGGCTGCTCAGTTTGCGTTTATTGGTCGCACTGACTTTGTTTGTCATCGCGGGTATGTCATCCATGCCGTTGTTGCCGTTTGCATTCATCTATACTTCGGCGCTAATTGCTAAGGCACTGCCGCAGTTAGGAGAAAGCTCTGGCGCTCTAGGAAATCTAACTAGTGCTGCACTGAGGTTTAGACAGGCTGTGACAAGAATTCCTTCGGCAGCGGCCTGTGCGCTTTGTATTCTGTATCTCTCTGGAAAGGCTGCCGGTCTGCTGCGCGAACCAATAGCTCAGAAAGTTTTACCCGAGGCTGCCGTAAGTTTTGTATTAGAGAACAATCTACCCGATCCGGTGTTAAACAGCTTTGGTGACGGTCCGTACCTGATGTTTCGCTTTAGCGACGAAAGAGGTGTTCCGTCTCGTTTGGTAAGTGTTGATACTCGGCTTGAGAGCAATGACGCCAAGATAGTAGCGCTGCATGATGGAGCGTCTCAGGGTATGTCTACATGGCGAGAATATGTAAGACGGGTTAATCCTGGAGTTATCATTTGGCCGACATCGTCTGCGTTGAGTACCATATTGTCTGCTGGTACGACTTGGTGCCGAGATACGGACGCGGAAGGATGGTCTGTCTTCACAAAATGCAAAGAGGCTATCCCTGCGGTTCCGCAGTGAAGAATGGGAAAGCCTTCAGCGGATCGAGCGGTTCGCCGTCTTTCCGCCATTCGAAGTGCAAATGCGGCCCAGTAGCCAGTCCGGTACTACCGACTCTTCCGATTAGATCCCCAGCCTTTACCTGGTCGCCAATATTGGCTCGAATCTCACTCAAGTGGCCGTACATCGACACATAGCCGCCGCCGTGATCAATTGAGACAAGCTTGCCGTAACCAGAGTATGTATCCGCAAATATAACTCGTCCGCTCGCAATGGCTCTGACGTGGCTGTTCTCTGGTGCCGCAAGGTCGACACCGTTATGGTGGCGCTTTGTGTGTTTAATCGGATGGTTCCTACTTCCGAACTTACTGGAAAGTCTTGGGTTGAGAATCGGAAATACGACGGAACTTGCTATAGGTGGGTCCGCCGCGGCACTTGCGGGCTGTATTACAATCAGCGGGCAGCAGCAAAGCGCTGCAATTAAAAAACCTCTGAACAGCATACTTCCTCAAAAGTATTCTAGCGGCCCTGCATCGATGAGCGCAGATAATCGAGCGCCTGCGATTCTTCATCACTGTCTTGAGATGAACTTGCAGCAGGGGCTGGAGATCTCACACTCCCAAAGGGTTCAAGACTGCGCATTTGTCCGCGGGAGTCAGATCTTTGTGAGGGTTGTACCGAATTTATTGGTCTGACCACATCGGTTCTAATGTAGGCTCTTTTACCTTCAGGGGTCATGACGCGGTACCAATCGCCGGAACGCTGTTCCACTGTAAGGCGTGAGCCTTTTCTGATTTGCATGAGCGGTGAATGTTCCTGACCAGGGCCAACTCGCAAATTCACCTTGCGTGGAATAACCTCTACTATAAGCACATCCGCTGTCGGCCGCGAACTAACGGCTGCTGCGGGTTTACGGGCTGGAGTATTCACCAGCGCTCTATCCGCTTGGCCTGCGTCGCTTAAGCGAGCAAGTTCTGTTTCTTTTAGCAGCAGCTGATTGCGGGCTTCGATTAGCTCTCGCTCGAGCTCGGGGATTCTGTCCAGAGCCTTATCTTTCTCTGCAAGTTTTGCTTCGAGCTCTTTGGCATCCTGTATAGTTCTGCTTAGCTGGCGATTTGTGTTTGCCAGCTCCTCGTCGCGCGCAGAGATTAACCCATCGCTCTTTTCAGTTTTTTCTTTTAGTTCGCGAAGCGCCGCTGCCGCCCCATCCAATTTTTCCGTGAGGTCTTTCTTCTCACTTTCAAGCGAGCGTTTCTCATCGCGAATGGACTTGACCCACTGTTTAAGGGTGGCGAGTTCCTGTTCGCTGGTTGAGTTGGCTTGCTCAAGTTTGGTGTTATTGTCGCGAAGTGTAGCCAGGGTCTTTTCAAAGTCCTCTTGACGCTGTTTTAATTCCTCCAAATGCGCTTTCATTTTTGCGCTGCGTTCGCGAAGCTCGGTGTTTTCCGCTCGCGCTTTCTCTAGTTCTGGTTCGATTCTAGCGGTCTTCGAAGTTAGGCTGTTAAGTTTGGCGCTGCTTGAGCGAGCCTCGATCTTCACCTCTTTTAATTCGTTTTGCGCGGATTCCAGCTCTTTTCTGAGGTAAGCGTTATTCTCAGTAGCGGTATTTAAGCCTGCGACTTGTGACTTAAGCTCAGCGTTCGCGGACTGGAATTCTGCCAATTTCTGATTGGTGGACGAAAGCTCCTGCTGCACTCGCTCATAGTCGTTAAGTTGACGTTCGAAGGCGCGCAGCTGATCCTGCACAGACTTGTAATCATCCTGAGCCTGCCGCAGTTCTGCTTTCAGTGCGGCAACGGTTTTTTGATCGGACTCAGACGCTTCTCGATGTTGGGTGGATTCGGCTTTCATCGCTCGCATCCTGTCGATCAGGCTGTTGCGTTGTTCCGTAAGCTTTAAAATCTGCTGCTGCGCCTCAGTTAGCTCCTCCTTTAGGCGAGTGTCAGCTGAATCGATGTCCTGCACTTGCGGCTGGTTGATGTCCCGCTCGAGTTCCTGAATTCTTTCCGTTAGTTTTGTTATTATTTCACTATTCTTCGCTCGCTCTTCCCCAAACGCTTTAAGCTGTGCCGTTGATGGTCGGACTTTCTTGAGTTCAACAATTAGCTCCTCTGAAGTCTGGAGAGCGGTCTCCAACTCCTCGATGCGTTTCTTGAGCTGCTTCTTCATCATCATGTGCTCAGAAAGCGAAACTGCTTCACTGCCGGATTTTTGGGTCTTCGCTATTTGATCTTCGACGCTCGCGATCTTTTCTCCGCCGTGATAGCTGCTTAAGGCTGTGGCCGTCGGAACCATTACATTCGGACGTTCGTCCTGTTCGAGGTTGAGTATGCGCTGCTCGTAGCTTGCGAGCCTAATCAGAACTTCATCGGTATCTAGGGTCTGATCTCCTGCGGAGCCAAAAGAGCTAGCGGCGTCAGCTGCTCCCTGAGAGCTTGCGTGACGAGAATCACTCTGCTTTGTGCCGGAGCCGAGCGCGCTACTGGCTGCGAAGCCTAAGGCGCCTACAGCCGCAATAATGAATAGAAACTTTTTCTTTTTACCGTCCACTGCAACCAACCTCTCAATCACCTGTTATGCCGAGTGCCTGCCTCGCACCTTCGCCGCCGCGCCCTCCAGAGCCAAGCAGCGATAACCTCTTATCCCGTTCGCCTTGCAGCAACAGCTGGATAGCTCGCGGGTTTGCAACTCCCTCCATTACGATTTCGACGTCTTGGGTCATTGCGCTTCCGATTAGCACGCTCCCGATGCCCAAAATTCTCTCGAGAATGGTTTGGTTCGGTTCTACGCCGCGAATGTCTTCATAGCGTAGTCGCGGTTGGCGCAGGTTTAGGGAAACTAGTCCGACCTGAGCCTCCACGCCTCGTTCGTCGATAATGTATTTGGAGTCGTAAATGTAAATCAGAATCTTGCCCAAGAAGAACCCCGGCAGCAGGGCGAGCAGCGGCAAATGAAGGTAGTAAGTCGTCGACCCGAAAGACAGTAGTTCGCCGGCAATAATAGTCCAGGTAAGGTATCTCGAACCTACCACTGCAAGTATGCAAAGCACGCCGAATCCCATTAAGGGAAAAAGCTGTGAGCGCCAGGTCGGATAAAAATAGTACCTAATCGGAGCTCGTTCTCGGTTATCGATTGGCGAACCGGCTCGTTCTATATTGCTGGCGGTACCATGGATTTCTGTGACATCTGAATCGTCATACGACTGATTGTCAAAGTTGTCGCTGTTGTCGGCGTATTCGCTGCTGTGAGAGTCTCGTTCTGCGCGCGTGTCTGAGCGCTTCGCAGTATTACTGCGCGCGGACGGAGCGGGGGACGAACCTCCGCCCTGAAAAAATTCGTCTGCTTCGAACGAATCGTCGCTCACTAGTTTGCGCCCCGTTTAGAACTTAGCCCTTTAAGTCTCGCTTCAATATCGTCTAATCCCTTGTCGCCATCAGGATGCTGAGCAGCCGCGTCCGCGTTTCTTGCGGGGCGGGCCTCAGTTTTTGGAGGCTGAGTGCCGCCGTTTGATCCGAAAAGAGAGTCAATTCTGGTCGAAACTGCTTGGCCTTGCGGCTGTGCTGCAGGATCTGCAGCCTCTTGTGGGTTTTGCTGTGTGCCGGGTAGTGCTGGGCTGCCAGCAGATTCAACGCTGCCGAAAGAACCGCCAGGCTTCATTGTCGGAACAGTGGTGATTTTACCTCCGGCCAGAACGTAGACCATAAAGAATACGGCAACCAAGCCGAGAGAAGTTACGTTTCTTCCAGTGAAAGCTGGTCGAAGCAACAGAAAACTAACAACCTTATTTACTTTCATGATTACTCCTTGTGCGTTCCTCTATCGCACCTCGCGTTCAATTTCTGCTTCACACGGTCTCCACTTGCCTGATCTTACTTGCCGCACGGCAATATAGGAAGGGTGATACCAATTCCCCTCCTGATCAACACCTGGGCCGTTTTGTTCAAATGCTACAATTGGCTCCTCCCAACAGTAGCGAACTACTCCTGGGGGCACTTCAGCGGGCTTAGAGCCTACGCTAACCTTAGCAGGCGGCGCTTCTACGTATTCACGCGGTTCGGGCAGCTCGTTACTTGAGCAGCCGATCGAAAACAGCATGATCGCCGTAAAAAATATTGTTAGAGATTTATGCGTTCCGGGCATTATCTTTTCCTGCTCGCTATAAAATTCCTAGTTTATCTCTGCTGTGTTTTCTCTGTATTTGGAAATTCCACCGGCTGAACTCGTCCTGGTCGAATTTCCACAATCGTCTTGTGCGGCGGCCGGTAGTAAGTACCGGTGGGGTCAATCTGACCAGGCACATTGATTTGGTTGTGCATTTCTTCTTCCCAGACATCATCCACCGTGCTCGGAACAATGTTCTCGTCGACGTGCGCAATTACTTCGGTTACGACAGGTGCGGTTGGCGGAGCAGGTGGTTCTTTGCTCGTGCATCCCGCAGTGAGGCTGCTTGCCAGCAACAGTGCGTAAAATTTGCTAATCTTCATCATTATTCTCCTAGGCTACCAGCCCGCTGCGCAGGTCAAGACCGCGTCCTTCAGATTCATCCTCAACAAGACGCTCCATTTCTCTGCGTCTACGTGCAAAATCTTCGGCTCCGTTCGGAGCAATTTCGACTGCTCGTCTAAGCGCCGCAACGAAATCACCGTCGCACTCATCAAGTAAGGCGGCGAATAGCTGGTTGTCATCACCGTTGTTGGTCGAAACCCAGTAAAATGACGGCTCAAGCGGCAGAACCAACGCGGCTTCCCCAATATCTGAGAGCAGGAAGAACTGCGATTCGACGCCTTTGACGGTATTGAGCCGCATAATCGTTTCTGCCTGCTGCGGGTTCAGGTTAAACGCCTGTGCGGTCAGGTGAAACTTCGACGGATCCTGGCGAAGGAAAATTTTGTGCGAACTGTTTTGAATGATCGCCTGTCCGCCTTCACCGACGTAGAAATCTTCACCGGACTGGGAAGCGGCGATAACGATACCTTTCCGTTTTCGATAAAGTCTGAAAGCAGCCTCAACAACGCCAGCAGAGGTTTTACCTACGAGGTCGTGTGCTTCGTCAAAAACGAGAAGCTTTCTCGTGTCGAGCTCAACAGGGTCGTTCATCACGTTGTCCGCCCAAAGCATAGCCACTTTGAGGAATACGCGTTGCAAGTCCGGGTTACGGCTGAGACCTTTGAGATCGAACACAATGAAGCGTCTATCGAGTTCGAGGCTACCGGCTCTATCAAAGAATCGAGCGTAAGTGCCGTCACCGTAGAATTCGCGCATTAGGATCGAAATTTCTTGGCGCATTCTAAAGTTGTCTTCGGTTTCATTCGGACGCGGCGGCTCTTTGAGAACCTTCATAATGTCGCGCAGGAGGAATTCACGCTCTCTGGCCCCGTGGCGGTAGCGGTAGTGTGCTTCCGTCAAGGACTCGATGATCTCGTTTCTTTGCACCCGGCCAAGCGTGGAATCCTGTTCGGTAGCCATGTCGCAGATGATGTCTACGCAGACGTCGAAAATGTCTTTGAAGTCTTCGTCGGTCTTGTCCGGGTCCATGTCGCCGAGTCGGCTGAGGAAGTTCATTGCCGGAGCGCGCGACGGAGTTGCTTGATAAACCAGGCCGCCGAAAAGCTTAGCTACGCGCTCGAAGCCGCAAGGCTGGTTAGGCATACCTTTGTCGAAAATGAATGTAATCGCCGGCTTCGGAATTCGGGTGCCGTCCGGTTTCTCGGAATAATGTCCGCGGTTCATTGTGATGATCAGGAAGTTGAGCAGATAACTCTTACCAGCACCTGATACACCACTAATAATTACGTTCGGCGCAACGTTGGAATCATACAGATCGAAGTGAACTAGTTCGCGGTTCCATAAGCTTGGCAAAACAAACAAATGGTTTTTACTGCCGCTCCAGTTGCCCCAAAGCGGGAATAAGCGAGAAGCTCTGGATGATCGCATCATTGCAGTCCATCCTGGACCATCTGTCGAAGGATCGTAAGACGCAGGCAGCGCGTGAAGAATAACTCCGAGGTCGCTAATCATGTGCGACATTCCGCGAGCACCATTCAGGGACGGGAATAATGCAAGTACTTCACTTGCCGCGCGGCGTGCTTCGTCAAGCGTTTGCGTGATTTGAACGTGATGCACACCCACACGTACGATTTGCGATCTATTTGAATAGAGTTCTTCTCGAGCTTGGCGGACAGTTGCGATTTGGTGCAGAACTTTTTGGTTGGTCCTGCCCAGCGGAGAGCGCTCACGCATACCGAGAGTGCTGTCGAGCTGATTAAGGCGCTTCAGTTGCTGCTCAATCGGATCTCGCGAAAAAGTAACGGACAAAATTGATTCGACTGGAACGCTCTGAAGCGCGATTGTCATCAACGGCAAGCACTGCTTTGGCGGCTTTACCATGCTGACGCAGTGGAAAACTCTTCCGTCTTTAACGACGTAGCCGTCTTCGGGATGGTATGCCGGAGTGTCTGAGATCTGATTTGCGAGAATATCATCCGGATCGTATTCGGGAGTCGGGACGGCGTTGTAGCGTCCTCGCTTAAACTTGCCGCCTTTTGTACTGCGACGGTTTAGAATCGGATAAAGTAAGTCAATTAGCGCCTGACCATCGATGCGGATTGGGCGAAAGCCCATGTCAGCGAATCTGGTGATTTTACCTTCGATTTCGCCTTGAAACTTGTCGACGAAGCGAGTGAACTCTTCAGTCCTGTCGCTCTGCTCGTTGGGGTCGCGTGGACCATGAAGCAGTACGCGAATTGAGTCTTTAATTTCGTCGACTGGTGTTCGGCCGCTCCACGGAGGATCATAGCGAAAGCAAGCCAGGAGACGCAGTTTCTTGACTCGCCTGCCGTAGTCAGTCGTCTTAGAGCCAGAGCGAATCATTTTCACCCAGCGACGACCCATCCAGCCGGCTACTCCGTCTTTAGGATAATCATGGACGCAGCGATCTAAGATATCTTCTACGTCGTAAGTAGTAATCCAGTTAAACTGAAGTGAAATTCTTTGGTCGAGGGAATCGACAAGTTCCTGAATTGTCGAACAAGTTTGAAACGCGTAAGCGTCGGATGTGGATGTAAGCAGCAACGGGCTTAACTGCCAGACGGACCACAGCGATGCGTCCGAATGGACAAAGACCTGGTTGCGATCGTCCCATTTGACGTACGGAAGCAGTTCATTGAACAGCGCCTCGTCGTCATAGAGCCGTTGTCGTGTAATCCGTGTTATACTCATATTCTTTTTTCACCAACCTTTGCGAACCTAAAAAGCTTAACGCTAATTACTGCTTCCTGGCAGCTGCGGGCTGGTGTTCGAATGTAATACCCGTACCATTCTACTCGTGTGGTCCAGCTGTGTCCGTACTCCAGCCTGCCGTCCAATTTCGCCTAAAATCTCGTCTACTGTGCCAACTCGTTTAATCGAGATCTTACGCGAAGCAACGTTTGGCGGATAATCCCACCTGTAACCTATAGTCTGCGCAAGTGCTTGAATTGCTTCTTTAAGATTTGAATCAGGGAACTCAAACTCGATAACTGGTTGAAGATATGGAGTTTTTTCCTGAGAAGGTTCTGGAATTGGCTGTGGAGGATTGCTCCATGTCATCCTGCTGTATACAGGTTCTGGTGGAAGCTGCCTAAAGGGAACCTCATAGTATTCGTCGACGGGTTCGAGCTCCTTGGGGGAGGAGCAGGCGCAGCAAAATACTGAGCTAACCAAGATTGCCGAAAGAACTCTGCGCATCGTATCTGCGGCCTCCTCTAAAATTACTGTGGACCAGTGCTTCCCGGCTCAACCCATGGAGTTGCCGATGAGTTTGTGGAAGAACCATCGTTTAGCTGTTTCTCTAAATCAAATGCGTCCTGAACGGCCCAGCGATCATTTAGAACTTTGAGATAGTAGTAGTGGGCGGGTACAAGATCTCCCGTTCGGTTAAGGTGATCGGGTACCCACATCAGGCGCACTTCTGCCGGCTGAACAACTGGGTAAGTAGGTTGTGGAGCTTGAGCGCGGCGATAGCTTCCCATGACTTCCAGGGCATGCCGTGCGTTGTCGGATCCGTTGCCGCTGCCGTCTCCGACTTCATCGCGCAGCGCATTCGAATTGCGCTCGCCCATCGGAACTCCTTCTTCGGCGTACGGGTTCAGGTTGTCGAAAACGGCGCTCGAACAGCTCGTCAATCCAACAAGCAGCATGCTCATAAATAATTTCGGTGCCAACTTACCTTTCTGAAACATGAGTAGCTCTCTCGTCAAGTTTGTCCTTAGTCTAAAGTAGAAGCGTAAATACCTTCGTCGTCCGGATTGTAAAGTTCGACTTCAGCAGTGGATGAGAAAACAGCCATTACTTCACGTCCGCTCAGCACTTCGACAACCGGCACTAATTTTTCGTATCTCTCAAGAAGTATCTCCCCGAGCCTGTTAGAGGCGTCGGTCAGCGCGGATGCTGTAGCGGCGTCGACATCGTTGCCGCTAAGGTCGTAGACACCGCCTTCAGTTACAATTGTAGAAGTTCCGTTGCTGGCGTTGTCGGTCAGAGTTTCGCCGAGAGCAGCTGCAAAACTTACTCCTGCAGTTGTTGCGATTAAGCGACCGAGCTTATCGATTAGCTTGCCTCTCATTCCGCGCACACCGTCTTCTCCAACAATCCAGCCGTCAACGTTAACGACGGAGCGTCGGCCGTCCTTATGGCGCATTGCCAAATTTGTTAAGCGGAATAAGACCCGTCCATCAGCTTCAGAGCCTTGTGCGGCGGCAATAAGTCGCGCCTCGCCGACGTCGAGTGAAGAGCCGTCAGGGCCGTTAATCGGGCCAACAATTTTGAAGACCACTGGGTAAGGTGTTCCGTCAACCGGCGCGTTTACACCGGTTAGCAATTTAAGCGGGACAACGTCACCGGGAGAAATTACTGACATCCGCTCTTCGGGTGGTGCTGGTGGCGGAACTGGGACATCGGTTTTGTCAAATCCCATTGGCTCGATGTCGTCTTGCTCCACGATCGCCGCTTGGTCGTCGCCAACACCGCCGGCTTCGAGTGCGATATTCGCCTGTGCCCCCGCTGTCGCGGTAACTTCCGCCAAGCGATCGACTTCGCGATTCAATTCTTCCATGCGGTCGACTAATGTTTGGAAAATGCTGGTCGTTCGCTCTTTATACTCGGACATCTCGCGCGACATCTTCTTGATGACGGCTTGGTTTTCTGCAGATGCACGGGTAACTGTTTCAAGGTCCTCGCGGAATGCGACGGTCAAATCGTTATACGCTTCAGTTGCGCCGTTTCCAGGATTGCTGGCGTCTACGGTCTCAATGTTGCCAGTGCCTTTCGGTGTGCGGCGGCGTTCAGTGTTGCTCATCGCCCAAATGAGGATGAACAGCATGATCGCTCCGGCTCCCGCCCAAATTCGGCGGTCCGTCTGGAACATCATCTTTATGTCTTCAATCTTCTGGCTCATTTTATGTCTCTGCCTCTACCACCACTAACTAACTAGCGGCGCTTGGACCGCGTTATCACGTAAATCTTTGAACGATGTTGATTCGATATCTGCTGCTCAGCCGTTAGCGGGCGCGGAGCAAGCTCCCAACGCTCGGCTGATACGGCGCGTGTTCCGTCGAGTCTAAACGTTGCTGGATTGAGGCGCTGGCTGGTGTTCAGCAAGTTCTCAACATCAATAACGTAGCCCCACAGGTCTGTGCCCATGAAAATTTCATCGACTTTGGCGGAGATTGCACCGTCATGCATCACCGTTTCGCCGGAGTAGCGGTTTGAGCGTCTGTATCCAGGGATCCCTTTCTTTTTGCCGAACTCCGCTACCAAAATCATCTCGCGCATCAATCCGCTTACCACTGTTGGGGGAGCGAACTTCGATGGCTTTTCTGAATCGGTGTAAGTCGGACCTTCGACGTCTACTTCGGGGACTCGGTCATCGATAATCTTTACTCGGTCGTCACGAACGTTGACGTCGTCTGCGGGAGTCACTCGAATTGAATAAGTGCGCTTGTCGTCCAAGTGAACGATAATTGCTTCACCTTCCGGCGAAAGCTCAGGCTGAGCAAAAACGATTAAGTGATTATCCTGTCTTTCGATTTTGACCGCGGAATTTCTGCGTCTAAATCCGCCTTCGATACCGCTGGGGAAACTGACTTGTGTCGGCTCACCGGGCTTAACATAGACGGTTTGTTCGGATCCGCTGTAGCGAACGTCTCTGGCTGCAGCGGTGTCGCAGAAAACCAAGCAGAGGCAAGCGGCCAAAGCGAGATGGCGCAAAGCTCGGAGCACGCCTGCTGAGCCCGAATGTTTAAAAACCGTTTTTAAAACCATTGGGTTAATCTCCTTCGCCTATTGCTTCTTTTCCTCGTTTTCTTTCTTCAGCTCTTCTTCTTTTTTGCGTGCTTCCGCTTCTTCCCAGGCAGCCTGTTGATCTTCAATGTCGATCTCACGGCTGGTAGCCTGTCTGCGTTTCACGTCGATGATGACAATCCCATATTCGTTATGCACGTTTCGGGGGATTGTCGTCATTTTGATGTAGTAGACTAGTTCGTCGGGCGGCAGCGGACGGCGTCCAATCAGCTTCTGACGAGTTCCAGGAACTCTGACGACGACCACGTCAAGGTCCGGATATCTCTCGACTTTAACCTGACGGGTATTGATGAAGAACAACTGCGAACGGCTCGTTTCCTCAACGGCTCGCAGTTCCTTGTTCATCATTTCTTCTTCAAACACGCTAAGCGCCGGCTCCCAAAGGTATTTTCTTGCAGTTCGGAACTGGGTCCTTGCCACAGTAGGCTGATAAGACGCGATTAGGTTCACAATCTCTGTTGCGACGCTGATAAATTCGCTATCCGGCAGCTGCTTGAGCGAGTAGTAGCCGGGCTGTGGTCGCTGAGGAACTTCGATAATAGTGTCAGCAAAGAAATACATGATTAGGGCTGCGGCGATTGCCAGCGCAGTAGCTGGCATTTGCAGAAGAGCGATTGCTCGCCACATTAAAGCTTGATCGCGGTAACTCTCCCACAACTTGAGCGTGTCGGCACCTGCTCTGCCGTCGATAGTCTCCAGCTGCTGGATATCTTCTTTTATTGCTCGCTTTGCCATCTGCTCTACTTGCCCTATCTACACCTTTAAAATTCCGGATCTTCCAGCGCGCGCTGATTAGACGGGAACATGCGTTCTAAACCTAGTTTTGCAAATTTGCAGTCCTGCTTTAGCTCTTTCATCGGTGCCGCACTCCAAATTGGCTGAAGCGCAGACGGTGCAGGGATTCCTGGTGGAGGAAAGCCCAGAGCTGTCATGCAGGCATTTCGCGTTCCTTTTTCTTCATCGGGGAAGGAGCGTCGTACGGATGCTAGAGTTGTGGTCGTCAAGATCCAGCCAGTCAACATGAGCGGCATCGCAGTTGCCGGAGAACGGGCGCACTGACCGATTATCAAAAAGACAACCAGTCCTACCGACCATTCCATCAGGTTCGCTCCCATGAAGGTCCATGGTTCGTTTAAACCTGGCAGCACTTCACCGTCGTCAAACTGCATATTCCGTCTTCAGTCCTTCGTTGGCGTCTCCGTGAAGCATCCGTCTACTCGCTTTTCGTCAGGGGCCGGACATATTCGTCACGGTGACGCATTATTTCAATTTTCGCCGATGGGGCGCGTCGACTCAAACCGCTAATTTTACTGCGGCTTAGTTTCGGCTCCATCGATGCGCTTGAGCCGCGCTTTTATCGCGTCTTCAATCGCTTTCGAAATCTCTTCGTTGTCTTCCTCGAGGAACTCCTCGTTTTCGAATTCTTCGTCAAAAGCCATTTCGGGTTCAGCCGTTTTGCTCGAAGCAGACATGGCTGCTCGTGCCGGAACTTGCGGGGTGGCTGCTTCCGCTGCGGCTGCTACCGGCTCTTCCGGTGCAATTGGCTCTGAAGGTTCGGCAATAGCTGGTGCCTCAACTGCATCGTCTACTTGAGGAGCAGGTGGGGTGTCGGCAATAATGCTTCGAACCAAGTTTCTGGTACTGTCGACCGGTATTTCTTTTTCGACAGGCTTTTCTTTGACAGTTTGTCTCGCCGCTTCAAGTTCTCTTGCTCGTTTGAGCTCTTCGGCACGCTGTTCTTCGCCGAATGTGCTAGAGCCGCGTACGCTGGATTCTATCGGGACGCGCGGCTGTCCGCCTGTTTGAATCAACAGACTATTTGCCTTGAAGCGAGTGCCGCTGCGAGTAACGCGCGGCTGAGGATCGAGAACTCTATTTAATTCTTCTGTTCGACTAACTACTGAGAGTCGCCATTCTTCGGGATCCAGCAGAATGTCTGGCCTGGCAATGCGTCTTCCGCGTTCGAACTCGGCGAGTGCTTCGACAAGAAGAGTTCGGGCACGTGCGTAATGCCCTCGTGCAGCGGAAACGCGCTCGGCGCTTGCATAGTCGTCCGCGGCGGCCGTCTGGTTTTGGACCAGCAGACAGAGGGCAAGCGCAGGCGCTGCCGTACGTAATACGTTTAGAATCGACTTGGAAACCATATCGCGCTCACAAATTTATTTTTAAAATTTTCGTTGGCTTACCTGCGTCTACAACGAATTCTTCTACCCCCTGTTATGAAAGAACAACCGCCCATGGTGCGCCTAAGGATAACGGCCAATCTCAAAAATAAATTAAGCGTTGTGTTTGCTTACACTTAAGGGTTCATACTAGCCATGCAGTCGGTATATTCCCTCATTGAGGTAAGCATATGTAATAATTGAGGAAAAGGCACCCCGTTCGTCCAGGGGACACCCGACAATATTGCTAATGATTATATAAGGAGAAATTGGTAAAGATTAGGGTGACTTTTGACCGACGTACTGCATAACACAGATCGTTATCATAGATGTGCTTGCGCGGAGCTGGCCGCGTGGCCAAATAGGTATAATATTAGGCGAAATCAAACGAGTACATTCACAGAGGGTAGGGGCAGGCTGGTTATTTTAGCCCAGCAGGTTTAGCAGGTTGCACGGTGTCGTACGACTATTCGAAGAGAATATTACAGTTAAGACAGCAGACCGACGAGGAGCGGGCGGGTCGTTGGACTTTTGCTCGATCGTTCTTCATTGCCTGCACTCTTATCGCGGTGCTATTCGTCGCTCTGCGCTTCGTCGCTCCCTCAGATGCCGTCTACGTAGACCAAACTGGCCAAACTTCCGGATTAGATGGCGTAGCCGACCGTCTGCGCACTGACCAGCAAGCACCTGAAGAGCCAGTGAAACGCTCATGGCAGGAGCGAACTAAGCTTGAAATTCAAGAACGCTACGAGTGGCTGAGCAGCGCTATCTTTGGCGACTCCCAAGCACAGAATTACTTGGCTTATTCGGAATGGGTTATCGACTTGGTTGTTGGTAGCAATCCGCCGATTGAGCCTGAGAGTATGTTTGACATGGCTGGCTGGGTGCAGGCAGTTCGATATGCGTTCGCCGGCGCACTGCTCAGAATCGGGTTTCTGTTTATCGGATATTGGAAGCTTTGGATAATTGCAGTGGTTGTCTCTTACTTCGGAGCACGGCGAATTTTTAAGCCGACGCCGACGGACGATATGCTTGGAATTTGTAACCCGGGAAAGGGGCCTTATTACTCCGGGATATGGGGCAAATTGAAGCCGAACAACAGCTTTAGCGGGACGGACTTTGCTTGTCCGAGTCTGGCGTGCCCCAATATGGTTCAGAAAACCGTCGTCGCGAAGCACAAGGCGTACTCGGTGCTAAAGCAGTACGGTGCGAGCAACGAAACGAATATCGGATTATTGCAAGTCATTTTGGCTTATCCGAAGTATCCAAGCTTTGTCCCAGAGGAGCGATCAGCGGACGAGTCAGTTGATCAAGATCCGAGCGATGAGGATTTTCAGCCTGTCGGTATTGCTTCGACCGACTGTGCGACTATTGAGCAGGCGGCCTTGTCTAATCTTTCAGCAGCGCTCGAAGCGCACCAGACGCTGCGGCGCTACAAGGAGATGATTGAGCGCACCGGGAGGCTGGATGACGAGGAAGCGCATTTTCGCCGCCACGATAAGGCGATTAAGCATGTAGCCGAGTCTATGTCTCCATTAGGCGCGATTCTGTTGAATGCTTTGACGCCGGGGCAGGCCGAGGCGATTGCGGAGCTTCCGCCGACTGCAATAGCCACCGCAGTTTTGGCGATCGAAGCTGGCAAAGTATTGACCTTCGAAGAGATTGAACCGGGAACGTACTCACAAATATCACTGTTCCCGCACCTGCAGGCGCGAGCTGTTATGCAGTCGATTCCGTCGTATATCCGGGATTACGATGGAGATATGCGCTATCAAATTAGGCAGGCAATTTATGCGTCGCGTCGACACGGCGATTTTGGCCGAACGTTTTTACCGATGACGATGCAGGCCCCTAGTCGTGCGCTGCGTGACTGGCTGGAAGTTTTTTATGCTGCTGAAGATGTGCGCCAGGAAACGGCCCACCTTGTTGCGCTCGATGCGCACATCGCAGAACTGCATGCAAATTGGCGTAACGAACTATCGAGAAAAATCAAAACGGTGCTTGGAGGAGTGGGAGTTGAAGAGAAGGACCACTGCACTAGCGTAACTTCCCATCTTTGGCTGGGAGTTCCGTTTAAGTCCGTTGTGCTTATGCCGCTTCGTGGGCTGCTGCGGGTCGCCTTAAGTGGAATTAGTGATTTTCGACAGAAGCGGATTATCGAGCTTATTGAACTGACCCGATCACGAACTGCGTCGCTCAGCTCATCCGCCGGTCTCCCCGGTTTTAAACGACAGGCCGAAGAGGTTTCTTCTGGTGGACTCAAAGGAACTGGGGTCACCCGCAAGCTGGCTGACAGCGAAGCTGACCGAGAAATTGCAGTTCAGTGGCTTGTCGTTCGCAGGATGCTCACCAAATACAATTGGCTGTCTACCAGGGTGGGTGATGACGCCGTGCCTGTGGATGGAATACTTTTGGGGATTTTGACGCTGGAGGTTGGCGAGGACCAGCACAGTGAAGTCGTTCCCATGGACGCCCTTGTACCACTTAGACAGCGGAGATTTCAGCAGCTTCTTGGGGAGGGCTGGGCCAGAGAATATTATGACGACGCTCCTAAGGAACGGGATGTTATAATAGTCACAGAAGTCGAGGAATTCGATGAAGCGGTTCAGCGCAGGATAAAGGAACTTAGAGATGGGACTTCGAATGTCCCGCCTGCGATTACCGCATAGCTTGGTTTTTTAGTTTATGGCCCGTGATTATCAAAAGGAAAACGTTCAGAAGGAGCTTGCAAAACGCCAGCGCAATTTAATTGTCGGCGGAACAGCTGTCTTCTTTGCGGCGCCATTTATTGCGTTCATCCTGGGCGGAGGTATTTCTCCGACGGGCCTAGGCTTTGCCGGCGGGCTTATTCCTCTGCTTGCGTTGGCCTCCGTCTCTGTCGTTAAAAGCAACGCCGATTGGATCGAAAAGGAACGCAACAACGAATCTGAGCGGCGCAGTGGAAAGCCGGTGCTTGGACTGCCACCGCGGCGGACAGCTTTTCAGGAGGCCCTGGACGAGGCCAAAAAACGCAAAAAGAAAATGATCCATAAGTACCTCGTCGGCTTTGAACTTAACTCCGGAGATCCGCTTTGGGTATCAGATGATGACTTGTGTACTCATGCGGCTGTGTTTGCAAAAACCGGTGTGGGGAAAACTCTCTGGCTACAAAGCTTGATGTGTCAGCAAATGGCTCGCGGTCGGGCGAGCGGGTTTACCTTCATAGATGCTAAGCGCGACATGGGCACGCTCGCGGATATAATCATGATGGCACTTCTGACTGGGCGGATTGAAGATGTGATCGTAGTGGATCCCTTCGACCCGGTTTGCTCGTATAACTTCGTGTTTACGACTCAGCGGGCCGATGTAAAAGCGCGAAAAGTTTTGCGTTGTGGACTGCCGCCGACATCGGATCAGAGCACCACAAAGCACTATGACCGCTTGGCAGCCGATGCTGTTTACCGGGTTGTTCGTGCGATGGAGAGCTTTGGGCTGGCTTGGTCGGTTCGCGATATTGCTGTCGCTCTTTCAGCGTTTCAGCTTGCTTATCCTCGATTGCGGTCTCTACTGCATGAGAAAGGTTCGAAACAGGCTCTGGTTGAGCTTGGTCACCTTGCTGGAAGCTACAGAACCGCAAAAGGCAGCCTTGACTCTGCAAGGCTTACTGACAACTTGCGGGGTATTGCATCTGAGCTGCACTCAATCGCGAACTCAGAAGCCGGAGAGATGTTCTGTGTGCCGCGTGCAGATCTTTCGCTGACTGATGCGATTTTGCGCGGCAAGCTGATCTACTACATGCTGCCCAGATTGGAAGAAGCGGAAAGTGCTGCTCGAATGGTTAAGGTCTTTCGTGAAGACCTTGAGGTCTCGATCGGTGAGATCACTTCAAACCGCAACTACACGCTTGAAGATCCTCACATGGTAATTGTCGATGAGGGTGCGTCTACGTTTGGGCCAACCTGGGCAAACTTATTCGAGCTCGCGCGAAAAGGTAGATTTGCGCTGATGTTCGGTGCGCAGTCGGTTGGCGGCTTGATGGATACATCGATGGGTCTGTCTGAACAGTTTTACGAACGGGTGATGGCCAACGTAAACCTTAAGGTCATTATGCGTATCGGTGATAACCGAACTGCAGAAGATATGTCCGAGTGGATCGGCGAGATTAAGACTCAAAAGAAAACTTTAGCCACAGGTCTGACGTCCGGCGTCATGGGTCGCGAAATCACTAAAACGGTTCAGGTTAACCGCATGAGCAGTGACTCGTTCCGCGACGGTGTCACTTTGTCTGACAACGAAGAAGCCTTGGTTAGTCCCGAAGAACTAAAGCACGAAATGTCTGCCGAGAAGGGTCTTGCGTGGTTTGATTTAGGTGACGGTAGGCTGAGAAAAGGCCGTGCGTTATGGTTCAACTCTGATCTTCCCGCCCAGTGGGAGGGGCGAGAGTATCTCGTTAGATACGAGTCAATCGAAGCGGATGAAATTGGTCTGTCTGAATGGGTAGACGAACATATTCTTTCGGTGGAAGAAGCTGAGACCGAGCGTGATGCTCGGCAACTTCAAATGATGAAGAATCAACCTTACGCACCGCCGTCTTCTGCTCCAGCAGCGCCGTCGCAGTCTTCGAGTGATTCAAGCTCATCGGGTAACGCTAGCCCACAGCAAAAACCGCAAAGTGAAGCTGAGAAACCGGCCGAAGAAGACGAACAAGGTAATTTCCGCTTTAATTTAATGCGTGGATTTCGCGGTCGTCCTCGTGCCAGAACCTTTGTTGGTGAAACACCCGAGCCGCCCACAGCGGCGAAATCTGAGCCAGCTCAAGCGGAAAATTCAACTCAAGCCAAACCCGAACCCGTAAGTAGCTCCGACAACACGGATAATGCATCTAAAACTAAGGAGCAGAAAGGCAATAGCGGTAAAAACGTAGGAAAAGACGCCGCTGAGTCTGCTTCTAACGGGCCTCAGCAGAATTCTCAAGAGCCTGCAGGAAAGCAGTCGGGGAATGCTAAGAGCGCCAAGAAGGGCGGCTTGCGCTTTGGTAGTAAAGGGGACGTAATAGTTGACGCCGACAAGCAGAACGCTTGACTACTTGGGGTAAGATAACGGAGCTTTGTCATTCAATATGGACTGCGCCTTCGGCGGGCTTGAGTGTGTTGCTTTAAGAAGGCTATACTCCAAAACCGCTAGTTAAGGTTGGAACGGATTAGGATTTTTCCAGCATGGCAACAATGAATTTTATGATTTCCAAGTCCTTCGGTCGGCTGCAGCTGATGCCCGAACCATCAGGACTTAGGATGTATTATGTGCCGGTTGTTAACGGACAGTTGGCTCCGGATTCTTTGGGCGCTTGCGACTTGCTTGTTCCGATCGAAGCTGTTGGCGGACTTTGGGCGACGGCAAGGGCGTTTCTGTATGGCGTTGAGTCTTTGGATGAGAACATCATCCTTCGCGGGTCTGAAGGCGACATTCTAGTAAAGCTGTATCGCGACAAGCCTAAGGGTCCCGGCGGTAGTTTGTCTGGCGAAGAAATCAGTTGGCTAAGGATTGTATCTGGTCGTAGCGAAGAAGAGCGCCGGCGTATTAAGCTCGGGCCTAGAGACTTGCTGTGTCTTGAGCTTGCATGCAACGGAGTAATGATGCTTTGTTCAGCAAACCCTGAAGCCGCTTCTCAATCTAACGGTACGGTTGTTGCGGATTCAGACTCGCATAGCGCTGCATTTGACTAAGGCGTTAGTTTGCACCGGAGCTGATTTCTTTTCTCAGCACCCCGATTTTACCTAAGAAATCTTCGTCACGCTTGCCGGCTTGTGCGGCTGCTTCGAATTGTTCCAATGCAGCTTGCTTATTGCCCATGCCTTCATAAGCCACGCCTTTTGTGGTCATGATATCTGAGGTCAACTCTTTGGGCTCGAGCCTATCAAGTAAATCGATCGCTTCTCGAAACTTATGCTGCACGACTAGCACGCTTGCCAAATTGGAGATGACCCGAGAATCGTCCGGCGAAATCGCGAGGGCACGACGCAACGACTTTTCCGCAGCGTCCCACTCCTGCACCATGCCGTACAGAGTTCCAAGCCGAAGCAGAGATTTCTCGTAAGAAGCGTCAGCCTGGACGATCTTCTCGTAAGTTTGAATAGAGTTTCGTAAGTCGCTGTTGGCGAAGTGCGATTCAGCGAGACGGTTTAAGAAAGCGAGGTCATCAGGGGAAATCTCGAGTGCTTGCGTCATAGCCTGAACGGCTTTCTCTGGAGTACCTTCGGTTAAATATAGACCGGCCAGGTTATATAAGGCAGTTGTGTTTCTGGGATTGTATTCCAGTGCTTGTTCAATCTTTCGTTGTCCGGACTCTTTATCTCCCTTCAAGATAAGCTTCACCCCTTCCTCGTTTAGTCTGAAGGAGATCTCTTCCGGTGAGTGGGGCACCTGGCGCATTCCCCCTGAGAAGGAGGCGTTAGAACGCATGGAAGTAAACTTAGTGTTCGGCACTTGGGCAGAAACTTCACTGCCAGAAAGGATGGCGACGGCAGTCGACACAAAAAGAGTAGCGAATCCAGTTAGTTTCATCTTGCTCTGCTGATCTGAAAAACACCGATACTTCGGTTCTACAAAAACCCAGGCATTACATCAAGTATAACCCACTGAATTATTTTCTGGGCGGCCCCAGTGTATTAAGCGAACCCTCAAGCCAAGCTTTAAGGAACACTAATAGTTCTAGCCAGTTCGACGAGTCTTAGCAAAGTTTTCTTCAATTCAGGTACTAATGTTCTCGCGCCGAATGTTTGATACGATTAAATCCAGTCATCGAAGAGACTTGCATTTCCTACATTGTGGGTGTTTCTTGCGATATCCAATTTAGGCGCCCTTTCTTCGGAGTTCGGATGAGTTCTTCCGTTCAAAATATGTTTTCGCGAATAGCACCGCGTTACGACGTTGCTAACGACGTATTAAGTTTCGGTGCGCACCGGTATTGGCGTAAAGCTGCCGTCCGCTTGGTCGGAATTAAACCTGGCGCGAGCGTT
Organism: Bdellovibrionales bacterium; assembly: GCA_020434585.1. GTDB lineage: Bacteria > Bdellovibrionota_C > UBA2361 > SZUA-149 > JAGRAN01 > JAGRAN01. Next base: position 32,783 of record JAGRAN010000036.1, read on the forward strand.
TTGGACTTGTGCACTGGTACGGGTGACCTGGCATTCACGTTTGCGGACAAAGTTGGCAGCGACGGCGATGTCACGGGGTTGGATTTCGTGCCGGAGATGATTGAGCTCGCAAATAAGAAGCGTTTGGAGAGCTCGTCTAAATTACGAAAGTCGGTGAAGTTTGTTGTTGGAGATGCCCTCGACTTGCCGTTCGCCGATTCAACTTTCGACGTAGTTTCGATCGCTTTTGGTATCAGAAACGTAGACGACCCACTTAGGTGTTTGAGGGAAATGCGTCGGGTGCTCAAACCAGATGGACGTGCGCTCGTGATAGAGTTTGGTCAGCCGACTGCGCCGCTATTTGCTCCAGTTTACAGAGTCTACAGCAAGTTTTGGATGCCTATGGTGGGCGGGGTTATTTCTGGAGATCGAGAAGCCTATGAATATTTACCTCGGACATCGAAAGAGTTTCCAGCCGGAGATCAATTCGTTGCCCTAATCCGTGAGGCTGGTTTTGCTTCTGCGATGGCAGATGCATACATGGGTGGGGTAGCGTATGGGTATGTCGGAGCAAAGTTGGCGGATGGAGCTAAATTATGAACTCTTCTCAAACAGCTGCACATCGATGGGTTATTGGAATAACTGGTGCGTCCGGAACAGTCTATGCCAGGCGCATGGTGCAAGCCATGCTGGAAAACGAGCCACTGGCTGATTTGCATGTAATTTTTTCGGACGCGGCGCTGCGTGTTATGCGAGAGGAGGAGGGGATTTCGACCTCGATCAATCGCATTGATGTAGAGAGTTTATTTGGGCCGCTGGCATCTGACAGAATCACCACCTACAGTAATCGTGATATTGGAGCGTCGATTGCATCAGGGTCGTTCCGGACGCGAGGCATGGTAATTGTTCCATGCAGTATGGCAACGCTTGCAGCGGTAGCCTGCGGTTACTGCGATAAGCTAATCCACCGTGCGGCAGACGTTGTGCTCAAGGAGCAGCGGCGTCTAATCATCGTTCCCCGCGAAACACCGTTGTCATCTATTCATTTGGAAAATATGCTTAAGCTTGTCCGGGCCGGGGCAAGTATGGTTCCGGCCATGCCAGGGTTCTACCATCAGCCCGCGTCAATTGAAGAGCTAGTGGACATGCAGGTAATGAAGATTTTGGATGTGATGGGTTACGAAATTGACTTGGTTCAGCGCTGGAAGGGCGGAAGCCGCTGGCCGCTGGGTCCTGCAGAGAGTCAGAGCGAGCGCAAACGGAATTAACGCATAAATGAAAGAAGTGAATTACAACAATGCTGAGATTGCTGGGGCGGAAGGCGTAGATCAGCAGTTTGCATTAGGCGCAGTCGGAACGAAGGTGCTGCACCGTGCTGGTTTCCTTGCGGTGGCAGAGCGTTTGCTGGCTGGTGATTTTCTGTCTGACGAGGACGTCCGCTCGCTTGCTGCTCGAGCTGCGCCGCCCGTGCTGGCCAAATTAGTTTCGATTATGAGAGTTGTGCAGCCGGACTTGTGTCCAAAAGTTACAAGAATCAGGCCTGTCGTGCTGCTTAACGCCGCTGAAGCTTTAGAAACAAAGGGGCTGCAAGCGGCCAAAATCGAACTGGCACAACGATTGGATTCAGTTCAGGAGTCTGGCGTGAGCACGAACGTTTTTGCTGCGCTTGATCGCTGGACAGGAGATTTTACGCTAGGTGAGCTAGTAGAGTTTCTGAAACATGCGCTACCCGAAGATTTCTCTGCTAGAGGGTTTAAAATTTTGGGGCCCTCGACTTCAGAAATTAAATTGCTCGTAGAACGACATTCCGGTCGACGTTCGCCGGGATTTGGCATGATTCAAGTATTGGAGCTGCTGCACGAATTGGGAGTAACCCGAGTCGAAGGCGGAGGAGATTTAAGTATTCATCGAGCGGCTCTTGCGGGTGGGTTTGAAGTTGCGATTGGCCAGCGAGTGGAGTTCCATACGTCTTCCGACCCGCGTAGTGGTCAGTATCCTTTGTCAAAAAGTTTCGTCGATGAACTTTTGCTTGTCAGGCGAGAGCTTGCTCCTGCTGGCAAGGTCACCGCTTGGTTTCCCTGGGCTGTTTCGTCTTCAAGTACTCAATTGATTCGTGCGATTGCACTCGGACGCTTGGCGCTCAGGAGCGTGCCGCGAATTCGAGCCCCGCTTTCGCTTCTTGGACCGAATGTTGCGCAAGCTGCTCTTGAGTTCGGTGCGAACGATGTGGGGTTTGCGGCGGTTGATTCCTATACTGCCCAGGGCTTGGGGATTTGTCCGTTGAGTGAGATAGAATTTTTGGAACTTGATCAAACCCAAATTGGCGGGCTGACGATTCCATCAAATACGGATGTTTAGTTAAGGCGATGGACTACACGGGACGTGAACGAGATAAAGAGCGGGCAAAGGCTTTGGCCCGTCAGAAACCGGCTGTAAACGCAGGGAAGTTTCGCGTATGCAATGTTCGCTATTTAAACAGCGTACCTTTTCGTAGTTTACAGAGTTTAGATTGGATCGATTATCAGGAGTGCCTGCCTTCCGAGTGTGCACGCATGCTTCACGAAGGCGAAGCTGATTTGGCGTGTATCCCGATTGCCGAGTTTGCTTATCACGGCGGGTACACCTGTTTGCCATTCGGCATAGTTTCGCTTGGGAAGGTCGATAGCGTATTGCTTCTTTCAGAAAAGCCGCTTTCGGAGCTGGATACGATTTGCGTTGACTCTGCGTCTCAGACTTCTGTCGCGCTCCTACGACTTCTGCTTAGCAATTCTGGCAATAGCAAGGCGGTCAGATTTTGGAGAATGGATGCGCAAGAGGCTTTGGGTCGAATTGGCGGGTCTGTTGGAGCGCTGCTGATCGGCAACAGTGCTTATCACGCTCGAGGCTCTTTGCCGTTTGAGTTGGACCTTTCGCAACGTTGGTTCGAGCAAACTGGGCTCCCGTTTGTGTTTGCCGTTTGGGCCATGCGCCCCGGTGCACTTGATGACGAGCGCTGCGCTGAGCTGATTGCAGTGCTGCGAGAAGGTATCGACAATCGCACTTTTTTTGCTCGTCAGTGGGCCGACGAGGAAAAAACTGATCGAGAAGCAGCGGTTGATTACGTTACTTCTTGCATTTCGTATGATCTGGATGATGATGTTCTTTGCGGAGCACACGAGTTTTTGAATAAAGGCTCGTCATACGGTCTGTTCCCCGCGAGGGCATCGTTGCCGGTTCCGTATTTGCCTGCGGGCAGAGGGGCCGCGGCGATTCAGACTCCCGCACGATCGATTGACTCGATCCTCGCGGATTCTGCGGCAGGCCGAAGAATTTCGATCGATGAGGCGCTGAGGCTCGCAGCTGACGCACCCTTCTCCGACATTTGTCTAGCCGCAGATGAACGCCGTGCTGCTCAGCATCCCAACAACGACGTTTCTTATATAGTAGACCGAAATATAAACTACACGAATGTTTGCAACGTCTATTGTAGGTTTTGTGCCTTCTATAGCGCGCCGGGCAAAGAAGGCGGCTATTTGTTGTCAAAGGATGAGATTGGCAAGAAGATCGAAGAGATGATGGCCGCCGGCGGGATTCAGATTTTGCTCCAGGGCGGACTTCACCCCGAACTTGGCATAGATTACTACGAAGATCTGTTTAAGTGGATCAAATCAAATTATCCGATTAACTTGCACGCCCTCTCTGCTGACGAAGTTTGGCATATCTCAAGGGTCTCTAATCTTTCACTTGATGAGGTAATTAGTCGATTGATTGCAGCCGGTCTCGGCTCACTGCCCGGAGGAGGAGCGGAGATACTAATCGATGGTGTTAGGCGCCGTATCGCTCGGTTAAAGACAACAGCTCAGGATTGGCTGGAAGTTCACCGTGTTGCGCACCGGCTGGGAATTACATCCACGTGCACAATGATGTTTGGAGTTCAAGAGACCTGGAACGATCGATTTAATCACATGCATAAGCTTCGCCAGCTCCAAGACGAGACTGGCGGATTTACCGCGTTTATTACCTGGCCGTATCAGGAAGAGAAGGGCGCAACTCGCCTTCGCAAAAGCAATACTTCTGCCGTCGAGTACCTTCGAGTGCAAGCACTTTCCAGATTGTTTATCGACAACATCCCCAACATTCAAAGTTCCTGGGTCACGATGGGTGCTGGCATTGGTCAGCTCGCGTTGTTCTTCGGTGCGAATGATTTCGGTTCGGTTATGTTTGAAGAAAATGTTGTATCCTCTGCTGGGACAACGTATTCGATGAATGCTGAGTCAATAGAGCGTCACATTATTGAAGCGGGGTTTGTGCCATTTCGCCGCGACGTTCACTACAACAAATTGGAGTCCAAGAGTTCGCTTAGCACTTCTGCGACACAAGGGGCTTCGAGCTGATTCGCCGCGAGGCACAGAAATTTAACTACCAAACCACTTCTCGCCCCTCCAAAGCAGGTTAGGAGAAAATTATCATTTTGTTCTAAAACTGTTCCGACATAAGACACTAATATTGCAGGTGATTCCGCTAAAAGGTTGAGTCTTTTCAGTTTATAAGCTAGCTATTGGAATCGTTCTTTATTAAATTCCTGCGTGTATTTAAGTACTATTTCGCTCCGCGCAGACGTCCTGCTTCTGCTCGGAGCGCCGCACGATTCTAAGGTTACAAACATGAGGCAATTGCGGCCTCAGGATGTGAGTCCGGAAGCGGGGGAAACGCTCGTGCACACTCTATGGGAACAGTATCTGCCAGGCTCGTGGTGCCTGCAGACGCTAAGTGTGTACGATTAGTTTCTCCTAGTTCCCGGGACTCTACACCTCGTCCCCAAGGAGGGGATACCATGTCCGACCTCAAGACTCAGCTGATCGCGCTGCTCCGTTCCGGTGACCCGGAGGTGATGGAGGCGCTCAGCGACGGGATCCACGAGTTCGCCGAGCAGGAGCCCGAGACGGCCTACCGGCTGTTCGGAGGCATTCACCGCATCGACTCCGCGCACAACCGTTACCGCATGCACGTGATGGAGACCGCCGGCTGCCCGCACGAGGCTCGCCGTCAGCGTGCGCACGCGTCGATGATCGAGTGACACCGGTCCTGAAGTCGATGCCGCTCGTTGGGCTGCATCGCAAAGGGCGGTGATCGATCGTTCGTCGGGGATGACAGTGAGCGGGAGCACGAGGATTGTTCCTCCTCGCATCCTCATGCCGCACGGGAGGTTCTTCTTCGAAGGATCATCCCGTGCGGCGTCTTCCCCAAATCATTTTTGTATATTATGTGATAGGAGAAAGTTCTTTGTGTCTTCTCCTTCGCTCCGATACACGATCCGTTCAGCGTTGCGGCGCAGGTATTCTTCGTAGTACGGGTCGTAGTAGTCGGTGAGCAATATTCCAATCCATTCGCGGTGCATTTCGACGGAGTCGCAGCGGCAGGCTTCAGATGCGATTGAAATTAATTTCTTTGTAAGTTCCAATCCCAGCCGTTTTGACAGCTTCATCAAGCACTTTGAAAAATAGTCGCTTAAATCCGTCTGCTGTTTAAGCGGGTTAGCCGTCACGTAATCCTGGATGACATTGTCTATTCTTTTTTCAAGGGAAGTTCTAACTGCGACAATTGAGCAGTTGTTCATCGTCTTCATTAAGGGATCAGGAACAAATAGCAAACCAATCATTCTACTTTCAGCTTCTACAATAACTGGGCCTGGGCTCGAAGCAGTCTGGCGAACAAAATCTACGGTAAGAGCATTTTCAAAGGTTTGTTGAGCAGGTTGCTCACCGTAGACGGCGCCGAAAGCTGAGCCGCGGTGTCGAGCATGATGCTCGAGGTCTAGAACGATGCAGGACTGATTCAAATCGTGAAGCAGCTGAGTTTTTCCCGCGCCAGTTTCTCCCGCCAACACAAAAAACGTTCGCTCGCGGCAGAGTTCATCCAAGGCCGCAAGTAATCTGCGCCTGACAGCTTTGTAGCCTCCCGGAATTCGTGGAACATTAACGCCCGCACTCGCGATCCACTCCTGTGCAATCTTAGAGCGCATTCCTCCACGCCAGCACAGTAGTGCTCCCGCTGGATTTGAGTTAGTCCATCTAAGCCAGCTCTTAATTCTTTGTTCTTTAGAATTTCCTGAAACAAGCTCGTGCCCGAGAGCTATCGCAGCGTCTTGTCCGCTGGATTTGTAGCAAATGCCTACAGCATGCCGCTCAGCAGTGGATAGAATAGGAATATTTATCGAATTGGGCAGCGAACCTTTAGCAAACTCGATCTCTGAACGGACGTCCAGCAGCGGGACTTGGTCCGTAAAGAGTGCAGTGAGATCGGAATTGTAGACAGCTTGATTCATTTGGACTAGCGTATCACTGCTAGTAGTCGCTTTAAACTATTGAAGGCGAACATTTTTATGAGCGGGTCGGAGCAAATCGACGGCTTTGTTCGGGACATAGTCAGCGTCCGGGATGAGCTTTCTAGTCGGATTGAGAATTTAAGCTACGAGCAGCTAAATTGGCGGCCAAATGAAAAGCGCTGGTCCGCAGGTCATGTGGCTGCTCATTTGTGTAAAGTCGCACAAGAATATTCTCTAGCTATAAATGCCTCGGCGGCTGAAGCGCGCAAGGAGGGGCACACAGGTGACGGGACGGCTGCGATAGGACTGATTTGGAAATTTGTCCTGTGGATAATGCGTCCGCCAGTTCGATTGAAGATGCCGGCTCCAAAAATATTCCTTCCGCTCCCTAATCAGCGACGCAAAGAGCTGCTCAAGGAAATTACCAAGTCCCATGACGATCTCATCAAATCGTTAACCTCCGCGAAAGGGCTAGATTTAAAACGAGTAAGAATAGTCTCTCCTGTAAGTACTTCTTTTGTGTTAACACTGCCGCGGTGTGCTACATTTTTAATTGCACATAGTGAGCGGCATCTGTGGCAGATTGATCGACTTATCGTAGAAAATACGTTTCCTGCGGGAAGAAAACAGTAATATGGCAGCGATGCACCCGTATGCAACTGACTCAAAAGAGCGAACTCAGGTTCCGCTGATGATGGTTGTAGCCTGCATTCCCATTGCTTGGGCGATACGAACTCAGTTCGAGCACTTCAATATTGATTTTCCTTGGTGGTTCGACGCTCCGTCGATTTTGGGGTTTTACGCCCTGCTTTATTTCTTGTTTGATCGTTTCCTTTGGCGCTGGCCTTTAATGCGTAAGGTCGGGCTTACCGAACTTCCAAACCTTAACGGAGTCTGGAAAGGTATGCTAACGCCGAACGGTAGAAGTCCGCGAGACGTTGAGCTAGCAATTACGCAAACCTGGTCGAATATCAGCATCTCCCTCAAAACAAAACATTCTTCGTCTCGCAGTCTGATTGCCACAGTTCTTCTGGCAGGACGCTTTGATGATGTGCTGAGTTATCAGTATTTAAACGAGCCGAAAGCCGGTACAGAAATTGACATGCATACCCACCGAGGAACTGCCTGGCTGACTTTGACCCCCGACGAAAAAACTTTAGACGGAGAGTACTCGACGGGAACCGGCCAGAAGAACTTTGGACGAATTGTTGTTGAACGTGCTTAAGGGGACTATCGTTTCAGCTATAGCACTTCAACAGTTTTCTTCTCCGCTTCTTAGAGAGTAGACAAACCACGGGACAGCGCTTACAGGCTTTGCCTTTCTTCATATACTTCTCGCAACAGCATTTTTTAAGCTTCATTCAGCCTCCGCGGCGCCGTTGTTAAATTGCAACACTCAAGTGGTTATCCCACCGTGCATCGTTCTCGACAGTACGTTTTTCAGGTTTGAGCGTGGCAACTGGGATAAAATAAATCTCACCTGCTCCAGTTGTCACGATAAATTCATCGCGATGCTTTGAAAGAGAAACGCCACCTGCGTCGCGTATGGGAAGTGAGTCAATAAACTGCCCACTGTTTGAGTGCCAAAAAGAAATCAAATTTCCCTTAGGTGAACTTACGCAAGCGATCCCGGAGCTTGGTTCAATGCAGATACTGGCGGTGTAGTTGTTCATCTGAATAGCCAGCGCATTTGAGGCATGGACAAGATCGATTTCGTCTGCGCCGCTGTGGAAGCCAATGAGTGGGGGATTTATTGATTTGGGTCCTTCGTATTGCATTGCGATTCCGACGCGGTCGTCGCTACCGACAGACAAATGGCGAATACTGAGCAAGTGATCGTTAATGCGATATTCGCCGATTTGCTTGCCTGTACTCGTGTCCAGATAGACAAGTGAGGGCTGCATGGATTCGAGATTAAGCTTATCGCGACCAGTATCGGGGTGGGTGATAATGCCACCGTTTGCTATTACCAAGGTTTTGCCATCGCTCAGCATTCGGACTTCGTGAGGGCCAACGCCGAATGACGAGACTTCCCCCAAGCGCTGTAATGTTGCTCCGTCGTAAATGGCGACAATGCCCTTGTCGTTAATGTAGTCGTTCTCACTAGCGAAAAGGTATTTTCCGTCACTTGAATACGCGCCGTGACCGTAGAAGTGGCGACCCGCGGGACTGACAATCTTTCGGCGCACCTCGCCTTGGGAAAAATCAATCTCGTAGGCAAGGTTGCCAGGCCTTCTAGCAAAAATGACCGCCTTTGTTCCATCCTTGGGGTGGGCAGCAACGCCATGGCAGCGCAGTTCAACTTCCTGGCTGAAGCGATTGTTACCGAATTCGTCGAAAGCAGCGATGTAGTGATTGCCGGCGGCATCAGTTCGAGCGCTGACAAACACTTCGGGAGCAGCTTTGAGCAACTCTAGTCCTCTTTGCGCTAGAAACGGGGCAGAGATTGCCCCAATTCCAGCAGCTACTAGAAAAGATCGTCGGCTGTACTTCGGCGCAAGCGGAGATAAGTCAGGGGTTTTGTCCATTTTAGTCACCATCATTTTCGTTGAAGCTAATTGCCACACCAAGTTCGGACGCTAGGTCGTCAAGAAAGAGACGGGTCAAGTCAGCAGCTTCTGACGCAAGCTGCTCCGCCTGTCCGCGACTCCCGTTCTGTGACGCCGCCTCTAATGAGCCAGCCAGCGAATTAGCTCGAGATTCTACAGAGCTGATCTTTTGGAGGATCCGATTATTTAGATCTGTTCGTCCGCGCTCGACCAATACGTCGTCGAAACCAAAGCCATCGCCTCCTGTATAGAAACGTCTCAGCCCGATCATATTTTGCGCGATGTTTTTCCCCGATGTCTGACTCCTTGGTGATTCAAACTGGGAAGGTTGCGCATTGGCTGAGCTGCTCCCAAGAGGGGAGGTTAGCTTCTGAATCCGCACAAGCGAAGCAGCGCCGGCCATTTCATTAACGAGCTCCTCTATTGCGAATTGCTCTGACGGGAAGCGTTGGCTGCCAAGGCCTGCTCCGGCAAGTTCGTTAACGTATCCGGCACCGGCAGGATCCCACTCATAGACGGTCGAATCCATGACAGAGCGAATGTTGCCAGCAGCAGCATTAAGAATGTCACAGCGACGCGGCTCTGAACTAATTTCAGTAGGGGCGTTTGAGGAAAAAAGAATATACTCGATTGTCGGTAGGCCTTGCGCAGCAACGCTTTCGTTTACAATCGAGGCAGATGTAACAGGATCTGCTCCCGCAAGCAGTCGGTCGGTTGATCTTACGACATTATTGTTGTTGTCGGGGAAAAATTGAATTCGCAATTCACCATTATCGCGTCCGATTGGTCCGAACTGAATCAAAGCAATTTGCATCCATGCATCCATTGCGGCGCGCCAAGCGTTCCTGGCGGCAGCTAGATTGCTTCCATCTGGTGTTGTGCACAGTGTCGAAAGCGCTGACTGCATTGCAGCGAAACTTCCGGAGGCAGCCTGGTATCCTGGGAAAATTACTCCGTTTGCCGCTTGGTACAAGAGCTTGAAGCTGCTCGAGGATTCGGCGGTTGGAGGGTTAACTTCGATTGCGGTAGAAACGCTTCCGCCCGTAGTGGTCGACGGACCTCCTTCTCCTCCGCCCCCGCCTCCAGAACAGGATGCCAAACCTAAAAAACAACAACAAACAAAGGCTTTCTTTATACTTTGCATTACTCAACTCCTCACTCACTCACAAACTTCGAATAAATTTAATCAAGTCTTCGCGTTCTTTCTTACTGAAGTTGCTATATGCCTTGAAGGCCTGCTTAGCCTCTCCGTCGTGCCACAGAATTGCTTCCTCAATTGAGCGGGCCCGTCCATCGTGCAGGTACGCAGCCCTGGGGTTTACGCGCTCTACTAGGCCAATGCCCCACAGGGGAGTACTGCGCCATTCGCGTCCTTCGGCCTGGTGTTCAGTTACGCCGTCGGCTAGACCTTCACCCATGTCGTGCAGTAGAAAATCGCTGTAAGGAAAAATCTTTAAGCTTGAAAATTCGACTAAAGTCGCATCGCTGCGTGTGGTAAATGAAGGGACATGGCAAGCGCTACACCCAGCAGTATTGAAGAGCTGACTGCCTCGCAACGCTTCCGCAGGTTGCATTTTGCGATTTTCTGGGACTCCTAAGAGCTTAACATAGTAAGCTACAGCGTTTAGAATCTGATCATCAATCTCAATGTTATCTGGTTTGGATGTTCGCCGTGCCGTTTCTAGGCAGTTTAGCTGCTTGGGTGCGCACGTTTCTGATGGAAAAATATTGCTGGTTATACCAATGTCATTGCGAAACGCATCCGCACTCTGTTGTAAAATGCTTGGTTGGGATGCTTTGTAGCCAAAGCGTCCAAGTTTACTTGACCCTCCCGCTATGTCAGGCACTAAGTTTGCCTTGCCGGATATTCCATCTCCGTCGCTGTCATCAACATCTTCACGGCTGCGAATGTCATCTTCAGCGATTTCTTCGACTAACCCTAGGCCAATTAGCGTCGGACCGACGCGGGAGGATATCGCCGTTTTTGGGTCAAGTTCGCCGTATCGAAGTTCGGTAACGTAATACTTGGGCCGTCTGAGTTCAACTTTTGTGCCGTCAGCGAGTAACACAATGCGGTTTTCATACTGGACGGAAGCTTTGCCTTCGCCGACAAAACTTAAGCCGTGACCGCTCTGCTCTAGCCCGATGCTGCGCGGTTGAAGCTGCTTGCCGTAGATCGGGTCTCCTGATTTGCCGAGAGCCAGCTTGATAACGGAGGAATCTACCAGCGGACCCGGCCCCTGCGGGGCGTCGCCCCTTCCTCCTTTCACGTGACAGCCTTTACAAGTGTTTACGTTGAAAAGCGGACCTAGACCGTCGCGGACGCTGGTCGAAGCTGGCGCAGGGACCCAGGGGAGTTCGAAAAACGATCTACCGATATGAAAGGTTTTCAGCTTGTGTAATTCGATATTGGCTGCGGGGCGGTTGAGTCGCAGCGGTTTGCGTAGAGGAACCGTCGCTTCTCCAGCGGGGGACGCCGCAGCCGGAATTGAGACCATCATTATCGGCGCTAACAGCAAATGTATAATCCTTTTTTTCACAACTAAACTTATTTTTATAAACTGAGAAACGGCCGCACGGTAAATTCACCGTACGGCCGCTTTCAGAGTTTGTTTGAGTGAGTGAGTCTTATCGACTAAAGTTGAAACTCCTCCGTATCCTGATCTAGTTCGCCGGCTGTGAGTCCCAACGCGTTGATGACGTTTTCGATTGACTGAGTTTGAGCAATTAAGCTGTTGATTGCCGCAGTAATGTTAGGTTCTGTAGGGCCGTCCTGAATCTGATTGTCAAATGGAACTCCAGACTTTGCGCGAGAATCGATCCTACCCATGTTGTCTGCAGTTGCCTGCAGCGCAGCGCGGAGATTTTCGGCGTTCGCACCCAGCCCCTGTGCGACTAGGTAGTCATCGATTCCTGCTCCACTAACAACGCTATTATCTGCTCGAACATAATTACCCAAAAAGGAATTCTGTACGCCTTTGGCGTTAAGCAAAATATCTCGGTGGGTATTGTCCGAAAAACAAGAGTGTTCATCCTCCTGGGAGTTCGTGACGAGCGCGATGTTGATACGCTCGCCAGCAAGTTCGCCGAAGCTGAGCCGTCCCATACCTTCTAAAATCAATGTGAGTGATGCGTCGCCGCCTGCAGTAAACGAAGCATAGTGTGGACCGGTGTTAGGATCCCACTGCGCAACCACAGCCGACAGGTCTTCAATCAGTGCTTGAACCGCTGCAAGTAGGTATTCTCCACGCCTGGTGCAGTGTCCGTTTGTGCAGCCTGCGTCTTCCGGCAGATAGTCGGTATAGGAGCGGTGACCAGGCGTGTTGTCGCGACCTGCGAGACCAGAGGTGCCATCTGCATTGAGGTCCTGGCCCCAGAGCAGAAATTCAATTGCATGATAACCAGAGAATACATTCCCTTCGTCCCCGTCGAGTTCGTTTAAATCGCGCAGCATTTGCGGCGTGATTGATGGAAAGGCAGCAGTGTCAGCAATTATGTTGCTGCTAATTCCGCTAACGGGGATGCCAGCACCGCTTTCGCCGTCCACTTCCATGACGTAGTCAATTCGAGCTTCGTTGAGTGGCCAAGCGTTTATACTACCTTCTCCTCCACCATTTTCCTGAAGCTGGTCGATGGGTCCCTCGCGGAAGCGGTAGACCTCCGTTTGTCCGTACGGCTCGCGTGCAGTGAGCCAGGCATTTTTGGCTGCTGCCAGGGTGGCCTCTGAAGGATTTGAAACTAAGACCTGGAGTGCTGATTGGAGTGCCTGAGCTGTTATCAGCGAATCTTGGTACGCTGCAAACGCAATGAGTGCATTTGTCTTGAGAACATTTTCGAGTGTCGGTTCCTCTCCGGCAGCTAAATTATTTTCGCTGCTGCCTCCGCCGCTGCTTCCGCCGCAGGCAATTGCAAACGAGATGGCACCGAATGCGCAGAACGCACTAAACTTTTTTGATCCTCGACCTAGCATTTTGTTGCCCTTTTAACTCTTGAATTAGACCCAACGCTTAACTTGCGTTGCATAATGGCCGCAGTAGTTACATTCGTACTGCTTGGTATGTCAAGCAACAAAGGTAGCCCTGAAGCAAAAAATTGAAATACCGAGTTTTAGTGGTAAATCCTTTCAAATCAGTCGTTTAGCTGCACGCGAGTACGAACAACGAAAAATCAATCAAGAACGGGCACATGGCGTTGTGCATGGCAGATATGGAGTTGCATAACCGAGTTTGAAGTTGGTAGAGCTAATTGCACTTTGCTATAGCAAGCAAAAGATAGGTATGTAGATTTTCGATACTCGCTGAGGTGGTCAGATATGTTTACGCAAGACGAAATCGCCTTTTACGGCTTCTTCAACAACGGCAAGCATCTGTTGGACGAATTTCGTTCACTGCTAACTCAGCCGATGCTGTCGATGCGCGGACTTTCACAATTTGAGCTTATCGTGTTGGAAAGCGATATCACTGTCACCTTTCGAAGGAGTGTGCAGTCTGCGTTACACGAACTTCCGTGGTGTCATTTCTGGGGAGATTGTGATGCGCGCGAGCCTTCTACGGGGTTTGACGAAAGGTCAGGGCAGCAGGTTGAGCAGCTAACCTTTACGACCCGGCCCTTTCAGCTGGTTAAGCATTTCTTTACCTGCTGTGAGCGCCCGTCTCCAGCGGCCGCAGTGCTAGTATGCCTTCCAGAAAACTTGGCAAATCGCTTAAATGAAGTATTGCACGAACTCGCTTACGAAAAGCGAATGATGATGGCAGATTTGTTTCTCTTTGAGCTCGAACGAGCCCTGTTGGATTCGGCCGTTGAAGTTTTTCGTCCGAGCGCTTTCCAAGGGACGTCCCTAGGGCCTCGCGTGCTAATGTGATTGGTTGGTTTGTCCTGGATGTTGGGCATCTGCTTG
>JAGRAN010000037.1 GCA_020434585.1 Bdellovibrionales bacterium
TTGCGCTCGTTGATGCGGAAATAAGTGGACAGCTCCATCGGGCAGCGCACACCTTTCGGCACATAAACAAACGAGCCGTCAGTAAAGACCGCTGAATTAAGTGTCGCGAAAAAATTATCGGTGTAGGGGACTACTGAGCCGAGGTATTTCTTAATGAGCTCAGGGTGATTTTTAACTGCTTCCGAAAAGGAACAAAAGATTATTCCGTGCTTCTCGAGTTCGGCCTTAAATGTAGTGGCAATCGATACGCTATCGAAGACCGCATCAACCGCAACGCCTGCTAGCCGCTTTTGCTCAGCAAGTGGTATCCCGAGCTTTTCGTACGTTCGCAGCAGCTCTGGATCAACTTCGTTGAGACTTTTGAATTTCGGAGTGCTCTTTGGTGCAGAGTAGTAAACTACGTTCTGATAATCGATTGGGGGGTAATTGACGAAAGCCCATTCAGGCTCTTCCATCTCCTGCCACTTGCGGAAGGCCTTAAGGCGCCATTCGAGCATGAACTCGGGCTCCTCCTTCTTCGCTGAGATAGTGCGAATCACCTCTTCGTTGAGACCAGGCTCAACGCTGTCAGCGTCAATTTCAGTCACGAATCCATACTTGTATTCGCGCTGGGCTAACTCTTCGAGCATCTCATTTTCTGTGCTCATTCAGCGGTTTCTCCTTGCCGTTGATGAAATTTACCTGCTTACCTGCAAAGGCGAAGACTGGTTATAGCAGAAATAAACTGGGGTTTATAATCGCCTAAAACCATTTGAAAAAGACTAGAACACTGCTGGCACGCCAAGCAAAAACCAAGCAGTTGTGCCACAAAACACTTGAAATTACAAGCGTTTAGACAAGAAATATATACTTGAATATATAATTATAGTTTACCCTGATACGGACGCAAGTCAAAGCACTAAGTCTGAGCAGACTAGATTGAGTTCAGTAGATTACTAAGCTATATTTCGGCGATTCATTCGTCGACCTCTTTCAAATTCCTAGCACGGGTAATCCACCCGGGTGTGGCCCTGCGTCAGGCTTGAAAGTCTGGTGCAGGGATGCCCGAAAGTCATTCCTATTTACTAATGTTTTTTGTGTTGTTGACGTGAAATACGCCTTCTTCCGGCTCAGGGGATGCTGTGAGACTTTGTCTGACAGCATCTTCTGAGTTTGCAGCTCGGTCCAACGAATTAGGACGAGCGCTCGGGATGCAATTCACTTCTCAACCGGTTCTGCACGCTGTTAGCACGGCTTGCAGGCATTCCCTTACACGGGGGGGACGGCGCCAGAGTACGGTGACGTCTTCTTGTGTGTAAACGTCGAAGGAGTCACGCATGCTCCCCTCAATAACCACTACCGCTCTGCTGTCTGCACTGGCAGAGCAGATTCGTCTCGGCCGCGTCCAACAGACGCAGCCGGACGGCTACGCACGTCTAATCAACGCGCAGCTGTTCCCGGAGGAAGGCATCGCCCTTCCCTGCGGCAGGAAGCTCCAGGTGACGGCGAACATCGCCGCCCACTGGTCAACCACCCGCTTCCCGTTCCTCGGCGGAGTTCGCGTTCTGCACATCTCGACCCCGGAACAGGCGCAAGCCGAAGCCATGGGTCTCGCTGCCGCAATGACGCGCAAGAACATCTGGCTCGCGCTGGTGCTCTCGAACTACCTGCAGCTGCTTCGTTCGCTCACCCATGACGGCCCGGTCGGTTCCATCGATCAGGTACTGTCCCAACTGACTCAGGTCAGTCTGAAGGGTGTGCCGGCGCAGTACCGCCGCGGAGGCGTCAAGGCCACGCTGCTGTTCTCGCTCGATCCGCGCACGCTGCCGGTCGAAGTTCGCGCCCTGGTCTTCATGGCTCTGGGTCGTGTCGCCGGGCTGTATCTGCCTCAAGGGGCCGGTCAGCTCTCGGTCGACGCCGGATGTTCGCCGGACGATATGGTCGCTGCCGCCCTGGGCTGCAGCGGTCGCATCGATCGCCCCTTCGCTGGCTTCGGTCCGGTGCAGGGAGGTCACGGTGATCCCTCTCCGGTGACGGCGGAAGCGACTCTGCTCGGTCTGAACGCGGTCTCTCCGATCCTGTTCGGCCAAGGCAAGTCGCTCTCCGGCCTCAACGTCGCGCTCGAAGGTGCGGTGGGCAAGGTCGGAACCGCGATCGCCTCGGAGCTGCTCGGAGCCTACGGAGTCGGACATCTGTTCGTCAGCGACGTCGACGAAGCACGCCTCGAGCAGCGCTTCGGATCGATGTCGGATCGCGTCACCATCGTCCCTCCGAAGGACGACGCGCTCTACCTCGACACTCCGTGGGATGTCGCGATTCCCGCGTCGGGCCGCTTCCAGCAGTTCGGCGTGAACCTCGCAACCAAGCTCGCATCGGCCAACGAGGAGCGCAGAACTCGACTGCTGGCGGGACCCCAGAACTGCATGTTCTTCCCGCCCGAGGTCGAGCGCTCCACCGAGATCCTGCACCGCGCCGGCATCGTCACGCTCGACGACGCTGCGCTCAGCGGTGGAGGAGTTGCCTG
This sequence comes from Bdellovibrionales bacterium, assembly GCA_020434585.1. Taxonomy (GTDB): domain Bacteria; phylum Bdellovibrionota_C; class UBA2361; order SZUA-149; family JAGRAN01; genus JAGRAN01. The sequence goes on from JAGRAN010000037.1 coordinate 2,504, forward strand.
CGTCGCCGGCGAAGGGTACTACAACACCCCTCCGCTGAGCCGACGCGAGCAGCAGGAGAACCGGCCGGTTCTGAGTGCCGCGATCAGCGACGGCTTCGCCATGCTGATCGACATCGCCAGGCAGCTGCAAATGCCGCCAACGGCGTTGTTCCACGCGATCACGGACCGGGCACGCGCCGTCCTGGATGTCGGAGATGATGTGTTCTCAACTTCGAGTCCGGCCAGCAGCCCTGCCTAGGCCGGGACGTACGTTCGTCTACAGGTTGTGGAATGATTTCGGTCTTCCCGCCTTATTTTGGCGCGGGCTTGGATGCGCCCTGGTAGTGCATAAAGAGCAATAGCCCGGACCGCTGCAGAAATAGACTAAACAAAATCGTGCCGGCCATATATATGCACATTTCCTCGATAGTGCACTGGAGCGGCAGGTCATACAGTCTCGCGATGAGCACTCGCAGCGGCAGCATTACGTTGAAGAAGAACGCGTAATGCACAGCGAACACCAAGAAAGAAAAGCGTCCGCACCAATCAAAAATAGGAATCTTCATCGGGACACCGAGCTGCTCAAGGAGGATTGCGAACGCGATCGCTGCCGCCTGAACCCCCCAAATGTACATGATGCCAACAAACTGAGAGGCAACTAAATACTCATTGTCCCAGACACTGTCTAAGTTAAGCACCCAGTATTCACCATACAGCCAAAAGGGAACCGTCAGCAGGAGGCCTGCAGAGAAGGACAGCAGGTGCTTGGGAAGACGGCCAAAACTCTTGCCGTGATGGTGAAAATATCCAAGCAAGTAACCAACACAGCCTGAACCAATAAAATACTCCAGGCGTGACTCGTATTGAAAAGTAGGCAGCTGGAGACCACTTCTAACTGACTCGTTAATTGCGGCAGCCAAAGAATCCATCGGCAAGGCCCAGAAAAAGGTCTGCGCAAAAAACAAAATTAAAACACCTAAGCATCCGAAGCATCGGTGAATGCTTGCCAGCAGCATCAACACCAGCATCCAAGTCAAAAGCGGGCCCCATGTCAGCGCCTGCCCCAGGTCAAAAGTTCTAAAAAAGCTTTCAAAGAAAAAGAACACAAAGAGCGATGCATAGATGCCCATCTTACTCCAGTAAACGGGTCGATAGTCTGTCGGAGTGCGCTTGCCGATATTGAAGGCAGCAAGGGCCAGGAACAAATGGTCGCCGCTTGGAGTTAGGTTGTAGAAAAGCCACTGTATAAAGCCGTCCGGCCGCAGTCCCAGAGAACCGTTCAGCACGCCGGTGTAGTGCTGAATCATTGCCAATATGATGTATAGGCCGCGAAGAAAATCTAACGCATGAACTCGGCGCTTTGCTAAAGAGTCGTTTTCAGCATCCACACAGTTGTGCCTACTTGGTTAAATCCCAAGCTTGAAGCCACTCAACAGAAACGGGCTTTAATCCGAATTGAGATTTAAGTTTCTGGTCTAGGTCGGGCATATGGCCGCCGCCGTAAAAAATAGCGAATGTCTTTTTACCAGTGCCCAGCTCTTCCTTAAGAACTTTTAGCGCCGCATCGTTTCTCCCGCTAATTAGCGTCGAGCCTTCTTTGCCGTTAAGAGCCTGTATCAGCACATCCGTGCTTTTGAATTGCTCGGCCATCAAACGTTTCAAGCCACGCGAACGTGCAACGGGATCGGGACTCAATACCAACATTAGCAGCTGTGCTTCAAGCGCGGCCTGCGGAACGTTCTGCTGATGGGCATAGCTCGCTGCCATCAGCCGCATGAACATTGTAAGAAAGCTCTCACCCCGCTCTTCCATTTGCTGGGTAAATTCTTCGGGTGAAGTATCAGCGTGAACGAAATTCGCCGCACTGTAGTCAACCTTGTCTAGCTGGAACTCTAGTCCTAGCAGGTTTGTCAAACCTAGTTGGAAACTAGAAATTATGCTGCGTGGTTCGCCCTCGCCTTTAATTGGAACAGTTCCTTTGGGAGCTACGAGCTCGTAGAGAACTGCATCATACTTCGCAAATCTTTTATTAAGAGCTGCGTAGTAGGAGCCTTCACCAATATGCACCGCTGAAATTAAATCTACTTTGGGATAGCCCGAGCGGCCGGATGCTGGAACGTAGTGGACAATCGAAGTCTCGAGGGAAACAGGTTCGCCGCTGGCGTTTTTGGCGACCCGCATAAACTCGCCGCCAACAACTTCCTGACCAACAGCCGAAGAAACGCCGACAAAAAGAAAATAGAAAACAAGGAACCGAATAAGTGAAACAACAAAACCCATGAGCTGCGCCCTTCCTTCTCAATCAAAATGGCTGTAACGAGCAACGTCTAGAAAATCGATATTTAACGCCAATAACTTCACCACATATTATATACGGCCTAGCCAGCCTAAAAAACCCTTAAATTTCAGCAACCTGCTTAGAGTGTTTCCACTGCTCCTTCGAGTCTATCGAACGTAAAATATTCCACTCCGAGATTCCCTCCCTCCACTGAACGCTTCAGGGTTTACTTTGCTTCCGATCAACTTCGACTAGGGTTTAACAACTGGAGGAAGGTTTAAACATGGTGTAGGTTTACGCCATGATTCTCGCCGCCACTGAGGAAAATATTTCTAAGGCTGCTGCAGTTATTAGAGCCGGCGGAGTCGTCGCGTTTCCCACTGAAACTGTATACGGTCTAGGAGCAAACGCACTGAGTGATGCGGCTGTCCGAAGCATTTATGCGGTCAAGGAACGCCCTCGGACCAATCCGCTGATTGTACACATTGCCGACTTTGCTGCGATTGGGTCCGTAGCCCAGATAGAAAATCCGGAAACGTTACGGCGCCTCAATGCCTTGAAAGCCTTTTGGCCTGGTCCTTTGTCTGTAGTGCTGCCCAAACAACCGGGAATTTCGTCCATCGCCACCGCAGGTTCCGATACGGTCGCTGTTAGGATTCCAGCGCATCCATGCTGCCAAGCGATTATTAAAGCGGCTGGCGTTCCAATTGCTGCGCCTAGCGCCAATGCCTTCGCCGCAATTAGCCCCACCACAGCGGAGCACGTCGCTGAGTCCCTAGGAGACAAGATAGATCTAATCATCGACGGTGGTCCTTGCCGAGTCGGACTCGAATCTACCGTTCTATCGCTGGTTGAATCTACGCCGCGAATACTTCGGCCAGGGGCGGTAACCAAAGAGCAGCTGACTGAGGCGCTGGGAGAAGTCCACACAGAAAAGCTGAGACTCGACGAAGAAACTCCTCAGCTTTCACCAGGACTACTCAAGCGACATTATGCCCCCAAGACACCCCTTAGATTCAGATCGAATTTTGACGAAAGCAATTTACCTGAACGCACAGGCCTGATTTCCTTCGGCGAGCCCGAGAACCGAAGTGCTTTCTATAGGGTACTCGTGCTTCCCGAAGACGACCTTAGCGAAGCCGCTAGAAATTTGTTCAAGGCCTTGCACGAGCTGGATCATGCGAACCTCGACCTTATCCTTGTCGATCGCTGCAACGAATCGGGAATCGGGGCTGCGATAATGGATCGTTTAAACCGTGCGGTAGACAACGATGACACTAAGTAGATCAACGATTAAGCCGCTAAATGTTGACTGGCTCCGCTCCGTTATATCCGCAAGGGATGGTGAAACAAAGCTCGGTCAAGACCTGACTTCTTTTGATGGCAGTGCAAGCGTTGAATCCTTTCTAACGAAATGCGCCGAGTCAGGTGTAAAGTTCGCCCTAATTGGCGTCCCCGAAGACATCGGTCCACGAGCTAACTTGGGGCGGGGTGGTGCTAAGGGCGCTTGGGAAGCCTTTCTTGGACAATTCGCCAATATTCAGGCCAATCAGATGTTCGACCACAGTCACCTCGCCGTCCTGGGGGCTGTGGACCTAGGAGGAATCGAGGAAAAGTCTGCTGATTCCCCTGCTGAACTTAGGAAATTGTGCGAAGAAATCGACGAGCATGTCGCAGCCGCAGTGGAAACAATTGTTAAACATGGTCTGGAACCAATTGTCATTGGCGGCGGCCACAATAATGCACTGCCGATAATGCGTGGAATCGTTCGCGCCCGCTCTGCGGTGAGTAACAGTACGTTTAAACTTGGATGCGCTAATCTCGACGTGCATTTGGATTTTCGAAGAATCGAAGGGCGCCACAGCGGCAATCCGTTTCGCTACGCCTACGAAGAGAAACTTCTGCACGCTTATTTCGCACTCGGGACAAAAGACAGCTATAATAGCGCCGAATCAATTGAATCGCTGCGTCGAGCCGGATTTCACTTCGTAAGCTACGAAGATTTGTTTGTACGCTGCTGCACAACGCTAGACTCAGCAGTTGATGCTGCTGTGAATTACTTCTTAAATTCGAGTTGCTTCGTCGGCATAGAACTCGATCTGGATTCAATAAACGGCCTACCAGCAAGTAATCCCGTTGTTGGTGGATTCACACTTGAGCAAGGTACTCGCTACATTTTCTCCCTTTCTTCCAGGCTGCCCTGCGCATATTTGCACCTGCCTGAAGGCGCACCAGCCCACGCCCCTGACGGAGAGAGAATCGTTGGGCGAGCGCTGCTTGAGCTGGTTCTAGCCTACGTAAAGGGCCGTGCTCACTGCTGTTTGCTCTAGCAAGCAACACATCCCGCCCCAGTCCACATAACATTTGCATGGGATGGAATATATTCGATTTATTCAAAGCTGAGAGCGAAGACCTGCAGTCCACGCCAGCCAGCCCTACTTTTGCTGAAGAAAGTGTTGAGCGAATCGAACGCACCAACAAGCGTCTGACAATTTCACCGATTGCCCCTCCGACCCAGGCTAAGTCGACAAGCACTCACAAAAAGCTCAAATCCGCTAAACAAACTAGAATTGTCAGCGGACCTATGGGAATCAAACGCTAGTTCTCACGACAATCCGACTTTGCCATTTTAAAAATATGTGGTGAATATAACCGGATGTAATGGTCTAATCTTTTAGAGCCTAAAACTGTTCGACATAGCGTTGACCCCGTACGCACAAAAAATTGCCGATTTTATACTTTCGCAAAAGCGCGCGATCCCGCGAGACAGCGAAGAACTACGCCGACGCGTCCTGGCGCAGGATCCAGGTGCGCTTAAAGCAGCCAGAGAAATAGCAGACCTTGTCGCGGCTCTGCCGGAGCATCCCGACGCTAACGGTCAACAGCCAACGGCTCTGCTAGTTGGTGGATTTGTCCGTGATGCAGTTCTTGGTTTGCACCCAAAAGATGCAGACTTGGAGGTTTATGGTGTCCCATCGACTGCCTTGCAGGAGGCCTTAGAACGAGCGTATCCAGGCAAGGTAGATCTGGTAGGAAAAGCATATGGCGTTATTAAGGTTGAATTCGAAGCTGAAATCGACATCGACATTGCAATTCCGCGTCCACCCTTCGGAGTAAACCGAGCTCTGCACCATAGCGGCGACCCCTCGATACCTCCGATCGAAGGCGGACACTTGCGCGACTATACAATGAACAACGTAGCCGCCGATCCCTACACCGGCGAAGTGTACGACTGGTGGGGAGGGATTGACGACTTAAACAGCAATCAGTTGCGTGCTACCTATCCAGAGTTTTTTATCACCGATCCCTTGTGCGTATGGCGCGGAGTTCAATTTAGCGCTAGACGACAATTAATTCCCGAACAAAAAACTCTCGCTCTCATGCGGCACATGGTCGCCGAAGGCATAGTAGATCAGATTGAGCCCTATCAGCGGCGGCTTCAATTAAATAAACTTTTCTTTAAATCCAACATTCCCTCAATCGGCGTCGAGCTGATGCGCTCGCTGGGACTAATCCACCGATACGTAGACGTACTAGATCACTGCTGTGAATCTGAAGCACTTTGGAACCGAACTTTAAAACTTACGGACACGATAAGTGAATTGCTCCAGACCGCTCCCTACGAGCTGGACGAACATGAAGTTGTTAACTGCTTCGGCAGTGCGCTTTGCAGCGGATTGCATCCTGAGAGTAACAATAGTCAGGATAAGCTGATTGATGCTGCACATAGCTTTAGCACAGCGCTTGGCTTCAGCCCGCAGTTTGCGGCAGCCGTAGCTATGATTTTAATAAAGCTGCACCTAGTTGATAGCTTCGGAAAAAGCGCTCCTGCTAAAAAACAGACACAACAGCTGGTAGTCAGTCGCCCAGGACGTGCTGCGGGAGGTCTCAACTTCGGACCTTCCAAATCCGACCCGAAGGCAGACTTATCGACAATACTTCGAGAAGCCTTTCCCGCATCTTGGAAGTCTTTACACTTATGTGCGAGCGCCGCCCGTTTCGTAGACTCCGGCCAGCGCAGTTCCAAGGGTGGAGATGAATTTCTTAAAACTGCTCAGCTGCTTGGTGAGGATGATATTCAACGCGAAACGCTACTTTCGAAAGACGATTTAATTCGAACACTCCGGATTAAACGCGGTGCCCATATCGGCCTGATAATAGGTGAAGTCGAAAAAATGCGCTTCGAACTCGTAACAAAAAAGAGAGCGCTGCAGTACGTGCGGGAAAATCTGATGCCAGCCTAGGTGCTAATTTGCATCTTGTTGGAAAATTCGAAACAACCAAGTGATCTGTGCCATTTTTACTAACTTTTGGTGGAACAGTTTAGGGTCTCGCTGAGCAATCAGGGTTTGATTCGCGATTGTTCTGGCCAAGACAGTTGGATGTGAAAAGCCCAAATCTCCTGAGACAAACTCAAAAGTCTTCATTACTCCGTCATAATCTTGCAATGCAATTTTAATCCGGGAGCTCAGCAGCAAGGACTGTAGCAGTGGAGGTTCTCCGTCCCGGACATCCCAATTGTTGGCTCGAGCCGTCTTAAGAAAGTTTATCCTGCGGTCTAGAAGCTTGTCTGCTTCCTTCAACTTGTTCTTTTCAAGCAGGTGCACTACCTTCTCGAAGCTGTCGGCGGGAACCGTATTGATTACGACCTTTTCCTGGGTCGGTTTAGGCGGCGCGGCTTCGCCGGGGTTCTCGCCCTGGGTGGCAGCGAACATTAGTATTATCAGCAGTCTCAGCAGCATAGCGGCACTAATACCACATCTTTAGTGCAAGTTCACGCGGGACTCTTGTGGGGAACCAGATTATGAAGCAGCTTACTAGCGCACAAAGGAAGCATCTCAGGGGTTTAGCCCATCATCTCGACCCAATCGTCATGGTCGGTCAAAAGGGAATCACGCCAGAGCTGATCGCAGAAGTCTCGAGAGCACTTTCCGACCACGAATTGATTAAGGTCAGATTCACGGACTACAAGGACCAGCGCAAAGTCCTGTCTGAACAAATCGCCGCTGAGTCGGAAGGAAGTATTGCGGGAATCATTGGCAACCATTTAATCTTGTACAAAGAGCATCCAGACAAAGATAAGCGCCAAATTGAACTCCCGTCATAAACTCGCATGAGTGAACAACTTCAAAAATCTACTGCCTGTTTCAAATTTAACGGCGGCATCTCGGTCGGTCCCAAATGGTGGTGGACGCTCAACCTGCCCTGGCCAATCGGCGCAATAGAAATTAGCAACGCTCAAATTGCCGTCAGCTATTTGGGCGCACGCCAAGTTTTTGAAAGAGAGAACGTCACCTGCCTGGAACTCGTTAGGCGATTTTTAATTACTGGCGTTCAGCTTAAGCATACCGAGCAAAGCAATTCAAAGTTCGTGCTGTTCTCCACTTTGGCCGCAAAACGCGTACTCGCACACGCAGAGTATCTCGGATATCCCGTTAAATCTTAGCTGCCAAAATCACCTAGCGCTTCGAACTCTCCCGGACTTGCAACTCGGTAAATAAGGAGGCAGAATTTTGTACCTCCCTCTAATACTTTAGTCCGCAGTTCTTTTATTCCTATTGATGTGAGCAGTTCTGATCTCAGCTGCCGACCCAGCAAATAGCTGGTTGGGCGGCTGGCACTAAGCAAGACAGGTTTTGTCTATTGTCCTTCCAGCTTTTTCAGAGTGAGGCGGCAGCTTCATACGCTCGCACGCTGCAGCGCATGAAGCCGCCGCTTCCACTGATAACATGAGAGGAGGACTTCTGTATGCCGACTAGATTGTCAAGCAGAGCTGAAGATGGTCGTGAGTTTACGGAAATGGGCGCTGATGGCTCGTTTCTCGATAAGCTCTGCGACGGTGCGCGCCACTGCAGTCATGACGGCGAGTGTCTCGACTCCGCTGTCGCTGCAATGAACGGTGCCGCTGGCAGTTTGCTGTCCAAACTTCGCGCATCAAGCGGAATGGGGGCAGAGATCGCTCTCGCCTCATTCGCGTGGATGCTCGAGCTGTACAGCAGCACTTCGCTGACGTTCGTCGAACAAGCGCTCAGCCCCGTGTGCGGAGGCTGTTTCCACCGCGGTGCCTGCCGAGACGCAATCGGCTGGGGCTGGATGGTGGAGAACGCGCTCAAGCAATGCCTGAGACCGGACAACGGCAATCGTATCAGCTTCGCCGCCGGTGAAGATGAGCACGGTCCGTACCTCCAGGTCTCTCTCGTTGCCAGAGAAGGTGAACCGAGCTGGATCCGCTACCATGCGGATGCAGAAACTCTGGCAGCTACTCGAGAGCAGATCGATCCCCAGCGTGTCCTCGACATCCTGGAGCCGATCGGCCTGCGTGTGGCGGGACGCATCGGCGGCAAGGCCTCACACAAGGCGCTGATGCACGCGGATGTGGAGCGTTCTCGCAAGCTCGAAGCATGGAGCAAGTTCTTCAACACGCTTGCCGACTTGGCGGCCGGTCAAGCGTAAGGGGACGGCGCGTTAGGTGCTCCGACGAAATTCGTCGGAGCACCTGCGCCACCTCGCGGTGTTTTTAGGTTCGAGCTTATGCCGGCCCGCCGCAAATCATCGATGAAATTTGGATGTAGGAATGAAGGAAGTTCGCCATTAAAAGGGCTGGCGGCAGGGTCTCTGTCTGCATACGAACCGCGTTGGTGTTCCCAACAACGCCAGCCTGAAAGCGGCGGACCTGGGCGAAGCATTGCTGCTTGCCCAGGTCCGCTTGCGGAGGAGGAGCCGTACGAGTTCTCTTCGCACGACTCAAACTCCGCGGCACCCTCGAATGGAGTGCTTGACGATCATTCCGGGACGTTGACCGGACCGTCGTGCCGCAGGACGTGACGAGTGAGCGGGTGGCCGCCGTAGTCGTCCGGGGTGCTGGTGTACGTCTTGACGCGCAGGAAGCCGAGCCGAGTCTCGAAGAGACCCCAGACCGTTTCCTGCTCGACATGCGTCCGCACCCAATGACGAGCACTGCCGTTGGCACACTCGCATCGCCTTGCCACCAGTTGACCGTAGATCCCGCGCTGCCTGTAGGGCGTGTCGAGGATCCCGATACAGTGGTAATAATCTCCGTCCTGAGGACAGGGGTCGAGATCGAGCTTGTCGAGGCTCAGGTGCGCGATGAGCGAACCCGTGAGCTTGACACCGATCGCGAACCCGACGATCTTGTCTCCGTCCATCGCGACGAAGTAGTCGCCATCGACTCCGTACTCGTTGCCTACGAGGAAGGTCTCGAGAAACCCCCGCGCCGACATCGGATCGTCCGTCACGCCGCGTTCCCACGCGAGGTGCCAGGGCGGTTCCGACATTCGACGCACGAGCAAGTCCTCGAATTCCTCGATGCGACGACGAACGAAGTCGTGGTCAACGGCGCGAACCGTGACGTGACTCGTTGTTGTCATGTGTTACTCCCAAAGGGATGGGTTGAGGGGACCAGCGGTGGGAATTCTCTTCCGACCGCACTACTGAGTGGACCGAGTGCATGCGTTGACAGGAACGCTGCACTGAAGTGGTAGTTAACCTCCTTTCTGTTTACCTGTGATGAGACCCTGCCAGACAGCACACGCCGCTAGCCGCAAAGGGTGGCTTACCGCGAAAGCTGCCAGGCGAGGATTGTTCGCCCATGATGAGAAATTGAAAGATCTAGCAGTTAATAAACGGTTAACTCCTGACAAACTGAGTATATTAACTGAGCTATGTTTAGCTGGCAAAGAAAGGCAGTAACTGTGTTAAATATTTGATTTTTCAAGTTTTCGTTTCTGACTCTACTAATGCTTGAATTTTGTGCTGATTTTTGGATTTAGGGCTTGATTTCCTCTTGTATACAATCTAAAAGGTGCCTCGGTATCGCACGAGTATGAAAGATGGATTGCTGTGGCAGGGGGCGTATTACCGGAACCTGAAGCTGTGTATGTGTCACACCACATGCACAACAATCCTGAGAACTAGCGTAGGCGGCACGGTACCTTGTGCTAGAGTCTCGCAGCTCAGCGACGGTGCCACGCGATTCTCGAGAGAATCGCGGGCACCGAACGCTTTGCCGCGAAGTGAACACGTCTACCTCGCGCCGTGTTACTTCTTGTGACGATCTAGTCCAGACTAGACGCTCCCTTCGACAGGAACGCTGGTCGATCCTCCACGAGACGCGGACGGACGCTCGATCACCGGAACGTCGTAGAAGAATCTCGTCGCTTCGTCCTCACGAACTTCGCGACCGCAGCTGTAGACCACGCAGGACCACGAGCTGCAACCGAGACCTTCTTTGACACCGGTACCTGCTACTTCGTAGCCGGCTCGTTCGAAGATTCTGCGAACGGCGTGGCAATCGACGTGGGTGCGGACCCAGAAGCGCGCGGCGGGGTTTGAGTTCCCGGCGAGCATCACCATGTGACGAGCGTCACACAGCCTGGGGTACACCTTCTGTCCATTGCCATCACGCCGACCGCGGTACTCCGAGTCGAGCACGACAGCAGCGCAGTAGGCATCTCCGGCTTGCAGGCCGAATTTGCCGAGTTCCGTGACTGCGACGACTTCTTCGTCCACGTGAGGGATACCCACGCAGAAGCCGCACAGTCTTCCTCCACGATCCGTATCGATCGCATCGACGAACACTCCACCGTGTTCCGCCAGCACACTGAGGTACTTTACCCAGTCGGCCGGCGTATCGGTGAAGTCCCAGGGAGGCTCCGCGAAGTTGCGGCGCATGTGCTCACCACGCTCGGCCATACGGCTGAGGCTAAGCGGGTGGTCACCGGGGACGAGCTGGAGACGAATGTCACCCAGCAGGGCAGGACGATCCTCCGTCATGCTCGCCACCCTCCCTTCGTACGATCGAGGTTCATGCTGATTTCCAGAGACATGGCACTCCTCGATTGGGGTTGCGCACAGATCCGAAGATCCATGCTAGTTGGAGACGAATGATGGTAAGAATCAGATAAGGACGGGCCTCCTTCTTCTTACCCCCACGAGTTGCAGGAAGAGCGAACAAGTTCACTCAGTCCCACAAATTGGTCGCAACCCGTTCGACAGTCGGGTCTTTCGATCGCGCTAAAAAAACCTCCTTCCTTTGGTAAAGGGTTATTGGTAATACGCTCCTGCCGACAGCGTGCTGCACGCGCGAATTCGCGCACTCAGCGTGCTGCCGGAATCAGGGCCAGCTTCTACACTTTGATAGCTAACAAAGAACTAATGGTTGAGGACGCAGAACGCCTTCAAACGTTAGCTCTGCATACGAGCATCGCGCAAACGCCAAACGTACGAGTTTAGCAGATCTAATAACCTTGTAATTTTAGGCAGTTAGGCGCACGGCTAGACTAATGGCCGGCACTGCCAAAGATAACCTGTTGAAAAAATTAACTTTTTAGGAAAAGGCAGACGAACCCACTTTCTCCCTGCTTCACCTGACTATTGTGCTCGAGCGTTAAAAAAAACTGCGCAATAACGAGGCTTTTTTTACTGCCTTGCCGGTCTTTTTCTACTCTTTACCGAAAATGCTGGGGTAATGGGGGTTTATCGCGCTACAGCGCGAGAATAAATGGAAGGATAATAAATCGGACAGTTTCTTGTCTCATGACTTCTCAAGCTGCCTTAGCAGTAGGATATAGTCAAACATTACTGAGCATCAAAATGACAAGCTTCTAATAGTAAAGAGTTTTTTTCCTAACTCAGAAATACTTGTTAGCGCCGACAGAGCGCCTTTGTGTGCACGGCGAGCAGTGTGCTACTTACTTTGTCCGGCGACCTTCTAGCGCGCCGCAGCAGTCCCAGAACAGCAAGGAGCAGATTTTATGTCCAGCGCTACCCCTATCACCGTCGCGCACGGTGACGGAATCGGCCCCGAAATTATGGCGGCCTGCCTATCCATCCTTCAAGAGGCTGGAGCCAGACTCGACATCGAAACAATTGAAATCGGTCAGGCTGTATACGAACGCGGACACGACACTGGCATCGAGCCCAGCGCCTGGGAATCACTGCGCAGAACCCGAGTGTTTTACAAAGCGCCGATTACAACCCCGCAGGGCGGAGGCTTTAAGAGTTTAAACGTAACTATTCGAAAAACTCTTGGCCTGTTCGCGAACGTCCGCCCATGTGCATCTTACGCGCCGTACATCGAAACCAAACATCCGAATATGGATGTAATTATTGTTCGTGAAAACGAAGAAGATTTATACGCTGGGATCGAACATCGCCAGACTCCCCAGGTCTACCAGTGCCTTAAACTAATTTCCGAACCAGGTTCGCGAAAAATTGTGCGTTACGCATTTGAAGACGCAAAGAGGCACGGCCGAAAGAAAGTAACTTGCTTTACTAAAGACAATATCATGAAGCTCACCGACGGCTTGTTTCACAAAGTCTTCGATGAGATTGCTGCTGAGTATCCGGATATTGAAAACGAACATTGGATCGTAGATATCGGAGCAGCAAAACTGGCAGACTCGCCTGAAGCTTTCGATGTAATCGTCATGCCAAACCTCTACGGCGATATTCTCTCTGACGTTGCGGCGCAAATCGCGGGATCAGTTGGCCTGGCCGGCTCCTCAAACATCGGCGCAAACTATGCAATGTTTGAAGCAATTCACGGTTCTGCTCCGCGGCGCGCTGGCCAAAATCTAGCAAATCCTTCGGGTCTGCTGCATGGTGGAATTCTGATGCTGCTCCATCTCGGTCAAGCCGATATCGCGCAGAGAATTCACAATGCCTGGTTAAAAACCATCGAAGACGGCATTCACACCTACGATATCTACTCCGAGGAGCGCAGCACTCAAAAGGTGGGAACGAAGGAGTTTGCACAAGCCGTAATCGAACGCCTCGGCCAAGAGCCCAGCACGCTCAAAACTGTCAAATACAACATTTCCGAACCGGCGGACTTGTCGAAATTCGATATCGGCGACACCTCAAAAGTAAAGAAGGACCTCGTAGGATTTGACGCCTTCATCTGCTGGACGGGCAGTCCGGACGACTTGGCTGCAAAACTTGACGGTGTTCAGACTGGGTCGCTCAAGCTTCAAGCAATAACTAACCGCGGCGTTCAGGTTTGGCCGGGTGGACATCCTGAAACATTCTGCAGTGACCACTGGCGCTGCAGATTTGTCGGGCAAAATACCATACCCCACACCGATATCATTCAGGTGCTTTCGAACATTGCCGATGCCGGTCTTGACTTCATCAAAACCGAAAACCTCTGTAAGTTTGACGGCAAGCCCGCCTATTCTGGAGCTTAAAGGCAAGGTAGTAGACGATGTTCGACGATTTCGATGATGCAGCTAGAGTATGGATCTTCGCTGCGGACAAAACGCTTTCAGACGAACAAGCTGCCAACGTATCAAACGCAATTGCGGATTTTCTTGACGAATGGGCCGCGCATGGAAAAGCGTTAAACGCAGCAGTTCAAGTTTTTCATAATCGCTTTGCCGTAGTCTGCGCCAACGAAGCAGAAGTGAAAGCGTCCGGCTGTTCAGTCGATGCACTTTTTCGGGCGATTCGCGAAGTCTTTGAACGCTCCGGAACGCTTGTCGCGGACAGCTCCAACATCTTCTATCAGGACGGAGAGGAAGTGTTTTCTATTAGCAGACCCGCGTTTAAGCAGCTGGTCGAACAGAAAGCTGTAAACGGCAATACTCCTGTATTCGACAACTCCCTAACCACCCTTGCAGCCATGAGAACTGGCAGCTGGAACCGTGCATACAAAGATTCTTGGCACGCCCAGCTCTTCGGCGAACTTTAAGCAGGTTTCTTTTTCATTCCTCAATTGTTACGAGCTGATATGGCTTCAATCGCCAGGGTACGCACGTAGTTTAAGTGCCGATTTTCGTCACAGCCGCCAAAGAGTGCGTGCAGCGAAGCACCAAATTCAGCGCTAAATCCTTTAGGCGACTGCGAATAAGGTCGTTTCTGATCTCATTGGAACGACGGGCACCTGGCACTATAGTTGCCATGTATCCACGGGTTGCAGAAGGCAGGCAGACAGTTTCTAGAGAACAGCTACCAGCCGTTATGCTTGTTTAGCAGTTCTTGTTTTAGCGGTTTTGTAGATGCGGAAGTTTCGCATAAGTGTAGTTCTCACCTGCCTGCTTGCAGCGGTACTACTGCTAGGATTTCCCGAATCATCTAAAGCTCCGCAGCTCGCAAAGGACACCACTCCGCCGCCGGCTGTCGTAAAAGAAAAAAAGCTGTTCTTAGCAGACCCTGTCGTAATTTCATTTTCAAACGATTCGGGCGCAGCTGCTCGGGCCAACGATGTCGGGTTTGTTCGTTCTAGCGCAGTTGAAATCGACAACAAAGTCCTGCTTGCCAATCGTTTTGTATTTAAGCCATTCCCGGACGTATCACTAAACATTGAACGATCGTTGGAAACCCCGCGCGCAGTGCGCAGCAGAAAATCCAACGCTGAAACAATCGTCGGCAGCATTCTCGATGAATACGGAGCAATTGCCGGGACTGTAACGCTGACAGCAATCTATGGCGACACGTTGGCTTATTCGGGACGCTTCGCGTTGAATACCGGCGAAGTGTTTGTGGTTTCGCAGAACAGCAGCGGTCAAACCGTAGTTTCAGAGTACCGCTCGGCTGAACTACCTACTTGCGAGGTCGAAGGTCACCACCACGTAGCTGGGCAGAGCGATCCGCATGACCCAAGACTGGAATCAGACGGGGGTGGACCGTCGGAAGAGGATGGGGGTCCGGGCAATGCAGACGCGGATGACAATACTATCGACCTACTAGTTGCCTATACCGACGATGTCCTCGACTACCTCGGAAGCGAAGCAGCAGTTCAGGCGATGATCGAGAATGCTGTTTCAGAAGCGAACCAGGCCTACTTAAACTCCGAAGTTAATATCAACCTGCGACTAGTTGGAACAATTGAAGTTGAATACGCCGAAAGCGGCAATACCGGTACTGACCTTGGTTTGCTAGCCGGTGACGGTGACGGTTACATGGACGAAGTTCATGCGGAGCGCGATGCAGTTAAAGCCGATAACGTTTCGCTCGTCGTCAAAAGTGGAGGTTGCGGAACGGGTTATGTGATGCAGACGCCCGCATCGTGGTTTGAAGGGTTGGCCTTTAACGTCGGAACGCTAAGCTGCGTTACTACCAATCTGACTCTACCGCACGAGCTTGGCCACAATTTCGGCGGCGCACACGACCGAGGCAACGCTGGCGTGAACGGAGCTTACTCATATTCGTACGGATGGTACTGGAACTCCAACGCTTACCGTTCAATCATGGCGTATCCGCCGGGAACACGACTTCAATACTTCTCCAACCCAAACATCGAACATTTAGGATATCCAACAGGAACCGCAACAGACAACAACGCGCTTACTCTCAACAACACACGCGCGATCACCGCTGCCTTCCGCACCGGCACTTTCCAAATTGGCGGCAACGTTAAACTTAGCGGCAATAATCTCAGCGGCGTTACCGTTACTTTGGCTTCTGTAGGTTCTGTAAGTTCAAACGGAAGCGGCGATTTTCAGTTTTCTGCTCAAAACGAAGGCCTTGCTTATACAATCACGCCAAGCAAAACTGGCTATACATTCAGCCCCGCAAATTACAGTGGGACGATTAAGGGAATTTATGTAGAAGCCCTCGACTTCACCGCTAGCTGTGCTGATGGCTACGAAGAGGTCGGTGGAGCTTGTGTTGCCGAGGCATCGGGACCTGACGCGCCGACTGGCGTATCAGCAACCCAAGGCACCGATCCAGACGAAGTGACCGTAACCTGGAACGCGGCCTCTGGGGCGGATACTTACCAAGTTTACCGGTCTGAATCTGCAGGACTGCCGGGAAGCGCAGTCGGCTCAGAAACAGCCCTTACTACTTTTAGCGACACAAGCGCAGTGCCGGGTCTTCATTACTTCTATTCAGTTGTGGCGATCGACAGCTCAGACAACACCAGCGACTACAGCGCGCAGGCAGAGGGTTGGCGTCAAGAGACATCAAGTGTAGACAGCGACGGCGACGGACTAACCGACGAACAAGAAGACGCGCTCGGCACCAATCCAAACGACTCGGACAGCGACGATGACGGAGTTAGCGACGGGCAAGAGGTTGGCGACAATACCAACCCGCTAGACTCCGGAAGCGCAGTGTACGCCCTACCAGTTGAAATGTGTGTTGAGTGGAATGGCTTTCTCGGGAACTCTAATCACTACGGAATGTATAACATTTTAGAGAATGTTAATCGCAGCGGTTCAAATGTTACACTTGTTGCAGAACTGTTCGACGCCTTAGGTGAAAGTAAAAGCACACAGGGTGCGCTTGTAATTGCTCGCGCCCAGACAGACCTTCTTGTTCATGACATGTCGGGCTACGCTTATCAGCAGCTTGGGCAAGTCTGCGTTACTCATGACGGCGGTGAAGGCGATCTCGACGGTAGAATGGTGCTTTATCAACCCAGTCCAGAGCCAACTGCTGCACCTGACGACTTTCAGTTCGCCTACGCAATGCCGTTCGGTGCCGGTTTGCCGGGGAACCAATACGTTTCCTTTAACACTTATCAGCCGAGCGCAAACCCATCCGAACAAGACTGGTTCGTAGCAAACTGGATTCAAGTAACGAACAAAACCAGCACTAATCAAACCGGAACGCTGAACTATTACAACATGGCAGGCACACTACTTGGGTCTGAGATTGTGAGTTTAGCACCTTCGGCTCGAGGCGATTTCTCAGGACATCAATGGGGACAGCAAGTACTCGGCTTAGTCGAGTGGGTTCCCAGCAGTCCGAGCGCTAACTTCTCAGTAAGAAACGCTAGATACTTTTACACGAACAATAACGGCGCGGTGAATGATTTCTCTAGCGCATTTCAGCTCGACGCAGCCAAGGGCACGGGAGAAGCAATAACTGCCCCGCTTGATACGAGCGACGGATCTTCGATCATTGAGTTAATGAACGTTTCAGGTGCACCCACCGTTGTCTCAATAAACATTTATACTAGTAGTGGAACCTTGGTACATACGGAAAACCGTTCCCTGGCGGCCAAGGAGTCCTATCATCTAATTACAGATTCGCTCCTAGCTGGCGCAAAAGGCATCGCCGTACTAGACAGCTCCACAGCTAACAGTCTCCTTGCAATAGTGATGCAGTACGGCCGAGATTCGAATCTTTCGATGAAATATCTGTATGGTATTCGGGCGGCACAGCCTCTTGGAAGTTCAATAACAAGCTCCTACAACACTTATATCGGTCAGGGATGTTCGCTGCTACTCGCTAACATGTTCCCCACTGTACAAAGCGTTTCAGTTAGCATGACTCGATCTGATGGAACTGTCGTAATGGCTGGAACCCCCGTAAATATTCCAGCCCGCGGCGGAGTAGACCTAGACCTGTGCTCAAGTGAAATTGACAACAACTACGGCTCGGTGACTGTAGTTCCTACTAATCCAAACTCAGTCTTTGGAGCAGTCGTTCGACTCGGAAAGAACGACAACTACCGCTTCCCCACTCCACTTAGGCAGTAGGGGTGAATTCCGCGTGGCTGCTATAGAACAGTTACGCTGCGCCCCTTTTCGGTTTTTTCGAACCCTAGTGACAAACATCGTCACTCCTAACTCATCCTGGCAGGGCTAAACGGCTGTTCTGCTTAAGGTTGAATCTTGGCAGAGCTTTTGCAGATTAAGACCTTGAATATGGAAACTGTTGTCCGTCCATCAGCTTCACACGACCTCCTGGGGTCCTTCCCGCGCTTGAGTAATCCGGGGCAGCTGTCCTCAGATGCGCTTAATCGTGCCTATCAGCACGTATCAAAACACTGGCTGCCGGTTAAACAAGACGTTCTCGGACTTGTCGTTGAACGCCTGGAAGCGCGCGATTACGACATGAACGATGAATGCTGCCTGCTAAGCGACCTCAAGCAGGACTTTGCGCTCTATCTATATGTTCTAAAAGAAATCTCCGACCTGCCATTCAGCCCGATTAACGAAGCTCAGCATCCAGCTGAAATGCTCGCTAGCTGTTCCTGCGAACAACTGCTGACTATAGTGCGCGGCATTCGTTCAAATCCTCCAGAACACAGTTTTCCTTGGGCTGTAGACAACATGGACCAGCGACGAGACAGGGTTACTACCGGGGCAGTTTGCGCCGAAATCGTCGCTGAGCGTTGGAACCTAGATTCTGAAGTTGCATTTCTAAGCGCGATACTGCGACAGCTCGGGATAATGCTTATTCGATGGAACTATCCGCATATTTCCCGCCGTGCTGTTAAGAAAGTTTCAGATAGCTGGAATCTCGACAAATGCCTTGAACAGTTGCTGGGTTTTTCACCGGTAATGCTTGGAATTAAGTTCGCGCTCGAATGTGGATTTTCACGAACTGTATTTTACTCTTTTTACGGGACAAATTTGCCAACCGAAATAGAAGTCGTCGTCCCCGAAGAGGACGGCTATGACGACCGAGCAGATGCCTACTTAACGATCTGTGAGATAAGCGACGCCCTCGTTAGGTCCGGCGAACCCGAGTCGTATCCGGTTGTTCAGATGTATTGGGAGGAACTTCAAAAGACTCTCGTTGACGAACTCGGTGTAGGACTGTTTGACGAACTGCGCCAGCGCGCCAAAACAGAGACAGCACTCGAGCTTCACGCGAAGCATCTGCCGTCAGAAGAATATGGCGTACCGGTTAAAGCGGATGCACTTAACGTAGGTGTTTACATTCGTGAAAACCGGCACTTAAAAAACTGTCCGCTTGAGCTTAGGGATTCACTGCTTGAACTTTACGCACATATGCGTCCCGGCAACGTGTCGCATCGGTGCTTGTCTTCTCTAGTCAGAAATGTAATTCCCGCCGCCGGCTTCGATTTTGGATGTATCTTCACACTCAATCCTGATGCACGC
This sequence comes from Bdellovibrionales bacterium, assembly GCA_020434585.1. Lineage (GTDB taxonomy): Bacteria > Bdellovibrionota_C > UBA2361 > SZUA-149 > JAGRAN01 > JAGRAN01. Next base: position 21,581 of record JAGRAN010000037.1, read on the forward strand.
GTGCTCCATCCAATGGTGGTTATCGGAAACCCGCCGGCTTCTCTATTAAAAGCAGTACCGCTGACTCAGGGCTCTGAAATTTCGGACTCAGTCGCTTCGGCGTTTAGCTGCAACCTGCCGTATCGGGATGTAGTCGAAACTGGCGACAGTTCAGCGCATACGCTGTTTACGGCTGTTGTTGGAACTACAAGAAAAGTTGGAGTTCTGGCGCTACAAGCCCACACGACTGTGGAGAATGAGGAAGAGGTGTTCGCGTCGTTCAAGGCGCTTAGACATGCGTTGAACGACTTTCTGAACGTTTAGCGTTCCATTCATTAAACTACGAAAGAAAGCACAAAGAAAAATGCCGTAAGCATCGAAGATGAGTACACTGATGCAATTGCGAATCGTTCTGCTGCGTCTGCCAGATTCTGAAGTGGACTGCGGTAATACATTGTTCTCGCCCTTTTGGTTCAATGCTAAATCAACGTGACGAATCGCTGCCGATAGAACCGAGCAGATGAACTAAATTTAAAACCGGGAAAAACGCAGGCAGGAGCGCCGCGAAAAGACAGCACTGTTATGCCGGGCAGTTCACGATGTGTGCTTTAAAAAGCTAACTTTTTTAAACTAGTATTTTCAAGCACTTAACTGGTGGATCCGAAGGCGGATATCAATCCGGCACTGGCTGCCGCTACAATTATGCTGCCGATCAGACCGACAATAAAGGGCCGCAGGCCAATCCCCTTGAAGGTCGCAAACACGGTATTCAGCCCGATGCCCGCCATCCCTAGCAGAATTAAAAACTTTCCTGCGTCGCTGAATCCCGAAATTCCTTCGGCAGTAAAATACCCCGCGGTATTCAGCCCAGCCATGATGAAGTAGCCGAACAAAAACCAGGGAAATCCTTTGGCCACCGAATTCCATCGACTTGCAGCATCCGGAGTCTCGGCTTCGGTCAAATTTGACCCGGCGTACCAAATTGCAACCAAAAAGGCCATCGGGGCCAAGAAGCAGTTCCTAACAAGCTTCACAGCAGTCGCCATCTTTCCCGCTTCATCGGAAAAAATAAAGCCAGCTCCAACAACTTGAGGCGTAGAATGAATTGAAGTTCCAGCAAATAAACCAAAAGTCGCATCACTCACTCCGAGGGCACGTGCAATCATCGGATAAGCTATAATAGCCACCAGGCCCCAGAGTGCGATCGTGCCAATCGCATAACTCGTTTCTTCTTCTTTGGCTTTTATCATTGGAGCCGTAACTGCTATTGCCGTACCGCCGCAAATTGTTGTTCCAACGGCCAGCAGAACCCCAAGCGCTTTGGGCAGCGCAAACAAGCGAGCCAGCACAACTATCGAAATCAACCCAACAAGCATTGTTACGGTAATGATCGATAAAATTTCCACGCCCTGAGCCATAAACAGATTAAAGTCGAGAGATGCGCCGACTAAAACAATTCCAGCGATCAATATTTTCTCGAAGGCTTTAATTCCGGGGCGGCATATTTCTGGAGCAAAACCCAGGTTCCGCACAAGCATACCGAAGACTATCGCAAGCACCGGTGCTTCAAGCGGGTGCTTACCGCCGACTTCAACAATCTTTGATCCGTAAATTGCGGCGACAGACAGTGCGAGCATCAACAGCCAGCCCGGAAGAAATTCTCGCTTCATGAAATATTGCTCAATTCAATTTGTTCAAAGTGCTCAGGTTGGTGAAAGTCGGGGGTTTCGCCCGGCAGCTGCGCACTGCTGCAAAAACATCGAGGATCATTGCCCCAGATTGAGCAAACATTCAAGCGTGACCGGCTGTCGAACGCACACTGAAGCTGGAGGAAGCTCTCAGCGGCGCTGAGGCGAAAAAGTCCGCTTTCAGAATCGAAGGCAACCTCAACCCCAGTTACCACCTCAAGTTCACTTTCGGTAGCTACTCGCGTATCCGAAAAGACGGCACTCCACCACTCACCCGACGGAGCAAGATTAAATTCTTGGTAGCGGCGCGTGCTGTCATCAGCGACAAATAGTTCCGCAACATTGCCTTCCCAAAGCTGAGCTCTGAAGCGTCCCACAGCCGAAGCATCTCCCAGATCATTCGCCGGAAAATGAACCAAAAAGTGAAATCGGCCGGGTTCTTTAACTAGGCAAAACGATACGGGTGACTTTGCCCTATGCCCACGCCAGTCCGTCTGCAGCGTCTGGGTAGCTAAGCATCTGAAATCGCTCCATTCCAGTCGATAGTCCGCGGCGTATACATGAGGTTTCATCTTAATTTTTCGCACCAAGCAAAAGGCTCTAGTACCGAGCTCAATCCGCCGATTGTAAATGCGGCAGGTTAACACTAATGGATACCAGCGGGAAAACATACTACGAAATGCTCGGGCTCGAACGCAGCGCCAGCGCGGCAGAGATAAAAGCTGCGTACCGTGAGATTGCGCGAATTTTCCATCCAGACTCCAACTACTATTCTGACATTACCGAGCTTGGCCTTTCAGAAGCGGACATTCGCACGTTTAAAGACATAACTGCGGCCTACAATACCCTGATTGATCCTCAAAAAAAGGCCGAATACGACAGGGCGCTCCCCGCAGAGTTTCGCAGCTGGGATGATGGAGATGAGCCTGATTGGGAAACTCCTGAACAGTATCTCAGGTGGCACTCCAAACAGCGGGCCGCTTCAAACAGCAAATTTGGAGATATAGACCACCACGAAGTAGAGGTCGAAGCGGAGCATGTAGACGCACCCCCTCCTGCAAAGAAAAATGTTCAAGCCGTTTCGCAGATAATTCGCACCCAGCAGGTTGGCGACAACACCATCACCGTCTACATGCTTGCCGGTGTCTTTACCTTTGTCACCGTCCTAATGCTTGTTGTGCTTGTCCTACGCTAAATCGAGCTTTTTCCTAGTATAATAGTAGCATTCCTGCTTGCCTTCTAAGTCTGCTGAGCTATTAATACAGCCCTATAGTTTAATGTTGTATTCAACCTTTCCGGCGAAGGATAACCAAGCGATGGATAGCATAAAAGATCGCGGCTACAGCCATTCTAACGTTCTTGTCTCGACTGACTGGGTTGCTGAAAATCTTGCTAACCCGAATGTTCGCATCATCGAATCGAACGAGGACCAGTTGTTGTACAAGACTGGCCACATCCCAGGCGCTGTCGAAGTCGATTGGGTCAACGATTTAAATGATCAATTGGTTCGCGACTATCTGCAGCAGAGTCAATTCGAAGAGCTGGCATCCAACCTTGGGATATCCAAGGATACGACTCTCGTATTTTACGGAGACAAGAACAACTGGTGGGCAGCTTATGCCCTGTGGGTTTTTCGACTCTTCGGTCACACTAACTCCAAGATTATGGACGGCGGTAGACTGAAGTGGGAAAAAGAAGGCAGAGAATTGACCAGAGAAGTTCCTTCTTACAAGCCTAGTTCGTACGAAGCCCAGTCTCGCGATGATTCAAGCTATCGAGCCTTTCGCGATGACGTGCTTAAGCATCTTGGCACAGGCGGACAATTAGTTGATGTCCGCAGTCCGGAAGAATTCAGCGGCGAACGTCTGCACATGCCGGATTACCCGAATGAGGGCGCACTTCGCGGTGGACATATCCCCGGAGCAAAGAGCATTCCCTGGGCCCGAGCCATTAATCCGGAAAACGGTACTTTTAAAACTGCGGATGAGCTTCGCGCGATCTACGAAGATGAAAAGGGATTAAAGCCGAACGAAGAAGTGATTGCCTATTGTCGAATTGGGGAACGCAGCAGCCATACCTGGTTTGTCCTGCACTATCTACTTGGCTACGATAAGGTAAGAAACTACGATGGAAGCTGGACTGAGTGGGGAAACTCGGTCGGAGTACCAATCGAAAAATAGCCGCAGAAATCTATGAGCCGCTTCCCCGGCAGTCTCCAAACCATTATCGACGAATTCAAAGCTATCGACGACGCGAACATGCGCGGAGAATTGCTAATCGAGTTCGCTGACAAGTTCATCGATGTCCCGGAGACTATTGCTAAACGCCCTTTTCCAAAGACTCACCTTGTCCCAGGCTGCGAGTCTGAAGCGTATATTTGGTGCACGAAGCTTGATGACGGCGGATTGAAGTTTCATTTCGCAGTGGAAAACCCGCACGGTGTTTCCGCCAAATCCTTGGCGGTCATCCTCGACGAGGGGCTTAGCGGACACAACGCCGATGAAATCCTCGGTTTAAGCGAAGAGCTGGTTTACGAAATTTTCGGGCGCAATATTTCTATGGGCAAGGGACAGGGACTGATGGGAATGGTGGCGATGGTCCGAGGGCTCGCAATGCAGCAGCGAGCCGCCCAATTGTAAAACACATGTTTAAGCAGTAGCCTTAAGCAATGAATCCCAAAGCGGCAATTCTTTCTATCGGCGGCGAAATCCTGGACGGTCGAATTCAGGATACCAACGCGAACAGGTTTATTCGCGCACTTAATACAATCGATATTCCAGTCGTCAACATCCTGAGCTGTCCGGATGACATCATTCAAATTAACGATTCCCTGCGCTTCCTTTTTTTAAACTGCGATATTGTCTTAACGTGCGGCGGCCTAGGCCCGACCACCGACGACTTAACGCGCGAAGCAGTAGCAGAATTCACTGGCGGCAATCTCGAACTGAACAGCACTGCTGAAAACGCTTTATCCGCTTACTTCGAAAGAAAGCAGCGACGCTTTGACGAAACAAACCGCAAACAGGCTTACATTCCTTCGGGATCGCAATTAATTAATAATGAAATCGGCTCCGCTCCAGGATTCAGCATTAACCATAACGGTAAACTTATTGTTTCGCTTCCCGGCGTGCCGCGTGAGCTTTCGTTAATGCTAAAAGACAGCGTGCTGCCACTGCTTCTCTCGCTCTACCCGGACAAGCAGCCACTGCATTCGGAAATCCTGCGCCTGTTCGGACTCCCCGAAGCTGCAGTCGGAGGAATCATCGAGAGAGCTTCGCTAAAGCCTTCGACTAAGGTTTCATACCGCGCAACTTTTCCCGAAATACAGCTGCGGCTGTTAAGCAGCTCCTCAGCCGAAGTGCAAGAAGCCGCGAAGATTGCTGCGCGAGAAATCGGCGAAGAATATGTTTTCTCACGCTCACTCGACGAGTCGTTTCCTGCGGTATTACATCGGCTGGCAGTCGAAAGTGGTTCAACTATTGCTGTAGCTGAGTCATGCACCGGGGGCATGCTTGGTTCGCTGCTTACGCAAAATTCTGGCTCTTCAGCCTTCTTCCATGGTGGAGTGATAAGCTACAGCAACGAATTAAAACAAATCCTCCTCGGTGTTAAGAATAAAACGCTCTCCCAATTCGGCGCGGTCAGTCATCAGACTGCGAGGGAGATGGCACGGGGCGCACGGACAAATGCTCGCACCGCTATAGGCGTATCGATCTCCGGCATCGCTGGCCCAGATGGGGGAAGTGAAGAAAAGCCGGTAGGAACATTCTACGTCGGACATTCTACTGAAGCGGAAACGGTGTCATACCGTTTTTTCTTTAGCGGAGAACGTGAAGCTATTCGTAGATTTGCAGCATTTGCGGCTATGGACACGATGCGGCGACATCTATTGTCCCTGCCAATACATGCTAAAGAGCAGGAAAATGAAGACTAAGCTGAAGCCCCTTGCTGGTAAGACGCTGTTGATTCTAGCACTGCTTGCGGGCGCAATGTTTTATCTCCGGCCCGGAGCGCTCTCTGCAGATGAGCTAAAAAGACAGATAAAACTTCCTCCAGGATTTAAGATTGAGTACTTTGCTCGCTCATTGCCGGGAGCACGGTCGATGGCCAGAGGCGATCAGGGAACTGTTTTTGTTGGCACTCGATCGACCAACAAACTTTTCGCCGTTAAAGACACAAACGGCGATCATTTCGCCGACAAAGTTTTCGTCATCAGCGATAAATTGGAAGGCCCAAATGGGGTTGCGTTCAAGGACGGCAGCTTATATGTGGCCCAAACAAACCGCATTCTTCGCTTCGACGATATCGAGAATCGACTTTCTAACCCCCCGCAGCCTGTAGTGGTCAACGATTCGTATCCTACGGACTCACATCACGGGTGGAAGTATATCGGCTTTGGACCAGACGGCTACTTGTATGTGCCTGTAGGAGCTCCTTGCAATATCTGCAAAAAGGACGACGAGCGCTACGCATCAATTACTAGAATGAAACCGGATGGATCTGAAGTTGAAGTCTTTGCGCACGGAATAAGAAATTCTGTTGGATTCGACTGGCATCCAGATACAAAAGAACTTTGGTTCACTGATAATGGACGGGACTGGCTTGGCGATGATCTTCCTCCATGCGAGCTAAATCGCGCGCCGAAAGCTGGGATGAACTTTGGATTCCCCTACTGCCACGGAAAAGGCATCAAGGATCCAGAATTCGGAGATTTGCACTCATGCACCGAATTCACTCCGCCTGAACAAGAGCTGGGCCCTCACGTAGCGCCTCTTGGAATGCGCTTCTACACGGGCGAAATGTTCCCGAAGGAGTATCACGGACAAATTTTCATTGCTGAACATGGCTCGTGGAATCGCAGCGAGCGCATCGGTTACCGAATCACAAAAGTCACATTGCAAAACGGCGCAGCGGCTGCTTACGAAGTTTTTGCCAGCGGCTGGCTTGAAGAAAATCAGAAGGTTCGGGGCCGGCCCGTAGACCTTTTGATCTTGCCCGATGGCTCCATGCTAGTTTCGGACGACTATGCCGGAGCCCTGTACCGCATTAGCTATAGTGCGCCTCAGTAGGCTAAGTCCCTACAATCACGAACTTATTCTCCACTTAATCTCGCTCCAAAGTCTAAATTTTTGTCCTAAGACGGCCGATAAAGACTTGTAGACCTGCACTAGAGAAGCGCCGCTTAAAGTTTTGATGAAATTTAATCTCGGTTCACAACGTAAATACGCAATAATACTGAAAGGGCTTACGGCGAATTGTAATCGTCGAGAGCTGGTTATCGCTGTTGCAAGACAGCTGCGAATTAGGCCTTCCGAGGCAGCGGCCATGATTAAGCAGGCGCCAGTTAGGATTTTAGAGCACAAGCGGCGGGGTAGGCTCATTCCTTTTGCCAGAACTTTAAAACAGCACGGAGCCAAAGTTCTGCTGCGTGAAGTAGACGATGTTTCAGTGCAGCAACACGAGCCAGTCGAACAACCGAAACCTGCCCCTCAAGCAGAAGCGACGCACGCTTCCCACGTCGCAAGCGATCCACTAGAAAATTTTCTGTCCGACTTAAAAGATTTAAATCTAATTTCGCCTGAATGTGAAATTGATGGGGACGAAGAAGCTGAAGCTGCTTTGTACGAAGAAATTCGCGCTACGCGAAAATCTAAATCTAGCAAAGACGAAGACAATAACGAACCAGCATTGAAGTTATAACGGTTACTCGTTTGGCTATGGATTTAAATTCTCCGCTTAACCGCAACGAACAGTTCCGCAAAGTGTGGAACGCGGTACATCAGTCTTGGATGCCGGCAAATCCGGCATTTCTTGAACGGCTCACAGCTGAGCTCGATCGCGGTGTTTATGACAAAGACATCAACTCCCTTGTCGACGAAATTCGAACCGATATTTCGCTGTTTTCATACTGCGTCAAAGCGCTCAAGGACGTTGTAAGCGACACCCCATTCGAACATGATCCAGACAGCTTTTTGCGCAGAACAAGCATTGAACAGCTTAAGCAGGTCATCTCTGAAATGAAAGATGGAGTGCAGCACTCCAGGTTCAATGAGATGGACTCAGCTCAAGCAGCGCGGCTGCAAGAGGCAATGATTAGCGCCAGCGTAGCAGAGAAGATTTCCGACGAAGTAGGACTCGGCGCCGGCTTAGGTTTTAGCACTGGGATAATGCGCCAGTTAGGCCTCGCACTAATTTCCTGGAACTACCCCCACGTGTATGCCCGCGCTGCGGCGAAGGCTCAATCGGCGGACGAACTTGAAGATTTAATATCCCGAACACTCGGCTTTCGCCCTTCGCTGATCGGAATTGTGCTCGCGAAGAAGTGGTGCTTGCCACGTATTCAACGCGCCGCTCTGGGAGACACTTCTTCGCTACGGGAGCTGCCTCCAGAGGAAGCCGAGCAAATAGAACGCATGGCTTCGGAGCTTGAGACAATCTGCAGCATCGGCGAGGCACTTGCGCGCGCCAGCAATCCCGAAGCGTACCCCACTGCACGAGACGACTGGAACCACGCTCGGCGAGAAATTGAACGACGACTCGGCCGCCTTGGAATGGATCGCATCAAGAAGAGCCTAGTCGCGAATTGCAGGCAGTATATTCGACATGCGCCGCATTCTTTCAGCAAGGATATTATCGAAAAGATCGACCGCCGTCCCGAAGTGCTTAGCGGCGCTGACCTATTTTCCCAAAACAAATATATTCGTGCATGTACTCCTGATGTTCAGCGAATGTTGAAAAAGTTGTACGAGAACTTGGATAGCCAGACTATTTCAAAGGAAAACGTACGCCTTCTTACCTCAACAATAATGCCGGCTGCGGGTTTCTCGTCTGGTTGTGTTTTTGTATACGATCCCGAGAAACGCTCACTCGTTCCGCGCGCACCGGTTGGAGGTGTTACGCTTGATCACTACTCGGAAATTGATTGCTCACCGATAGCTAAAGAGCGTCCGCTAGTTGTTAAAGCATTCGAATCCAACGAAGTAATTGTCTCAGAAGACGCATGGAGCAGTGACGACTCTACCGCCTACGGTGCAGCCTACGGTAGGATTCAGCGCGCCGGAGTATTGCTACTCAACACCCGATCGGTCAGTCATAACGCACTGCTGGTTTTCTCCGCCTTAAATCAAGCACTAATTGATTGCCTAAAACTGAAGTAAGCAAAGCGGCAAATCTCCCGCTTTATGCTGCAACCTTGCCTAATTCGTGACATGATTACTGGGTCAGGAACCATTGAAACATCGTTACGAATGAGGAGTTGAAGCAATGCAAAATCGGATACTGCGAAAAATATCTGGTTGGGTAGCAGTGATTCCCTTCCTATTAACTTCTAGCACTGCTTTTGGTGCCGGATTCGAACTTCAAGAACAGAGCGGTATCGGGCTCGGAACTGCGTTCGCCGGAATGTCAACTGGCTTTGGTGACGGCAGTGAATCCTTTTGGAACCCCGCTGCGCTGACTCAGCTAGACGGCTCGACAGCTACTTTCGTCGGACACGTCATTGTCCCTTCGACTAAATTTACGAACGAAGGATCAAGTTATCCCGCACTCGGTGGAATTCCGCTCTCAGGCGGAGACGGTGGTGACGGCGGAGAAGCCGCATTCGTCCCGAACATTTACTTTGCCCACGAAGTAGTTCCCGACAAGCTATTCTTTGGCCTCGGGATTAACACACCGTTTGGTCTTTCAACTAAGTGGGACGACGGCTGGGTCGGACGCTACCACGCCCTCGAGTCAACGCTGACCACGATCAACATCAACCCGACCGTCGCTTACGCAATAAACGATATGATTTCGATCGGTGCTGGTGCTTCGGTCATGTACGTAGATGCGAAACTGACAAACGCCGTTGATTTCGGCACGATAGGCTTAGCTAACTTGCCGCCGGCAGTTTCCGGGCAACTCGGGCTTAGACCTCAATCGGCTGATGGAACCGCAAAGCTAGAAGGAGATGACTGGGCTGCAGGTGCCAATGCCGGTGTATTACTTACTCCAACTGAAGAGCTCAAGATTGGTTTGGGCTGGCGTTCGCAAGTTAAGACTCGCGTCAGAGGAGACGCTACCTTCGACGTTCCCGCAAACGCTCAAGCGCTCACCATGACAGGTTCATTCATTGATACTCCTGCCCAGGCAGCGATAACCCTGCCGCAGTCAGCTTCGGCGGGCTTCCACTACGCGATCACCGACATGATCGGCATAGCGGCAGATGCACGATGGGTAGAGTGGTCAAAATTCGACGAACTTCGCGTAGAGTTTGATTCGAGCCAACCGGACTCAGTCGTAGATGAGAGTTGGGACGACTCATGGCGATATGCGTTTGGTGTGGATATCCACCCGTCGGATGAGCTTGCCGTATTGCTCGGTTATGCTTTTGAGGAAACTCCAATTCCTGACCCAGAGCACCGAACCCCGCGTATCCCCGACTTGGAGCGCCACTGGTTCACTGCTGGAGTCTCTTATCAACTAACGGATAGTCTGAATCTGAGTGTAAGCTACGCATACATTCTTACAGACGAAGATAAGAGCAACATCCTTGGACCGACTGGAGACAACTTCGCTGGTTCATATGACGGCGACGTGAATATTATTTCCGGTCAGCTGACTTGGAACATGAATTTGTCTTAAAGCAAAGGCAAAGCTAACCAATAAAAAACGGGGCCTGTGGCCCCGTTTTTTATTTCTGCGCAATCTACTACTTGTACATCGAATCAATCAATTCTTTGTAATTCTTTTCGACAAGATTTCGTTTGATTTTAAACGTTGGAGTCAAATAGCCGTTCTCGACGCTAAAGTCTTCGGGAAGAATCGACACTGATTTTACCGTCTCGTAGCTGGCCAACTGAGTGTTTTGGCGCTCAACGTCTTCCCAAATCAACTGACGCAGTTTTTCATTTTTATGAATTTCGTCGAGCCTAGTTATCCCCTGCTTCTTCGCCCAGTTCTTCACAAATTCCATATCCAAAGTAACAAGAGCGACACAATACTTGCGACCATCACCGACTAAGACGGCCTGCGAAACAAATTTGCTGCTCTTGATGCCCTCTTCGATATCATGAGGTGCGATATTTTTGCCGCCCGACGTGACAATAATCTCCTTCTTGCGGCCTTCAATCGCCAGGAAGCCGTTTGCATCGACCGAGCCGATGTCTCCCGTATGAAACCAGCCTTCACTATCCCACGACTTGTTCGTCGCGGCCTCTCGATTGTGATAGCCCAGGGCGATGTTCGGACCGCGATATAGTATTTCACCATCTTCAGCGATTCGAAGTTCAATGTCATCATCTAGAACCGGGCCGACAGTACCTATTTTTTTGTGGCCAAGCCGATTTACGTTTGTCGCGACACAAGTTTCTGTCAGGCCGTAACCTTCAAGTGTTTCGATGCCCAGTGCATCGAAAAATTCTGCGACTTCAACTGGGAGCTTAGCCCCGCCGCTCAACGCGAATACAAATTTAGGTCCAAATAGCGCCTCCTTGATTTTCTTTCGAAGTCCGGTGGTGCCTTTGTACACGATCTGAACCATCGAGCCGGGCATCTCGCGACGCTTAAGAGCTTTATAATGTTCCCTGGCAGCCCAAAGTGTTGCGCCAATTATTTTGCCCTTCAGCCCGGCTTCAGCCTTAGCCTCTACGCCGGCCCGCATTTTCTCGAGTAAACGCGGGACAACGGGAATTACGGTAGACTGGCTTTCAGCAATGTCGCGCGTCACCGACTTCGGATCAATCTTTGAAGTTTTTCGATCCCATACTCCTGCGAAATTTAGCGCCGACGGCGTTAAGAACCCAAGATAACCAACCAGTTTGGCGAATGAGTGGGCAAGCGGAAGGAACAGCATAATGTAGCTGGTCTCATTGACCATACCCGACTTCCAGGCCTGTCTTACGTTTGATAGGTGGTTGCCGTGAGTCTGCACAACCCCTTTTGGCGGCCCAGTAGTTCCCGAGGTGTAAACAAACGAGGCGACGGTATCGCGCGTTACTCCACCGAAGTCATCAGGCCGCGGGGCCTCTGCTCCGTTAACAATATCTTTAAAAGAATCGATCAGCTCATTTTGGTCGCAGTCTTCAAAGCAGATAATTTTAGCAACTTCGACAGATGCCTCTCGCTCCTTCCGCTCTTCAGTAGCCGGCATTTTCCACTGACGGCTGCGAATTTCGAGCAATTTATCGACTTGCTCCTGATTTTCCGCAAAGACTATCTCGGCACCTGAATCGAAAAGAATATAAGCGATATCGTGCGCCAGTAGAGACTGATAAACAGATGTTACTAGTCCGCCGCAGGCAAGTATCGCAATATCAGCCTCCATCCATTCCGGTCTCGAACCTGAAAGGATTGCGACTTTTGTTCCAGCTTGCACGCCTATCGATTTTAAATACGCGACGAGTTTGTTAACTCGGCCTTCACTCTCTGCATACGTAGTCTGCTGCCAGTCTCTGACACCGTTTAATTTGTCGATATCACTTAGAGTCGGCTGCCGATAAAGCACCCGCGAAGGATCAGCCGCAGCAAGTTCGTAGAACGCTTCTGCAATGCTTTGGTATGAATCTATCTGCGCAACGAAGTTCATAGCTATCCCCCTCTTTCCCCGACAAAGCGTGTCACGCAATATTCTAGTGCAACGCACTACATCAACACAACGAATTCAGGTATAGATTACGGCGAAGCGTAAATTTCGCTTGTCCCTTATTTTCACTAAATTAATATGAAGTGAGGCGCGATGCTTGCTGAAGATTCTCTGAAAAACAAAGTCGTTCTGGTTACCGGAGGTGGAAGTGGCCTTGGCTTGTCGATGGCCCAGCGTTTTGCCACCCTCGGTGCAGACATTGCGATATGCGGAAGAAATAAAGATAAACTGCAGGACGCAGTCAAATCACTCTCTGCTCACGGCACTTCCGTAAGGTCTTACCAATGCGACGTGCGAGAATATGACGATGTCGGAAAGATGGTCGAGCAAATCGTAAAGGATTTTGGCAAACTCGATTCTCTCGTAAACAATGCAGCTGGCAACTTTTTCTGCACCTCAGAAGATCTAACTCCAAACGGATTTAAGACAGTAGTCGATATCGTTCTTCATGGAACCTTTAACTGCACGCAGCATTTCGGCAAACAGTGTATCGATTCAGGACGACCAGGCGCGGTCATCAGCATAGTAACAACTTACATCAATACAGGATCGGCGTTTGTGCTCCCATCAGCTTGCGCGAAGGCCGGAGTTCAGGCCTTAACGACTTCACTAGCTTACGAATGGGCACCTTACGGAATCAGGTTGAACTCCATTGCGCCCGGCCCCTTCCCCACTAAAGGCGCGTGGAGCAGATTAATGCCCGACGGCGACTTCGAGGAGAAGTTTAAAAAACGTCATCCCATGGGTCGCTTCGGTGAGCCGGAAGAATTGGCAGAACTCGCATCATTTCTGCTTTCCGATTCCGCTGCCTATATTAACGGCGAGTGCGTAACGATCGATGGCGGACAACAGCTAGAAGGTGGCCAGTTTAATTTTATTGCTCGGATGATGCCTCGCAAACAGCTCAAGCAGCTCTTTCAGGCAATGAAAGCGAAAGGCGCATAGCGAACTGCCGGCCATGAATCAGCAGCTCACTAAATTTCTAGCTGAAGCGGAACACTCGCCGTTCAAACGTGGACTGCTCAACAAAATTCTCGCCCACACAATTCCGTTCAACAAACCGCATAGCCTCGATATAAAGGAGATTTCGCCTTCGACTGTTAAAGTCAAACTCCCATACAAGAAATCAAACTTGAATCATGTGCGCGGATTGCACGCCTGCGGCTTGGCAACTGCAGCTGAGTACACTTCTGGCCTGCTTTTGCTTCGCCGGTTGGGTTCGGAAGATTACCGTCTGATTATGAAATCACTGTCGGTCGACTACGTTTATCAGGGAAAGTCCGATGCCACAGCAAGTTTTAAGCTGTCTGACGCTGAATATGCGGAAAAGATTTCTTTGCCGTTAGAGAGTGATGAGTCGGTGCTGTTTGATGCAGTTGTTGAGGTTCATGACGCACAGCAAAACCTGTTGTGCACTGCGACGATTACATGGCAGATCAAGCCATGGAGGCTCGTAAAAACGAAGTCATGAACAAATACAGCAACCCCTGGAAAACCGTTTCCAGCAAAAATATTTACACCAACCCCTGGCTTAGTTTGCGAGAGGATCAGGTGATCCGACCTGACGGGCAGCCTGGAATTTATTCTGTCGTCGAAACCCGAATCGCAACTGGTGTTATCGCATTAACTCCCGAAATGGATGTTTATCTCGTCGGTCAGTACCGGTATCCAACTGAATGCTATTCTTGGGAAATCGTAGAAGGTGGAACCGACGACGAAGAAACCGCACTGGCCGCAATTAAACGCGAACTGCAAGAAGAAGCGGGACTCTTGGCTGCAAAATGGCACAATCTCGGCGGAAAAATTCACATCAGCAACTGCATCTCAGCTGAAGTCGCTCGTCTGTTTGTTGCGACTGACCTAAGCCAAACACAAAGCGCCCCTGACGGGACAGAAGTGCTGGAGGTGAGAGTTGAGCCGTTCGAACATTGCTTGCAGATGGTCGAACGGGGGGAGATCACAGATGCGATGTCAATAATCGCCCTGCTTCGTCTCGAGCAGGAGGTTCGGCGCGGCGGATGGGAACAGTTTTTCTAGCTTTCTCTTCCAATCTTTGAGCGCTGCAGGTAAATATACTGCCTAACCAAGGAATTTAACATGATTAGAAAGTCATCATTCGCTCCGCCGGGTTTCAGACCTGTTCCTAGAACCGGCGTAATCTTTGTTATGACTGAAGCGGTAAAGCGCGGCTTCACCGCTGGATCTACTGAGTGGTCCAACCTCGGTCAAGGAGCTCCAGAAACTGGACCAATCGACGGTGCACCGGCGCGGATAAACAGCATTTCAATTACAAACGATGAGCACGAGTACGCTCCGGTCGACGGTCTGCCCCAGCTGCGCGAAGCCGTCGCTGAAATGTACAACGAACGCTACCGCAAAAATAAAACTAGCAAGTATACCAAGGAAAATGTCGCGATTTGTGCAGGAGGACGGCTCGCGCTGACTAGGCTTGTCGCCACGCTCGGCAGAACCAATATGGGCCATTTCCTTCCGGACTATACCGCTTACGAAGAGCTGCTGGACGCGTTTGGAACTTTCGTCCCAATCCCAATCTTGTTGAATCCTGATAAGGGCTATTCCTTTACTGCCGAAGACTTGAAAGAAGAGATTCTTGGTCGCGGCCTCTCTGCTGTATTGTTGTCTAATCCATGCAATCCAACAGGAAAGGCGATGCATGGCAAAGAACTTGAAAATTGGGTTTCAGTTTCGCGCTCGCTCGGATGTACGTTGATCCTGGATGAGTTTTATAGTCACTACATATTCGAAGGCGAAAACAGCAGCGTTTCCGCAGCTTCTTTTGTAGAGGACGTTGACGAGGATCCAATAGTAATCGTCGACGGTCTAACTAAAAACTGGCGCTACCCTGGCTGGCGGGTCTGTTGGACACTTGCACCAAAGCAAATTATCGAAGGAATTGCTTCCGCTGGCAGCTTTCTTGACGGCGGCTGCGCGAGACCGATGCAAATAGCAGCATTACCGCTTGTCAACGCAGCTACTGCCGAACAGGAGTCCGGCGCGATTCGTCGGCATTTTGGAGCGAAACGCAGCTATATGCTTGAACGATTGTCTGCCATGGGCATCAAGGTAGATCCAGTTCCTGGCGGAAGCTTTTACTGCTGGGGAGATCTAAGCGAGCTACCAGAGTCGATCGGCACAGGCATGAAGCTGTTCCGTCAAGCGCTCGATGAAAATGTAATTATCGTTCCCGGAGAGTTTTTTGACATCAACCCCGGTCAACGCCGGCCTGAACGACCAGGACGTTATCGTCATTACGCCCGGTTCTCCTTTGGCCCCCCAGCAGCTGAGCTGGAGCGAGGACTGGAGAAGCTGGAAAAAGTTATTTCCAAAGCGAAGTAAAACTCCCAACAAAAACTGCTCATAAAGCAGCTTATGTTGGGAGAACAGCGAACGCGGCCCGATACTACCCTCGGTTCCCGCCAGCGAGTCATTCGCCGGCGGGAACCATCAACCACTAGGTCGCATTGCCGTTTGTCCCCTCGATCAAGTCGTCCTCCTCTTCGGTAGTCCGAAGCAGTTCCAGCAGAACTTCCACCGCACGCTGCTCGTCTTGGAGCTTTACAAACGGCTTATGGTCCATGCCGGTGCAGTCGACTCCTGAGTCGCGAAGCCGCTTGAACAGCTTCAGCCTGCGCTCATCGGTACCGAGCGCCAGTTTGCGCACCTTGCCGTCGGCTTCTTGGTCGAAGAACATACCTTCGCACATGACGACACGAGCGTTCACTGGTTCACTGTAGAGGTCGTAAGTCAGACTAGTCATGTCGACCTCTCCGTCGATCACCACGCGCACCAGACCGAATCCGAGCTCCTCTCGGTCTTTGATAATCCGGCTATGCCGCTCAAGGATGACTTCATATTCCTCAATCCATTCATCCATGAAGTCAGCCTTGCGCAAGATGCGGGCAAAGTGGCGGATCAGGGCGACCCTCCTCTGGCCGCTCTTGATGTCCGACTTGATGCACGCATTCACGTAGAACGCGATATTGGCATCCCAGAATGCTCGCCGATCGCAGAGATCGGCCGCATCGAGCAGCGCATCGATGTGCGGCTCGATGTTGGCGCCGAGGGCCCGTCGAAGGACCGATCCGGCGCTGCGAAACTCTCCGTGTTCCTGCGACTGCGGTTCGATTAGCAGCTCAGAGATGTCGATGCCGACCTCTTCGAGGACGGATTCCCACTCTGTGCGAGCGTGCTCATCGATGATCGCGACCAACTCGTGGCCGTTATCGACGAGCGAACGAAGGAAGGCCTTCGTCTTGGTCGGCTGCGGTTTGGAGACCGCAAGACCGACAAGCACGACGCGACTGTGCTGCGGCCAGGTCTGAGGTGCAAGCGTATGCACCTTATCAGCCTGGGTTACTTCGATCCGCGGTTCGTCGGGCTGAAGCAGCCGAACGACCGCTGCAGCAGTGCAGACGGCGTCGCCGCTTCCTCCCGTCACGACGACCCAACTTGAGCCGTGGTGACTGACGAACGGGTTCGAGAAACTCACCTTTTCCTCCTTATGCTGAAGATCTTAGGGTGTGGGGCACAGGTTAAACGGCCTGTGGAGACACGCGGTGAACTACGTGAGTCCATCGGCCGTTCAATGCTGCACGTTCAGCGGAGGAGGAGAGAATCGATTGATTCTCAAAAAACGCTATTGCTGCGTTCGCCGTTTCTCCTCCTGGGGGCAGAGCTGCCAACAGGGGGAGAAACAGGAAATAAATCTACCCAAAAACATAGGGCATTTAGCCCGGTTTATATATGGTAAATGTCTAAGATCACTCAATAAAAAGTCACTAGGTCTAGTACCAGCGACGCGCGATTGTACACTAGCCAAACAAAATAGTAAACTTATCGGTAAATGCCCTCATTTAAGCGCAGCCGCTATACTGCCTGGCTATGGTGTGGGGCATAGACATTGGCGGAACAAAACTCGAGGGAGTGGTCCTGGAAAGTGCTTCCAGCGCTACTCCAATTGCACGCGAGCGAATCGATACGGAAGCCGAGCAAGGCTATGAGCATATTTTATCTCGGACTGCCGAGCTGCTCAAAATTCTTAAATCCAAAAGCGGAACGTCACCCTCGGTAATCGGAGTAGGACATCCCGGAGCGACTGACACTTTCACTGGACTGTTAAAAAATTCCAATACGACCGCCTTGAACGGGAAGCCATTTATTTCAGATCTTGAAAAGACACTTGGGTTAGATGTCCGCTCTGCCAACGATGCAAACTGTTTTACTTTAGCAGAAGCTAAACTCGGTGCGGCGAAAGGCTTTGATATTGTATTCGGAGTTATTCTGGGTACAGGAGTCGGTGGCAGTATATTCGTCAGTGGTAAGATTATTCAGGGCCGACATGGGATAGCAGGAGAGTGGGGCCATAATGTTCTCGATCCACAGGGCGTGACCTGCTACTGCGGCAAGCGAGGATGTGTAGAAACGGTATTGTCCGGACCGGGGCTGGAGAAGTTTTACGCTCTGCATGCCAATAAGTCCATGAAACTCGAAGACATTGCGGCCACAGCAAACACTGATCAGATCGCAGCGAGAACGTTAGACCGTCTCTACGATCACTTCGGTAACGCAATCGCTTCAGTTGTGAACATACTAGACCCAGACTGCATCATTCTAGGCGGAGGAGTCAGTAACATAGAGGGCCTTTACACAAGGGGCAGAGAAGCAATCCTCCCTCACCTTTTTAACGATCGCTTTGACGCTCCGATATTGAAGCACTCGCTCGGAGACAGCGCCGGCGTATTTGGAGCTGCGTTATTGACTGCATGAACACTACTATCAATGTGAGAACTTCGGGCCAAGGCCTGGCTGAAATAACATCTCAAGTCCGTGAGGTCGTACGCAGCTCAGATGTTAAAAACGGTATTTGTCACTTAATGATTCGCCACACCTCAGCCAGCCTGCTCATCCAGGAAAATGCAGACCCTTCCGCCAAGCGCGATTTAGAGGGCTGGTTAAATCGACTCGTCCCTGAGAACGATCCAATTTTTACGCACACTCTAGAGGGGCCAGACGATATGCCCGCGCATATCAAGGCCGCCCTGACTGCTACTACTCTAAGTATTCCTGTAATGGACGGGGAGCCCGCACTTGGCACCTGGCAGGGAATTTACCTCTGGGAGCATCGCAGTAATCCGCATAATAGATCTATTGCGGTTTACGTCGGCAAATAAAAAACCGGGCAGATTTCTCTGCCCGGCGTGTTGCCCGACCGCGTTGCATTCAGGAGCTGCCGTGCCCGGCTTTACTCCTGCTCTTTTTTTCCGTCTTGAAACAATCCGCCGATTCCTCCAATACTCCCAAGAATTCCACTCGTTTCAAGCGGGAGAAAAATCTTTGTTGACTGTCCGTTTGCTATGTCTTTAAGGCTCTCCAAGTACTTAATTGCTATTAAGTCGTTCGTCGGATTGCCTTCATGAATCGCCCGGTAAACCGTCTCAATCGCCTGAGCTTCACCGACAGCAACAGTCAGTTTCTGGAACTTCTCGGCTTCAGCTACTTTAATAATAGCCTCCGCTTCACCTTCTGCCTTGCGAATTGCCGCCTCTTTGGCACCCTCAGCCACCAAAATTGCAGCACGCTTCTCACCCTCAGCTTCAAGAATCGTCGCTCTTCGGTCGCGTTCGGCCTTCATCTGCCGGTGCATAGCTTCTGCCACGTCCACCGGCGGCTCAATTCGCTGAATTTCCACACGGGTGACCTTTGTGCCCCATTTGTCGGTAGCCGAATCAAGCACTTCGCGCAGCTGAGTATTGATTTTGTCACGCGACACCAAGGATTCATCAAGCGACATATCACCGATCAGGTTTCTCAGGTTGGTTTGCGCAAGTTTCGTAACAGCCATCCAGAAGTTATCGACGTTGTATTTATAGTTGAAGGGGTCGACAACTTGAAGGTAGATAACTGCGTCTACTGTTACTACGACGTTATCTTTGGTGATTACCTCTTGCGGAGGAACATCAGCAACTGTCTCTCGGATATCAACTTTGGACATTGTCTCGAAGAATGGGATAATCAAATTTAGCCCACTTTCCAGTGTCCTGCTGTAGCGGCCGAGCCGCTCAACCACGCCTTTTTCCCAAGGTCGAATTATTCTGATCCCCATCAGCGCATATACAAAAAGTACGCCGATGGTAATTCCAAAAAACATTAGTGTTGTGCTGTCCATTTCATCCTCCGGTAAAACCAGTCAAATAAACTCAAAGCTTGCTAAAGGTAGTTGAAAAAAGCTGCCAATAGAGCGCCCATGCCGATGAGAAGCATTGTACTCACTGCACCCTCCTAACAATTAAATGCGTTCCCGATACACCTGTGATTAAAACTGATTCTCCGCTTTCTATCTTAGAGCCGTCCTCTGAAAGTGCGCGCCAGTCTTCCCGCATAACCTGCACCAAACCAGCTCTGTCATCTGAATAGATATCCTCACTGACAAGAGCGCGCATTCCGATCACTCGATCGACTCCCGCTTTACGTTCGGGTTCCTTGCAATACGCCGCGGCCAGCTTTCTAGAGAAGAAAACAAACACTGCGCTTACCGTTAGGAACATCGCCCACTGGACGAGCACTCCTGCGGAGAACCAAGCAGCTGCGGCCGCAGCTGCAGCGCCTACTCCAAAGCAGAAGATAAAAAATGTAGCAGTGAAAATTTCGCCAACAACAAGGATTGCCGAAACCATTAGCCAAAGCAGCCACGCTGGAATTGTGCTCATAACCTTCTCCAGTTAACCTACATATTATATTTCTTATTATACACATCTATGTGTATTTCCGCAAGTAAAATACACACTCTTTTGTTGTTGTATTACGGGTAGTTAACTATAAACTTGGAAAATCGCTCTTAGCTGTCGATTGTAAAGTCAGGCACAGCTGGGGCTGCAGGTAGATGCTTGGCGTAAACTGGACAGAATATTTTCATCCAACTTGGGCAATTCAGCTCGAGCATCCGCTGCAGTGGGGAGTAAGCAGCCAAGCCGCCGACGGCAGCGAATTTCTTTTGCTCGCCGCCCCTCAAGACGACAATGGATGTCAGCCGCATATTGTAATTCGGCGTATCGTGCAAACCTCGGATGCTATTTTAAACTTAGACTGCTACATCGACGATTTAGTTCCTAGCTTGATGGGAAGCGAAGTCGGCTTCAGCTTTCTTGAGCGCGGAGAGTTCACTCACCGCAATGGCAATCGGTGTGTTTATCTGGAGTACGGCAGCGAGCCTGAAGGAGTCTGTCTGAAAACTAGAACCTGTTTTGTAACACTAAACAGCTCAAGTACGTTTGTGTTTTCCTGCTCCGCTTCGTCCCCTGCGTGGAATCGCTATACTGATCTATTCAATCATATCGTATTATCGAGCAGTGATAAGTCAGATCTTAATTTACTAAGCTTTTAATACCCGTATGAACGACTCACACGACCTAGAAGTAGCGCTGCGCTCTCACACACCACTCATAGTCATTAACTCGCACGAAGAACGCCGCGTCGAGAAGATGCTGCAGGACAATATATTGCGCCTAGGCAAGCCGATATATAAATGGACAATTACTGACGGGTTGAAGCGCCTTGACCTTCACGACAACATCTCTCCAAAATTAAACGACGCTACAGCAGTCCTTAATCATATCCGGGAAGCAAAGAAGGCCGGCTGCTATATGCTTGTCGACTTCCACCCGTATCTTGACCATCCGCTGCGAATTAGACTGCTAAAAGAAATTGTATTGGCTAACCTTGGAACTCCGCACACGATCATTCTGCTTAGCAGCCAGATCGAAGTGCCTGGCGAGCTGGCTCAAATGGCAATGCAGTTTGAGCTAGCTCTTCCCTCACGAAGTGAAATCGAAAGAATGGTGTCGGAAGTTGCTCAGGAATGGATGAAGCAGACTGACGCTCAAGTCAAAACTGATAAGCAGGCTTTCGATTTGCTGATCAGAAATCTAACCGGACTTTCGCTATCTGAGGCGCGAAGATTGGCACGCACGGCCGTGTTTGATGACGGAGCAATCACTGCCGAAGACGCTGCTGAAGTGATGAAGGCTAAGTACGACTTGCTTAATCGCGACAGCGTGTTGATGTTTGAATATGATACTGCGTCGTTTTCTGAAGTCGCAGGATTCGCCAACCTAAAACAATGGCTTGAGCATCGGCAGGTCGCTCTTAGTTCCGACAACGCAGCACTGAAATTAGACAAGCCTAAAGGTATTCTACTTCTTGGCGTTCAGGGCTGCGGCAAAAGCCTTGCTGCAAAGGCCGTCGCAGGCACTTGGGGGATTCCGCTTTTACGATTCGACTTCGGCGCAATTTACCAGAAATTCATCGGCGAAACTGAAAAGAACCTGCGCGCCGCGCTCAAAAGCGCAGAATTAATGGCTCCGTGCGTGCTCTGGTTAGATGAACTTGAAAAAGGATTATCGACCGGAGACGTAGATGGTGGAACTTCCCGGCGCATTCTTGGCGCACTGCTGACTTGGATGGCAGAAAAGGAAGAGCCAGTATTCATAGTTGCAACGGCGAATGACATTAGCGCGCTTCCACCGGAACTCGTCCGAAAAGGACGCTTTGACGAAATTTTCTTCGTCGATTTGCCTAATGATGAAGTTCGAAGAAGCATTTTTGAGATTCACCTCAACAAACGAGAACTAAGTGTCGGAGAGTTTGACTGCAATAAGCTTGCCTCTTCCTGCTCTGGCTTTTCCGGAGCTGAAATCGAGCAATCCATCGTATCTGCAATATACTCGTGCTTAGCCCGCAACGAGCAGCCCAACACCCAAGCGGTCCTTGACGAACTCCAAAAGACTCGACCGCTGTCAGTAGTGATGTCTGAGAAAATCGACGAACTTCGCCACTGGGCCGACGGTCGGACCGTTAAAGCTGATTAAACTCATACATGCAGTAGCAGCGTTTTCTCATGAGCGCTTTTATGCTACTCATATTCCGTCACGCGAAACTTAATTGGTAAAAACTCGTGAACAAGTGGATCACAATCGGTGCCGTTCTTCTTGCGCTTGGGGTAGCCGCTGGAGCTTTCGGTGCACACGCACTAGCGAAGCGATTGGACGAATACCACCTCGATGTCTACCACAAAGCCGCCCTTTACCACTTCATTCATGCAATCGGCATTTTGCTTGTAGCTTCACTAAGCGCGGGAGGCAGCATTCCTGTTCCATCAGCAGAAAAGATTTGCGCGCTGCTTTTTGTTAGCATTGTTGTTTTCTCAGGCTCACTTTACGCACTTGCAATAACCGACGTTAGATGGCTTGGCGCAATCACCCCTATCGGCGGCACCGGCTTTATCGCAGCCTGGCTCTGGCTGGCGTACTGCAGCTGGAAACACGCTTCGGTGTGAATTTGAAATGGAGCGGCAGTTAGTGCAAAGGATAGCGCGACGCTCTTTTAAGACAGTTTTCATTTTGCTGCTGACGGCCTTGCTCATCCACGGTTCAGCCGCCGCCGATGATACCGAAGACCTGAAGCTGGCTATGGCGAGACTTGAAGCCAATATCAGCCGATGCAGACCCCAAGGTGTTCAGATTTGGTTCAAACGTTTGAAGCTGCTCTCCAGCAGTGAGTTGCATGGCGAGCGCGTAATGCTTCTAATTGAGCGTTATCAGCCGCGGGTTCAAGCGGTCGAGAATGACGATCAAAAGATATCCCGAATGCTGGCAACGCTTGACCTAGTCTCATTGAGAAAGCAGCTGGCTGACTCGTGCGACCTGATAAAACAGCGAACTGCTCTCACGTCTTTAGAAAACTCTTTTCGCTCACTCGACCTCTCCGAGAATTGCGTAAGCAGTCCCCGAGTGACATCAATCCGCGATTTAATTAAAACTGGCCGAAAAACAATTGAGGCGGCGGAAGAACATCAACGCGAATTGGAGGCGTTGCTCGCCAAATACAAAACAGATTGGGAAAAGACAATTAATGACGCCAGAAATATGGTGGCTGATCCTTCAGTCGTCAAGCAGCTTCAGGCTAATCAAATGATTAAGTCATTGGACGATATTTCAGTTTCTGCCCAGTCTCGCTCCTCTGACTTTAATGCGGAATGCGCCAAAGAATCTCCGCTAATGCCATACGAGAAATCGGCGCGCGAACTGCGGACAAAATTGGCTGCCCTGACTTTCGACCGTAATAAACCCGACACGAAAGACTCCGAACCTCCGGCGGAGGTTAGCGTGCCCAGCGTAGTGTCTCTTTCTCTTGAAGAAGCCAAGCGCGTTCTTACGCGAGCAGGACTAAACGCCGAACTGCGGGGAGGAGAAGCCGCACCAGAGGACGCAANNGCAGATGCAGCGCCCTTCGGCGGGATTGCCGGTGCCAAAAAATAAAACAGTCACGATAGTTGTGTACAGCCCCCCCAATCCTCCGCTAATAGTTCCGCGCGTTGTCGGCGCAGACATTAAGAACGCAAACGAAATGCTTAACGCAATGGGTTTCCGCGTTATCGTAGAGGGAGACTCCAAGTCGGCAGGTTCAGTGGTCTCCGTTCAAAAACCTGGTGCGGGGCAGTACTTGACTGTTGGCTCAGAAATTAGACTGCTGGCGGAAAAGAAAACCGTGGATGCTGATGAAGCAAGTTTCAACAATTAATTTAATATTTGCCAGCATCGGATTCGCCCACAGCGCAATTGCTGCAATGCTGCTAATTGACAATTTTTACAGCGCTGATGTTCAGCACGATTACGCCTGGCCCTTAGTTATATTGTTTCTGACGCTTTGTGTTTTGCTAATCTTGGACCGAGCACGCCAACGTTCGTTTTTGCGTTCGGCTGTTATTATTTCTATTTGTGGAATCGGACTGTGTTATTACGGTGCTGTTATTACCCGCGAAGTTCGAGCCTTGCTGCTTGGTCCATTGGCCAGCTGCTTGGTCTTTATCGGTGCATTAAGCTTGCGCAAAATATCGTCGTGGCTTGGAGAGGAAGACCCAGCGCGCAGGCCTGAGTTTTCCGGAACCACCCTAGGTGCCGCGATGGTAGGTCTAGCCGTCGTCTTTCTTATGCCTGTGGGACTTGCACCAACTTTACTCTTTTATCCACCAGCCGTGCAGCTCGAGCGCGGTCGCGTCGAGTATGACGTTAAGCACTCCGGCGGACAGGAAGGCATTAGAGTCAGTGCTGATGTAAGTATCAGAGGCTACGCCACAGTGTACGACTGGACGCTTGCAGCTTTTTTAGTGGCAAGTTCATGGAAGGATAGACCTGACGAACCGTGGCCCTTAGGTCTGCCGTCGATGGCTCGATTGTATCGATTGCAAAGCGACCAGCTTACTAGCGCCCAAGATAAGGATTTCTTAACCAAGTCCGGTAAATTTTTTCTGCCTTATTCAGTCGTCGAAAACACAACGGGCCAGCTGGCTCCCTCATTTACTGACTTATATCAGCCTTCCTCAGTGACGCAGGTAAAGCGAGCACATTCTCCACTTAGGTTCGCTGTAGAAATTTATTTATTGACGTTTGCTAAAGCGGACTCCGAGCCCAACGTGCGCTCCCTCGGACATATCCCGTTGGATGGTCGAACAACCGAAAACTATGGTGCGTTTGCACGCAGCGATTGGGCTAAGCTAATAGCTCTCGATTCGAGCAGCCGTCCAGCTGGCCAAGCACCAGAGAGGTTTGCAGGCAAGTTCGACAAAGAAGCGATTGAGGAAAAGGCCGATTCTCTTTGGACCGTAGTACGTGCAAATCGCAACGGCAAAGTAGTGGCTGCTCCGGTCAACGCTGAAGTACCAGAAGTTGGAAGCAAGCTTGAAATATTTTTCCGCATACCTGCGCAAAATATTGACGCAGTAAGAGCGGTCGGAAGTGTAACTGCCGCGGACTCACATTCGTTCACAATAATTGTAGATGATAAAACTCAGACCGGAACAATTCACGCGGGCGACTTAATTCGAGACTTATCGCGGTAAAGGAGCTGTTAGGAGTCGTCTACATTGCTACCAAATGCCGGTTGACACGCTTGGAGTTCCGTCTTCTTCTGTCTCTGTTTCAACCGGCTGCGGTGCATTAATTTCTCCGGCAATATTGGGAAGCCTTGCTGGATCGGCAGCGCTAGGTTCAAGCAGATTCGACGGCTTGGCAGCCGCGCTCGGATCGGCAGCGATGCCGCTGTTCAAGATAATTCCGACGTCTGTTCCTATTTTTGACCCCGGCGCGGCTTCGCCCCATTCATCATCAGCAGCCCGTTGAATCAGAGCCTCTTCGAGTGAATCGGCAAATGCAGGAAAGCTGCAACACAGGCTAAGGGCGGCTGTCAGGAACAAATTCTTTAGTTTCAGAGACATATGTTAAATTCTCCTAGCGGATAGCCATATTCTTCACTATTTTACAGAAAAATTCAAGCAGTGCACGGCGAGGTCTCGATGGTAAAGTTGGTTTCTTGGAACGTAAACGGACTGCGTTCAGCAATGACAAAGGGTTTGGAGAAATTCATCAGCAAAGTCGAGCCTGACATACTTGCGCTACAAGAAACGAAGATCGGCAGGGATCAACTAACGAAAGTTGCTCCGGAACTACAGTCACTAACCCCGCTATATAGCTGTGCCGAAAAGCGCGGATACTCTGGTGTTGCGAGTTTAGTTTCGGATTCATGTCGGCATCCTGCAATCAAAACTCAAACCGGCATCCGTGCTCCTGAATTTGACAACGAAGGACGTTTCATTATTACCGATCACGGGCCCTTTAAACTTTACAATATTTACATTCCTTCGGGCACCACTGGGGAGCTGCGGCAGAACTTTAAGTATCAGTTTCTCGATCGCTTCTTGGCCCATTTGCGAAAGTTGAAAAGACAGGATCGCGAACGCCTAATTATCTGCGGCGATTTTAATATTTGCCACAAGGAAATAGATATCCACCATCCTGAGGTTGCTGCAAAGCGCGAACTGTCCGGATTCCTACCGGACGAGCGAGCATGGATGGATAAATTTGCTGCTGCGGGATTGATCGACGCTTTTCGTCACTTACACGGCGACATACCCAAAGCTTACACTTGGTGGTCATTTCGAGCTGGTGCTCGCAAGAAAAATTTGGGCTGGCGGATCGACTATTTTTTCGTGGGAAAAGCGCTGGCTCCGCTAATCACCAGCGCTGAAATTTTGGCAGACGTTCAGGGGTCCGATCACTGTCCGATTACGCTAGAACTCAATCTTTAGCTAGGTACCTAGACTTAACACTCTCAGAACTATTCCGCGTTTAGGCCTGTCGGTGGAGAGGGTGCACCACCTGTCACAGCCGGACGTGCGCCGACATCAGCACCTCCGGTCCCTGCACCTATTCCGGGGGACCCAATTGCGAGGCGAAAATCTCCCTGTGCAGCGTTTTCAAACTGCACTTGCTGGTTAGTAGAACTTCCATCGCTTACGTAGCTCATCGCGTTCGAAAAGCTCTTCGCCGCCCCCTGATGGAACATAAAACTTTGTGACGCGGCGTTGTAAAAGAAGTTCTTACTGCTCGTCCACTGCGAGATAGTGTAAGGATTGCTTCCCCAGCGACCAAGAGTAATCACTCCGTCTGACTGCGAGTTGTTATAATAAACGTTATCGTGAAAGTTAATATTACGCTGATAACTCGTGGTTTCGTAGCCGGTATCGACCGCCTCAGGGGTATTGTAAAGCGTGTTAAAGTAAATCTCAGAGTTCTGATTACCGCCTTGGTTTTCTGCTTCGACAAAAAATCCGACCTGGCAGTTGCTAATCACGTTGTGATGAATATCGTTGTTAAATGCGCGAAGATAGAAGCCGTTAGTACAGTCTTTTATATCGTTGTAGTAAGCTTCGGTAATTATATTGCCCGAGTGTTTATGGCGGATACCCTGAACTTCATCGTAGATAACATTGTTAACCAAAGTAATTTTGGAGCCAGTTTGGGCGCCGCCTTCCGATAGAATTCCAATTGCCCCAACGTTGTTGTCACTTCCGGATTTGTTGACCTTGTTGTTGTAGAAGACGCTGTTCTTGATGGAGAAAGTGTGAAGCTGGCTGGTCATTGAAACCGAAATGCCTCCACCAACTCCCATAATCCCGTCACCTTTGCCGTCGTGAACTAACACGCTGACAATTTCGACGTTCTTGACATTATCGTCGATGTAAATGCCACGGCCATTGGATCGGGTGAACTCAACGTTTTGTATGCGAACTCCCTGATTCGCAGTGCCGCTAAGTGCGCTTACATGAATCATGTCGTTCAGCAGATATTCTCCGTCGAAAATTGCTCGAGGTTGTCCGCGCCAACTCTTCACAACCGTTGGCTGAGACGCTGTGCCGCCCTGGGAGGCTCGCGCGAATCGTATAATCATGCTGTTTGAGGTTGTATTGTGATTGGATGCACTGAACGTGCCCTTCACATACAGATAATCGCCGCCGCCGATTTGACCTTGCGTGTAGTCACCGCCGTTCATATATCCGACAACGGTTTCAAAGCTGTTGTAAGGGGAAGCGTACGTGCCATTCCCGCCGGCAGGAGCATCAGCATCAACCCACCAGCACTTTTTACCGCCTGTCGCTTCACATTGGGACGCACTTCCGGGTTCGACACCCGTTGGATACAACAATCCCGGCCCATAGGGATCGGCGGACCCAATTGAAGGAGCGGCTAAGCAAAATAAGGCTAAGGCGATTATCCTCGGCGCGTATGAAATCATTCTTTTCATTCTCTTCTCCACGCACAAACCGACAATTACCTACAGAAACCGCTTGCTGCCCCTAAGTATACTCCAAAGGTTCCATCAAGCTCAAACAGGCCCCGTGATTTCGACATATTAGCTGATCGTATGCTAGGTAAGCGGGCTATGAATACCAAGTTGGCAAATCTGGTCTATCACCTTGCTGCGACGGTCAGACGCGAGGCAACCTTTCGTTATCTCTCTGATTATGAGGCCAGCCAATGGTGGGATCGAGAGCAAATTGAGGTTTTTCAAAGTGACCGGCTGGCTGAGCTTCTGAATTTCATCGCTGACGAAGTACCAAAATACAACGGAGTCCCAGCAGATTCTGTCTATGACCTGCCGATTGTCAGCAAAAAGGAGATAAAGGAACAAACAAAGCTGTTTTTAGCGCAAAATCCTAATGGTCCCCTCACAACGAAGACGACCGGGGGGTCAACCGGTCAGCCGATTACGATTGTAAAAAGTTCTGACGCAATGGCACGTGAGCAAGCTGGCACGCTGCGCGGATACAGCTGGGCCGGAATTTACCCTGGAAACAAGCAGGCCCGGATGTGGGGAGTTCCGAGAAACTCGGCAAAGCGGAACAAGGAGTCCATCCGTGATTTCTTACTTAACCGAATTCGTTTTTCCGCCTTCAACTACAAAGAAAGCGATCTCGCCGAATTTTATCAGCGCTTCATGAATTTTCGCCCGGATTACATCTACGGATACGTTTCGATGGTCAGAGACTTCGCGAACTTTCTTTCCAGGAACGGTAAGATGCAGACTTACCCTTGGCTCAAAGCGGTTGTCACAACAAGCGAAGTACTTTCCGAAGCTGCGCGCCAAGATATTTCAAAAGCATTTGGCGTGCGCGTTTACAACGAGTACGGCTGCGGAGAGGTCGGCACGATCGCTCACGAATGCGAGCACGGGACAATGCACGTCTCAAGTGAGAATTTGTTCATCGAAATTCTCGACGAGCAGAACAAACCCACCAAACAAGACGGTAAAATTATTGTAACCGAGCTGCACAATCGTGCCCAGCCGCTCGTTCGTTATGAGCTGGGCGACTACGGCAGACTTGGTCGGGGAGACTGTCCTTGCGGCCGCAAACTAACTGTACTTGAGAATATTCACGGTCGTGCCTACGACATAGTTGTAGGACCCGAAGGGCGCAAATATCACCCTGAGTTTTTCATCTATATTTTTGAAGAGCTAAAGCAAGAGAGTGAGTCAATTTTGCAGTTTCAGCTTGTGCAAAATAACGAAACTCTGAACATTTCATTAGTTCGCGGCAAGGACTTTGATCAGCAGATCGAAACACAGATTCTCGCGCGTTTGCGCCAGGAGTTTGGCGACTACTTCACGACTGACTTCAACTACGTTGACAGCATTCCGCGTGAACCATCTGGAAAACTGAGGGTCGTTAAGCGCGCTCAGCCTGTTGAATTGCCGAACTAGCTCTGTTGAACTGTTCGCTCCAGCGGTCGTTAAACTCGCTTTTGAAAGCTTCCATTTCACGCCGTAGTTCGCTTTGTCTTTGCATGTAATCAGCCACTGCCTGCGCGTAGTCCTCTGCGCTGTTCTTCGCGAACACCGTGCCTCGATTGAATAGACTTCGCGTTACCGGAAAGTCTGCGAGCAGTGAAGGAACTCCTACCGAAACAGCTTCGTAAGCGCCGCAGACAAGGATCCGTTCATCAATTGTGATGTCGATTATCAGGTCAGAGTGCTGAATCAGTGCCTCAAACTCATCCTCAGGAAGATAGTCCGTAAATTTGATACGCTCTGACTGGTAGGCGAGCAAATCTCCAGCTTTATGCTTCTTCCCCGTAACAAAAATTGTGCATGGCTGTTCGAGTTTCCGCAGGCCGTCTAGGACTGTTTCGATCGGCTCGTCCCAAGCAAATGAACACACTAAGACGATCGCGGGACGCTCTATATCTGCGAGCAGATTCGGGGCTGGTCGGGCCGGAATATGTGGAAGCTTGTCAGGCAAGACGACCGGTGTTCCGCCAAAGCGCTCGATAGCAGCTTTGAGCTCATCATTAGTCACTATAACGAAGTCTGCTTTTCGCACTGCGTATCCCGCCAAAGCACGAAGCATCGCGTTGTCCGAGCGCTCGTAATTCGGAAGTGCGTTGTGTGCATCAATAACGTAGATAAAATTTTTAAAACTGCGAAGGAATGCGGTGAGCACTGCCAGCACTAGTGAAGGGCATTGCACAAAAACAGCCGTCCAGCGCCCTCGCAGAACTTCTGAGGTAGTTTTCAGGGTGCTGAGGAAATACCTGGCCAGCCGACTTCGTCCGCTCATATCCAGAACTAGGTATTTGCACCCAAAGGCCGGGGCCAGCTCTTTGCTTCGCCGGTGGTGCTCCCAGGTTATCCAGACACGAGATGACATTGCCATTTTTCTGTTATGATTTGACGCAGGCAAGATAACGGCTTTTGCCCAGCCTAACAAGCACCCCGGCACTTGTCTCCATTGTTCGTTAAAGGCGAGCTTGTTAAGTATTACTCATGAGTCAGAATTCGACGACAGTGTGTCATATCGCTTCGGGAGACCTTTGGGCCGGTGCGGAAGTTCAGGTGTTTCACCTGCTAAACGGCCTTGCGCAGAGCGGCAAGTTGCGACCTTGCGCCGTCTTGCTCAATCGCGGCAAGCTTGCCGATCGACTCGAGCAGCTTTCAATTGAAACTCTTGTAGTAGAAGAGCAGCTGCATTCGATTTGGACGATTCGGGCCCGTGTGAGGGATTTTATTCAGAAGCAGCAAGTTTCGATACTGCACAGCCACCGCTATAAAGAAAATATAATTGCTTCAAGCATTGCGACCGCGAAACCACTAAAGGCATTGGTCCAAACTGTTCATGGAATTCCTGAACCTCAGGCAGGATTGAAGAAAGCGAAGATGTCAGTCTATCAGCAGCTTAACCGAGCAGTCAGTCGCGCCAAGTTCAGTGCTATAGTAGCAGTATCTAAAGAAATTGAAGCGAAGCTGGCTAAGCTGTACCCAGTAGAAATCGTTCACGCAATTCACAATGGGATAGATATCCCTGATACATGCAGCGCCGAGGAAAAATCAGCTGCACGAAAAGATTTTGGCCTCTCCAACGACGATTTTGTTTTTACGGCAGTTGGCAGGATGGTGCCTGTGAAGGGATTCGACGTTTTGCTCAGTGCAGTTGCCAAGCTGCCCACTGATAATAAAATAAAACTACTGCTTGCTGGTGATGGACCAGAACTTCAACTGCTAAAGGAGCTAAGCGATAGTTTAAAACTTACTTGTGTTAGCTTTTTGGGTTATCAGTCAGATATTCGCAAGGTATTTGCTGCCGCCGACGCACTAGTGATGAGCTCACATCACGAGGGTATTCCGCTTACGCTACTTGAAGCAATGGCACTCGAGCTTCCTACCGTGGCGACTGCAGTTGGAGGGATAGTGGAGGTCGTAGAACACGAACTAAACGCTCTGCTCGTGTCGGACAATGACCCGGCAGCACTCGCTGCAGCGATACAAAGACTGCGTAGCGATGAAGCTCTTTGCAAACGACTGGGTGCTGAGGCGAGGACGCGTGTAAGTCGTGAGTTTAGTATTGATAAAATAGTAAATCAGTACGAAATCTTATACGGCTCCCTAGTCCCCAATACGTAGTTGCACGGCCGTACGAAGCCTTCCTACATATGCAAACTGATCCATACTAGTGAGAATTCTTCTTCCCACTTTTCGGTAAGACTGACCTAGTTCCAGCTAAAAACCGCTATTCATACACTAGTTTTATGCACTTTAAGTCGGTTGTAACCTTCTGTTTTTATGACACAATTTTACCGCCCTTTTGCATGATAATTACTACCCCCAAGGCAGGGGAATTGGCACGGTTCATGCGATTTGAAGCCCTAACCAGAGGCAGGTTTTTAGGGGTCTCAAGGAGTATTAGCGGTTTTGCGAAGGATATTACCGGGCCGAGCAGTAAACTATTTTTTGCGCAGTGTAGTTCTGCAGATAATTACCGCAGTCCTATGCTCGTCTTCAGTTCTCGCTGCTGAAATTTCGTTAAGCTGGAATGCAAACAGTGAACCCGATCTTAACGGATACAAAGTCTATTGGGGCACTTCCCCTGGAATGTACTCATCCTCAGTTTCAGTCGGAAACGTAACCAACTACACCGTTCAAAATCTGAATCCCAGCACCCAGTATTACTTTGCAGTAACCGCGATTAACAACAGCGCGCAGGAAAGCGGATACTCTTCCGAAGTTGCCGCAGCGACAGACAGCGGCGGATCGTCGACTTCAAGCTCGAGTTCGAGCACTAGTTCAAGTTCGAGCACCAGCTCGAGTTCAAGTACTAGCTCGAGCACCAGCTCAAGTTCAAGCACTAGCTCGAGCACAAGTTCTAGTTCAAGTACCAGTTCCAGTTCGTCCAGCGGTGCGCCTGCAGATGATGATGGTGACGGCTTATCCAACAATGATGAGATTACATATGGAACTAACCCGAACGACGCTGATAGTGACGACGACGGAGTGCTGGACGGACAAGAAGTAACGGACAATACAAACCCGCTTGACCAAGGGAGTAATATTATCCAACCGGGAACAACTACGTGCTTAGAGTGGAATCAGTCACTCGACGGAATGGAGAACTACGCCGAGCACCTCAGCCGAGCTAACACCGCCCTAAACATTCATACTCAGTTGTATGATATGCAGGGCAACCCAGGCGGCTCATTTGATTTCACACTCCAGCCTGGTCAGCAGTTTGATGTGCCGGTGCACGCGCTTCAAGGAGCGCAAGTGAACACCTACGGCTCCTTCTGCAGTACGCATGACGGCGCTCCAGGAGATCTGCGAACTCGGATGTCGTACTACAAGGCTCCCGCCGGGACGTTAAACTACCAGTTTGCCTTCAGTCTGATTGCTCATAACGGAAAAATGGGCGAACAATTTGTCGGCTACAATACCTATCCTCCGGGATTTGGCCCAGGAGATCAGGCAAACTTCGTCGCTAACTGGTATCAAATTAGCAGTGAGGAAGGTGGAAGCGGAACGGCCGTATTCTATGATCAACTCGGTGGATTGCTCGGGCAGCAAGCTGTAAACGTCAACCCAGGGGGACGAGTTGACTTATCGGCTCACCAATTTGGGCCTAACCGAATTGGTACCGTCCGCTGGATTCCCAGCAATCCAAACACAAAATTCGTGGTTCGTGTAGTTCGCTACGTTTACGACAACCCTGGATATCAGAACTCATTCGATTCCGCGTTTCAACTAGACGCGGACTATGGTTCTGGACAATTGCGCAGCGCACCGCTCGACACTACCCAAGGCTCTGCAATAGTCGAACTCTCAAGCACTTCAAGCCAGCCTGTCGTTGCAACAGTCAAAATCTACAACGAGACGGGAACTCTGATGTTGACCCAAAATATTGGGCTTAACCCATATGCTACGCACCACATTATTACTGACTCAATTCTTAACGGTCAGCGCGGGATGGCCACTGTTGAATCGAACACACCGTCTAGCCTATTGGCAGTAGCAATGCACTACAAGCGAGACCAAAACCTGAGCATTAACTCTATGTACGGCATTCCGTTTGCCGAATCTGTCGGCGCGGTGCTTACGTCGAGCTATAACACTTACTTGAGCCAAAATTCGGTTGCTGTTTTAACAAATACTCAAAGCTCCGCCCAAGACGTCGAGCTCGTGATGGTCAGGAGCGACGGCAGTACTCAAATTGAAGGATGGACTCTGACTGTGCCAGCCAAAGGCGCGCTGTTTGTAGATTTGAACTACTTCGAGGGTCCAAACAACTACGGCCAAGTGATGCTCATGCCCGAGAATCCGCACACTGTTTCCGCCAGGGTGCTTCGAGTTCGTGGTTCTGACTACGTAATACCAGTAGCCGCAAATCCGTAGCATTCTGCGCCTGTTCAGCCTGTTCTAATCAGTACAAACTAGTTCCTAAGAGTCACGATTGTGCTCGCGCGACTGCGTTTACATAGCTTTTACAATTTTATTTGAACTACTTTGCTAAACTTGAGTCAGAATAGTGAGCCCATGCGGCGTCGGGCATCGGTTTTGTACAGCATTAGAGGTTTTACAGATGGCAACACGGTTTGGTTCAAGTTATTCAACTAAGAAACTCTCCAGACAAGTCCGGTGGATAATCGCATGTCTAAGCGGCATTATCCTCGTACTCTGCGGCACCTTGGCGATGGTCTTGCTTCAGCTTAACGAAAGTGAAAATCAAACACCGCCGCCTGGCGTAGCTCTGGCTAGCGATAAACCGCCTGCGCCCACTACGACCATCCTAACAGCACGCCGTAGAATCGAAGTCGGTGAACAGCTCACGTTAGATATGTTCAATGAAAACTCATTCCTCGAAGCTTTGGTTCCACAGGATGCGATTCGCGCCGACCAACGGGAATTTCTGATCGGCAAATTTTCAACGCTGCTGCTTGATAGCGGCGCTTCTATTACCAAAACCTCGATCTCAAATAAAAAGCCGATTTCCGCTCTATATATTCCACCTGGGTATCGAGCGTTCACCATCTTAGTCGATCCTCGCTCGGGAGTTGAAGGCTATGCAAAGCCAGGCTCGCGAGTTGATGTGCTGTGGTCGTTTCTTGGCGACGACAAACAGCGTCAGGTCGCATCAGTTGTTCGTTATTCTCGAGTCCTCTCAGTCGCCGGCGCAACGGAAGTAGAGACTATGCCGAGCTTAAATAACCTGCAAACGACAACTGTGACACTGCTGGTCACTGAGAATGATGCAAAGCGGCTCGAGCTGGCACGCAGCCTGGGTCAGCTAAGTTTAAGCTTGGTGGGAGATTCAGAACCGCTTCAGCTAAAGGACAACGATCGCCCGGTAACTATTGCTGATATCATTCCACAAACTCATGAGCCCGAGGATCCCAACTACAGCGGCAGCATTTTCTATCGCGATCCGGTGACAGGTAAGATGATGAAGTACTTGCTTGACGACAGAGGGCGCTGGAAGCAGGAAGAAATTTCGTAACTATCTTACAGTCCGTCTGGCGCGCTACTTGGGTGCGCCGGCGGATGCAGGCTCTTCTTCCAGCTTTTTACCAGAAAGCCTATCGCCGGTTTTGAACCATTGTTCGGCTGCAGTCTCATTTCGGCTCGGACCGGGAAGCGAAAGATAAATCTCGCCGACCAAATACGCAGATTTTGCGTCTCCTTGGTCCGCAGCTTTAGATAGCCAGTGAGTGGCGCGATCTGTGTCTTGCTTCACGCCGTACATTGCTTTCCAATAGATCTGACCCAGAACTTTTTGTGCACTCAGGTCACCCTCCTTCGCTGCATCTTCTAAAAGATCCATGCCGGATTTTTTATCAGGCTTTTCCATTCCGGCGCCTCGCAAGTCCATCAGCGCAAGTCGAACATTCGCTGAGATATCCCCGCCTTTGGCTGCCATTTTGTAGTATTTGCGCGCCTTGCGATAATCCTGATCTACGCCGCTGCCAAGTTCGTATAACTGGCCGAGATAAACTACCGCTTTAAGATCGCCTTTCTTAGCTCCAGACAAATAATATTTTCGCGCCCTTTCAGTATCGACGGGTACTCCTTTGCCCTGCTCGTACATTTTGCCCAAAACCGAAATTGCCGGCACGACTCCCCGATTGGCGGCTTCTCGCAAAAGTTCAATCGACTTGCTGTAATCTAGCTCTACTCCAAGTCCGGATTGATGGAGCAGCGCCAGTCGATACATTGCGGTGGCATTGCCACCTTCAGCAGCTTTCTGCAGCCAACGAACCGCTTCATCCACGTTTCGGTCCACTCCTTGGCCCTGCAAATACATCATCGCAATTTCGTATTGAGAGATCGGCAATCCAAGCTCAGCAGACTTCAAACGCCATTTTGCGGATTCCTTGAAATCCTTGGTCCCGGCGTATCCGGCCTGAAAATAAACCGCGAGGTTGCGCATTGCCTCACGATTGCCTTTTTCCGCTGCTTCCATCCACGCGTCATGGGCGCTAATTGGACTCGCCCTAGTTCCGCGTCCAAGTAGTCTAGCGTTGCCGACTTCCTTCAACGCCTTGTCATGGCCCTGCTTTGCAGCCAATTCATACCATGCGAAGCCCTTTTCCAGATCTTGCTCTACTCCCCAGCCCTCGGTGTACATAAAGCCGAGAACATACTGAGTCTCTACGTCTCCTGCCTTAGCGCGTTTAATGTAGGGATCTAAGCTGCCAGTAAAGGGTCTAGGGACATACATTCCGAGCTCACGACGTTCTCGGACTCCTTCCGGCTCTGTGGAAGTTCTGCCGCCTTGGGCCTGCGCGGCACTGACTGCAGTGAAGCAAAAAACAATAAGGACAAGTTGAAGATTTCGGAACACGTTTCGGGATAGCTCTTCTCGACACAAACAATACTGATATAGCTCGGTATCTTGACTGAAACAACTCTTCTCGGCAGGTCGGGAAGCTCCTAGCATACTCATTTTGTCATGTTTGTCGGAGTGGTTTTACAACTTGACCGAGTCGCTGCATTATATTCGCTTCTACCCGATTGGAGGAGCCGCTCGATGATCTTTAAGAAACGCGAAGATGAACCAGTCGCTGCTGATGAAGGCGCAAATCAGCTTAGCTCTGAGCAAGTTGCCAAAGCACCCCTACTGCTCCTTTCCGGGGAAAACAGTGACGATCAATCCGTGCAGAAAACTTTCGAAGGACATGCTGGGAACTTAAGGGTGGTGCCGCTTTCAGGAGAAGACTTAACTGCTGTCTCACGAGCGACTGCGGTTGTCAGCCTATTCGAAGATGAAAACCGAATGAACCGGCTTCTCGATGAAGTGATCAAGGTTAGGCACGCTCGTCGGGATGGCACTCCTACGATGATCGTTGCGGCGCGTATCGATAATTTAATCGCTCTTGGGAAATGGCTGCACAACAGAGCGGAACAAGACGCACTCGAAGGTATTCGCTTAATTGCAGCCTCTGACTTGTCGGAAGTGGCGTCAGAGCTCGGAGACAAGCTTGGTCCCGTTACAGAGCAGAACATTATTAAAATGCCGCTTTCGCCAGAAATTCCAGACAGCGGATACAAATATTTTTACACCATAAGTCCGTCGCTGCGTGAAGTTGTTCGCTTAACCCGCGAACTTGCCGAGAACAATGTTTCGCGCATCTACCTGCTTGGCGGCCCTGGAGCTGGCAAAACCTCGATCGCCTATTACTATTGGCTTTCCAGAGCAAAAGGTAATTTTGTAACCATCAACTTGAATGCAGAAAGCACCGGCGATAAGGCGGCAATGAAGTCTCTCCTCTGCGGTCATGTCACCGGTTCATTTCCCGGGGCATCTGCCAGGGAAGGCGCTCTGTCATTTGCCAAAGACGGCGTTTGCTTTCTCGACGAAAGCCACGGGGTTACCGGTGTGGTCATGCAAGTGCTAATGGAAGTTTTGGACAGCAACCAATATTACCCATTCGGCGCAACGGCTAAGCGACTGCTCGAATGTGCAGTGATTTTCGCCAGCAACCGCAGCTGGGAGTCTCTCAGGGACCAGATAAACCTCGACGAGCATGCCAGACTCGGTGCAACACTAATCGAAATAGAAGATCTTTCGTGCCGCCCGGAGGACTTGGTTGCGGTTCTTTCTGCAATGTTTGCCAAGTTCGAAAAGCAGTGCACAACTTGGCAGCCCCCGCGTGGACTAACTGACGCAGCTTGGCGCAGAATTCAAAAGTGTCCGTGGCGCGGCAACCTACGAACGCTAATGCGAGTCTTCGAAACAGCAGCAGTTCACGCCTCAGCCGTCAAGAAAAGCTCTGAACTTTTAGATGTCGACGAGATTGAGTACGGCATTGGTTTATGGGAGCCAGAGGATCACCACAGTCACAAGATCTATACATCAGTCCAGTCTGGTTCAGCTGTTTAGCTAAATCTCTCAGCGATGGCCGTTAGTGGAAGGTTCATCGAGCAGCTTTCGATAAAGCGCTAAATACTTTTGCGCACAAGCGTGTGCAGAAAATTCGACGTTAGCGCGTTCACGACCCGCGTCGCCAAAGCGACGACGAAGCTCAGCATCAGCTGCAAGCAAGTTAATCTTTTCGGCTGCAGCTTCGGGATTTCGCGGAGGCACCAAAAATCCGGTTTCCCCATCAACTACGATTTCAAGAGGCCCGCCCTCAGCCATGGCAACGATTGGACGACCGCACGCCATTGCTTCGGAAACCACTAGCCCAAAAGGTTCCGGCCGATTAGACATGTGCACGGCAATGTCGACTGAATTAAGAATTTCGGGAACATCAGCCCGGTAACCCGTAAAAGTCACTCGGTCGTATATCCCAAGTTCGTTCGCAAGCTGCTTGAGCTCCTCCTCATAAAGCATTTCGCCGTCGGATACATCACCGACGATTAAGCCGTGGGCCAGCTCATTGGCTCGAGCAACTTGAGCAAAGGCTTTTAAATAGTCGGTATGGCCTTTCCACGGCACTAAGCGGCCGAAGATCGCAATCGTAATTGCGTTTTCAGGCACGTTAA
The DNA here is from genome assembly GCA_020434585.1 of Bdellovibrionales bacterium. Lineage (GTDB taxonomy): Bacteria > Bdellovibrionota_C > UBA2361 > SZUA-149 > JAGRAN01 > JAGRAN01. Next base: position 60,026 of record JAGRAN010000037.1, read on the forward strand.
ATTCGCTGGATAAATCGACACCCTGTGCAGTAGGAGAGAAGCGGTTTGTATCGATACCGTTATGAATAATTGTGATGCGCGATTCATCAATACCAAATGCCAGTAAATCGTCTTTTATTGCTTGAGAGATCGCAACGTGATGATCAACATACTGCGCAACTTTTTTTGCAAGCCGCGAGTGATACTCGAAATCCTGATGACAGGAGATACTTTTTGCCCCCAAGAGCTTCGCCGCCAGAACGCAAGACTGCTGAATGTTAATCAGATTGTTTAAATGAATAACGTCAGCATGGGGCTTCTGGCCAATACGGGCAAGGCGCAGAGCGCGCGGCACTTCGCCGGCTGCGACATCGAGGAACATATCGAAATACTTTCGCCAGCCAGCGCGCAGTCCGGATTCGGACCCATAACGGCGGTACGGCGGAAAGCGGAAGAACGGAACAGATTTCGGCACCCGAGTTAGAGTGGATTTATCCTGTTGGGCAGACACCAGTCCGGCGCTAACCCCATCTACTTCGTTCAATTCGGAAGCAAGGCTTAGGGCATGCTCAAACGCACCTCCAAAAGTGGAGGTAAAATCAACTATTAGCGATCGAATAGCGTCCTGGCTCATCGGGTAAATTAGGCTCCAAATATTATGATTAGATACCTATCAAAGAATCCAACTTAGCGAAACTAATGCCGCCACTTGAAACTCAGCAAGCAGCAATACTATCTTTGGCTCATTAGAACCTAAAGAGGGGGCTTTTTTATGATTTCCCACAAAACGTTGATACTGCTGGGGACCGCCGCTGTCTTATTTAGTTCTGTTAAAGCGCAGGCCTGCGAGCCGTGCAGTAAGATTTTAAACTTGTCTGAAACTTCTTCCTTGGCTGATTTAGTAATAGTCGGAAAAAGTTTGACTAAAAATGTACCGCCCGCACAAGAGCCGGGAGGCCCAGACGAAATCGAAGTTTGGATTATCCGTGTGATTGCCGGGAAAGAAGAACGGCGAACAATTACCGTTAACAGCTGGGACGCCATGTGCCCTTACGGAATTGTTGTGGACTCCACTCCGCATGTTATGCTGCTCAAACGTGACAAAGAAAAGTATGACTCTGTTAACTGGGGCTGTGCGGAAAAGAGCTACAAAATCGAGAAAGAAACGGTAAATGTCGACGGAAAAGAAATGTCGATTGATGCCTTCGCTGAATTAGTAAACAAGTATCGCACAAAGTAATACGGAAGGACGCATGACTGAAGCAAATATCATGGTTTTTGATACTGAAGCGACTGGACCAAATCCGGAGCGCGATCAGATAATCGAGCTATCCCTTCAAGAAGGCTTGGACGAAGATGCTACTGCGCATTCTTGGAGAATCAAACCGTCGATTCCCATTTCAAGCGCTGCGACCGCTGTTCACGGAATTACAAATAAAGACCTAGAAAATTGCCCAAGCTTCGGCGAGATATTTCATGAAATTGAACCCTTCTTTGAGCGGGCTGAGTTTATCGTCGGTTACAACGTCGATTTTGACCTTACGATTGTATTGTCTGAATTAAAACGTAACTCGATGCAAGAGCTAGATCTAAGCGGCAAACAATTCATCGACCCGCTGATGATGTGGCGTAAGCTTGAGCCGAGACGCCTAGTAGACGCTTATGAACGCTTTGTCGGCGAGAAAATGCAGAACGCCCACAACGCAGAAGCTGACGTGCGAGCAACCGCTGCAGTGCTGATGGGTATGCGGGAGGAGTTCAATTTAACCAGAGCCTCCCTAGACGATCTAGCGTCTCTCTCTCAGTCGAGACGGGCCGCCTGGGTTGGCCCAAGCAAACACGTTCAGTGGAAGGATGGGCACGTAGCGCTCGCTTTTGGCAAGCACAGCGGCGTACCAATCACCGAGTTGGCTGCCGACCCTTCAAATTCCTATTTACAGTGGGTCGTTAACAAAGACTTTCCTGAACACGTTAAAACCATCGCACAAGAAGCAATGAAACGTAAGGCTGACGATTTCGTAGCGTGGGTCGAAGCAACCTACGGCAAGCAGCCGGAGGAATAAGCGAATGATGTCGCTCGATAGTTACCGCCTACTTGGTCGCAGCGGCCTTAGAGTATCCCCGCTGTGCCTTGGAACTATGACATTCGGAACTGCTTGGGGCTGGGGTGCGGAAAAAGACGAGTGCAGGAAAATCACCCAACACTTCTTGGAGTCAGGCGGTAATTTTATCGATACTGCCAACTATTACACCGGCGGTGAAAGTGAATCTATGCTCGGTGAATTCTTAAGCGGCCGTAGACAAGAAGTGGTCCTTGCAACCAAGTACACCTTGTCGATGCAGCCAGGTAATCCGAACGCCGGAGGCAATCACCGCAAATGCATGGTCGAATCAATTGAAGCCAGCCTCAAACGTCTTGGTACTGATTACATTGATCTGTATTGGCTGCATATTTGGGAAGATTTAACTCCGGTCGATGAAATTATGAGGGCCTTCGATGACCTTGTTCGCGCCGGCAAGGTTCTATACATCGGCATTTCGGACGCTCCTGCCTGGAGGGTATCCCAGGCGAATACTTTGGCCGAACTACGCGGCTGGAGTAAATTTATCGCGCTACAAATCGAGTACAGTCTGCTCGAACGAACACCGGAGCGTGACCTGATTCCTATGGCGATAGAGATGGGCCTGGGCGTAACGCCGTGGTCGCCGCTTGGCAGCGGAATCCTCACCGGCAAGTACAATGACTCTGCTTCACCTGAAGGTTCGCAGCGCGCGGCAATAATGAGTGACAAATTGACAGAGCGAAATATCAATATCGCCCGAGAAGTCTCTCACGTTGCGCAGGATTCAGGTTGCACACCGGCTCAAGTTGCTCTGAGATGGAATCTAAATCAGCAGGGGGTTGTCAGCCCAATTATCGGTGCGAGAACGCTGAAGCAGCTTCAGGACAACATCGACTGTCTGAAAATTCAAATTACCCCAGAACAATCCGCACAGCTTCACGACGCGAGCGCGATAAAACTCGGTTTCCCGCACGACTTCACCGCGAAGGCGTCGATCGTCGAACGCATTCGCGGCGGCACTAAAATCGAAAACTAGTTCGAATATTTGACTGAGCACCCGTAAGGTTTGGACTCCGATACTGAGACTGCTTTACCGGCTTCGATCTCCGCTATGGCGGCCTTTACGAAATTTTTGGCTTCCTTGGGGTCTCCATGTGAACTGGAATTGTCATCGATCGCGCCTTGATAGAGCAGGGTGCCGTCTTTGCCGATAATGAACATATGCGGCGTAGTTCTCGCACCATATGTTCTTCCCACATCACCACTCGCGTCACTCAGGACAGCCGTGCTTGAAATTCCTAAATCAGCAACCAAAGTCTTAAATTCGGCGGGAGCGGTAAAACTGCGATGACCTTGGCTGGTCGAATCAATTGTTAACCAAACAACTCCTTTGGCAACGGCCTCTCGCTGAAGTGCCTGCATATCGCCGTTGCGATAATGTTTCTTCACATATGGGCATTCACGGTTAAACCATTCAAGAATAACCACTTTGCCGGAAAGCTCACTCAGCGACACATCTGTCCCATCGATACTTGTTAGTTTGAAGTCTGGCGCGGCCTTTCCAACCTGAACGGCCGCCGACACCGGACCGGCCAATAACAAAACTAGTCCGAGACCTGTAAGAAATTTTGTAAATCGAGCCATCGAAATTATTCTCCATTGTGTCGCTCTATCCAACCGGGGCAGATTATAGCTCGCAAGTAATTCGAGAAAAAGGGGGCTGCCCTCTTGCCACCTGAAGGCAGTTCCGCTTGACTGTTCAAATGATCGACTCTCATGTCCACATTGTCGGGAACGGCAGCAGCGGCTCCGGTTGCCGGATTCAGCACAGCGGTGCCCACAAATTGCTGGCCCACTATATGCTCCATCAGCTCGGACTGCCGCAGAGCTCCCTACGGGGCGATCTAGACAATATCTTCGTTAATCGACTCGTGCACTTCGTCGAATCTTCGGAGCTTGAACAGGTGGTCATTCTTGCTCATGAAAAAGTTTATGATGAAAGTGGACGCGTAATCGACGAAGAGAAAAGTTTGTACGTCCCAAACGATTATATTTTCCGCCTTGCTGAAAAACATAATTGCTTTCTACCTGCGGTCTCGATCCATCCGGCACGTGCCGACGCGATCGACGAGCTTGAACGCTGCGCTGAGAAAGGCGCCGTATTAATGAAGTGTCTGCCTAATTGTCAGAACATCAATTGTTCAGATCCACGTTATAAGCCATTTTGGAGCAAAATGGCCGAATTGAAGCTCCCCTTACTCGCGCATACCGGAGGTGAGCACACTGTCAAACAGTATAACGCCAAGTACGCAGACCCGAGAACTTTGCGATCACCACTCGAGTGCGGAGTTACTGTTATTGCTGCGCACTGCGGCACAAAAAGCGGGGTTGTCGATCCCGAATACTTTGACGTCTTTTGCGACCTGCTGCAGGAACATCCAAATCTATATGGAGACATCAGCGGCCTGCAGCTTCCGGTGCGCTCAGCTTACCTACCCCGCTGCACCGAAGGCTTGGTCGCTGAAAGAATTTTGCACGGCAGCGACTTCCCGGTTCCCTCTCAGCCGATATGGTCTTGGCTGCGGGGTCACATCAGCGCAAAAACCTTTGCCGAGGCGCGCTCAATTAAGAACCCCCTGCAGCGCGATGTTTTTGTGAAACGGGCAATCGGTATTCCTGACGATGCCTTTACTCGCGCCAAGCAAATCCTACGCATTCCCGAACAATAAACTGTATTTTCCACAACTTGCACGGCTAGATTCCCTAGGCAAATAAAGGTAGAATAATGCCTTGTTCCCGAGGAGGCAGTTTCGTGAAGCGAGTAACCAAGGGTCACGGGTCAACATCGGCAACAGACACCTTGAGTCCGTCTGAGAGCCGAACTGCCGCCGAACATTCCAGCATTCTTCGTTCAGTTGTTTCTGACGCCCCGCTCATGATCTTCGTCGTAGATACGAATGAGAATTTCGTATTAGCCGAAGGCCGCGGCATCGCCCTTTGGAATTTTGATTCGAATCCTGTTGTTGGAAGCAGCGTAGCTGACGTTTGTAAAAACCTGCCTGAACTAGCTAGGCTAATTAACAGCGCTCTTAACGGAAAACCGGCCCTCCAATCTATTAATTTTTCGAGCCGCCTATTTGAAGTTAGCCTGCTGCCAATACTCGACGACTCGGACAAAGTAACCGCGGTCCATGGTTACGGTATTGATATAACTGACCGCCGGCAGTCTCAGGACGCATACAGCCAGCAGCAAAGATTTTTTAAGCAAGTCATCGACATCAATCCTAATTTCATTTTCGCCAAGAACAGAACCGGAGAATTTGTTTTAGTCAATCAGGCTGTCGCTGATGCCTACGGAACAACTGTGGAGGACCTGCTAGGCCGAAAGGATTCCGATTTCAATGCTAACGCCAATGAAGTCGATCATTTTCGCGATGACGACCTTGAAGTCCTTGAATCGGGTCAAGAACTCTTCATTCCTGAGGAGATAATTACTGACTCTGCGGGCCAAGTTCGCTATTTGCAGACAATGAAGCGACCTGTCTTTGATCACAAAGGCAATCCTCAGTTTGTTCTTGGCGTAGCGACTGACATTACCGAACGCAAATCGACCGAACGGGCGTTAGAGCATCGTCTCGCATTTGAACGCTTACTATCTGGCATATCTACAAACTTCATCAACCTTGCCCCTAAGGAAATAAACGAGGGTATCAACGAAGCTCTGATGAAAATCGGAACGTTCATGGAAGCGGAACGTTGTTCAGTAGTAATGCTGCGGGCTGATGCAAGAACTGGCGACGTAACTCACGAATGGTGCGCGGACGGCATTTCATCCTTAATGGATAAATTGGGATGC